>NZ_JANVFC010000008.1:0-222038 GCF_025195005.1 Vibrio sp. NC2
GGTGAATAGCGCAGCTTGGTAGCGCATCTGGTTTGGGACCAGAGGGTCGGGGGTTCGAATCCCTCTTCACCGACCACCTTAAGAAGCCTCGTCAGAAATGACGGGGCTTTTTTACGTCTGGAATTTAGATAATTTGGTGCCAAGAGGGTCCAGGGCTGGATCGCCAGTCCGCAGGGAGCCCTGCCGCGCCTCTCTTAACCGACTATATTAAGAAGCCGAAGCCTCAGTCGAAAGACTGGGGCTTTTTACGTTTGGAGTTTAGGTGGTTTGGGTTCAGAGAGCTGTGACTTGAATCGCCAGCCCGGCGGTTCGTCAGGCCACAGGAAGCGCTTCCGTGCCGAATCTCTCTTTATTTACCACAATAGAGGCTTCAGTCGAAAGGTTGAGATTTTTGACATCTGTCGTTGAAGTTATTCTTGATTTTGAATACTGATACCCTAAATATTTCAATGTCTTGCTTGATGTGGCCTTCGTTAAATCCATCCTTTGTATCAGGAGAACTCTTACCTTTTTTCTAGATTATCGCGCTTTTCTAGAGGTGTCGGCTTTATTAAATGAGCTGATCGATATCTAATTTTATATAAAATTCACCGCCAATCATTCGACAAATTAATAGGTTTGGTCTAAAGATTTCTATGAAAAGTGAAATTTGACGTTAAATATGTTCTCTAAGGCCTGTATTTGACAGTTTTCTTTACATCAAGTCGCTCAAAATCGTCTCCATTTTAGTAAGTCTCTCGTTTCACTGGTTGGTATTCGCTGAAATGATGTTAGGGGTAATATATATGGTTAATATGCTTCTATCTGGTTGTTTTGTTTGCTTAAATGACAAAAATTAGCGTTTGTTTCTATAGTGTTAATTGTTTTTTGGAATAATTATTTGTTTTTAGTGACTGGTAGTGAGATCTGCTTTTAACCATAGATTTAACTCTACAAGTAAGTGGTAGTAAGGGATTTGTGAGTATTTATTATCGACAATAGAATGTTGATTTTTATTACTATATGCTCTCTGGGTGAATAGTTATGTGGTGCTTTTGCTTGTTAAGCGTTTAATGTCGACTTTTTATCCTATTTTTGTTGCTTTTCTGTGAATTATTTGCCAAATTGTCAACCGTATAAAATATCAGAACAATATTCTGGTAAGAATGGATTCAATTTTGCAGACAGGGCAGAGAGCTGCCAAAGCAGTAGAGGTCTGGTAATGTCACTTTTAGAAGTAAAAAATCTTCGTATCGAATACCCATCTCGTCATGGAGTTCACGCAGCAGTTAAATCGCTTTCGTTCAACATTGAACGTGGTGAGATTGTTGGCGTTGTAGGGGAGTCTGGTGCCGGTAAATCAACAGTAGGCAATGCTGTGATCGATCTACTGAGCCCTCCTGGTCGCATTGCTAGCGGCGAGGTATTTTTGGATGGCGAAAAAGTCTCTGGCCTATCTCCTGAACAGATGCGTTCTGTTCGCGGCTCAAAGATTGGTTTTATCTTCCAAGACCCAATGACTTCTCTTAACCCTCTATTCACAGTAGAGCAGCAGTTAAAAGAAACGATTCATGCCAACATGAAGGTTTCGGATCAAGAAGCTTACCAACGCTCATTAGACTTGATGAATCAAGTTGGTATTCCGCAACCAGAAAACCGTTTAAAGCAGTACCCACACCAATTCTCTGGCGGTATGCGTCAGCGTGTTGTTATCGCGATCGCATTGGCAGGTGAGCCTGACTTAATCATCGCAGATGAACCAACAACCGCACTGGATGTGTCTATCCAAGACCAGATTTTGGGTTTAATTCGCGACCTATGTATTAAGAAGAACGTAGGTTGTATGTTGGTCACGCACGACATGGGTGTCGTATCTAACGTTACCGATCGCGTAGCGGTTATGTATCGTGGTGATTTAGTTGAGTTTGGCCCGACGGCGAAAGTCCTTGGTACTCCTGAACACCCTTACACGCACAGTCTTATCTCAGCGGTTCCGCGTTCAGATCGTAAACTCGATCGTTTCCCTCTTGTGAGCTACATCGAAGAAGCGCACGAGATGGAACCACTTGATGTGAAAAACCACTGGTTAGGTCAAAGCCAAGATCATCGTGATTACACTGGCCCGTTGTTGAATGTTGAAAACGTCAACTTACGCTTTACCACTAAGGATTCTTTCTTTGAGAGTCGTCGTGAGTACGTTCAGGCGTCAAACAATGTGAGCTTTGAAGTACACGAAGGTGAAACTTTTGGTCTTGTGGGTGAATCTGGTTCGGGTAAATCAACGATTGCTCGTGTGATTGCTGGCTTGTACGCACCCAACTCAGGCAAAGTGACCTTTGAAGGTATTGACCTTACTGGACTTAAGTCTGAGAAAGAGCGTCGCCCAATGCGTCGCCAAATGCAGATGGTGTTCCAAAACCCATACACATCAATGAACCCTCGAATGAAGATCTTCGACATCATTGCTGAACCTATCCGATTCCATAAGCTTACGCGCAACGAGAATGAAACTCGTCAGATCGTTCACGACCTGCTAGAGCACGTTGGCTTAGGCAAGATGGCTGGAGTTAAATACCCACACGAATTCTCAGGTGGCCAACGTCAGCGTATTTCTATCGCTCGCGCCTTGGCAACTCGCCCACGTCTTCTGATTTGTGATGAACCTACGTCGGCGTTGGATGTGTCGGTACAGGCTCAGATTCTTAATCTATTAAAAGACTTACAAGACGAGCTCAACCTAACTATGCTGTTCATCAGTCACGATTTACCGGTTATTCGTCAAATGTGTGATCGTGTTGGTGTGATGCAAATGGGAGAACTATTGGAAGTAGCGCCAACAGAGCAGCTGTTTCAATCACCTCAGCATGAATACAGCAAACACCTAATTTCTTTAATGCCTGAATTTACGGGTTTAAGAGAAGAAAAAGCAGTGGCAAAAGCCGCGATATAAAAATCAGCAGGCTGGAGTTTGGCTTGCTAAAAACAATAAACAGACGCAAATACAACAACTAGGGATCTGGATTCCCGCATGAAGGAGTTATGCAATGAAAACCATGAAAAGCAAATTAGCAGTAGCTTTAATGGCAGCTGGCCTAAGCTTTAGTGCAGCAGCAGCAGATATTACCGTTGGCTACGCAGCTGACCCAGTATCACTTGACCCGCACGAGCAGCTGTCTGGTGGCACACTGCAAATGTCTCACATGGTGTTTGACCCTCTAGTACGTTTCACTCAAGAGATGGATTTTGAAGGCCGCCTAGCATCTAGCTGGGAGCGTGTTGATGATACGACTTTCCGTTTTAATCTACGTAAAGGTGTGAAATTCCACTCTGGTAACGAACTGACTGCTGATGATGTTGTGTGGACTTTTGAACGTCTACAAGCTTCTCCAGACTTTAAGTCTATCTTCACGCCATACGAAAAAATGGTAAAAGTGGATGACTACACAGTTGAGCTAATATCAAAAGCGGCTTACCCACTAGTACTACAAACAGCAACTTACATCTTCCCAATGGACAGCAAGTTCTACTCTGGTCAGACAGCGGAAGGTAATGATAAATCTGAGCTAGTTAAGCACGGTAACTCGTTCGCTTCGACTAACGTTTCAGGTACTGGCCCATTCATCGTAACTCAACGTGAGCAAGGCGTTAAAGTAACGTTCGAACGTTTCAACGATTACTGGGACACAGAAACTGAAGGCAACGTAGACAAGCTAACACTTGTGCCAATCAAAGAAGATGCAACGCGTGTAGCAGCACTTCTTTCTGGTGACGTGGATATGATTCACCCTGTAGCACCAAACGATCACAAGCGTGTTAAAAACGCTAAGAACATCGATCTAGTAACGCTACCTGGTACTCGTATCATTACGTTCCAAATGAACCAAAACAGCAACGAAGCACTGAAAGATGTGCGCGTTCGTCAAGCAATCGTTCATGCGATTAACAATGAAGGTATTGTTAAGAAAATCATGAAAGGTTTCGCGACAGCTGCTGGTCAGCAAAGCCCAACAGGCTACGCGGGTCACAACGAAGATCTAGTTCCTCGTTACGATCTGAAAAAAGCGAAAGAGCTGATGAAAGAAGCGGGCTACGAAGATGGCTTTACACTAACTATGGCAGCGCCTAACAACCGTTACGTGAACGATGCGAAAGTAGCGCAAGCGTCTGCGGCAATGCTGTCTAAGATTGGTATCAAAGTTGATCTTAAGACTATGCCTAAAGCACAGTACTGGCCTGAGTTTGACCTATGTTCAGCAGACATGATGATGATCGGCTGGCACTCAGATACAGAAGATTCAGCTAACTTCAACGAGTTCCTAACGATGACTCGTAACGAAGAGACTGGCCGTGGTCAATACAACTGTTCTGGTTACTCAAACCCAGAAATGGATGCGATTGTAGAAGCTTCTAACACTGAAACTGACCCTGTTAAGCGTTCTAAGATGCTGAAAGGCGTTGAAGCAACACTTTACAACGATGCAGTATTCGTACCTCTACACTGGCAAAGTGAAGCGTGGGGCGCGAAATCTAACGTAGGTGCAGCAGACGTAGTAAACCCAATGGTTATGCCTTACTTCGGCGACCTAGTTGTAAAATAATCTAGCTTGCTAGAATCGAGAGCCTGAAGCTTTCAGGCTCTCAATATTATTAAGATATAGATTTAAGTTTCGGTATTTGGTCTTCCTTCAGTCTGGCTAAATACCTTTTTTAAGACTGAATTTTTTGTTGTCTAGTCGCGGATTTCGATTAGACAGTCATGGATAGATAAGGGGCAAGGAATGGTTACGTTTCTGGTCAAGCGCCTGTTTCAGGCACTGATAGTGATGTTTGTGATCAGTTTGGTGGCGTTTGCCATTCAGGATAACCTGGGCGACCCGTTACGTGAGTTAGTCGGTCAATCTGTTTCAGAGGCGGAGCGTCAAGCGCTACGCGATGAACTCGGCTTAAATGATCCCTTCGTTACAAAATATACTCGCTTTATAGGCGCAGCCCTACAAGGTGATCTTGGTACTTCATATTTCTTTAAACGCCCTGCTGTGGACGTAATTTTAGACAAATTGGTCGCGACGCTTGAACTTGTGTTCGGTGCTTCTCTGATTATTGTTTGTCTGTCGATTCCATTAGGCGTTTATTCTGCAATACACCCAAAAAGTTTCTTCACTAAATTGGTCATGGCGGGCAGTAGTATCGGCATCTCGGTACCTGTTTTCTTAACTGCAATCATGCTGATGTATGTGTTCTCTATTGAGCTAGGTTGGCTACCGTCATTTGGACGTGGTGATACTGCAAACTGGTTTGGTTGGGAGTCTGGCTTCTTAACGCTCGATGGCCTTGCACACTTAGTACTGCCGAGCATTGCACTGGCATCTATCATGCTGCCTTTGTTTATTCGTCTAGTTCGTTCTGAAATGCTAGAAGTTCTAAGTTCTGAATACATTAAGTTTGGTAAAGCGAAAGGCTTAGCGCTAAACAAAATCTATTACCAACACGCATTGAAAAACACCATGCTACCGGTTCTTACTGTTGGTGGTGTTCAGATTGGTACTATGGTGGCATACACCATTCTTACTGAAACGGTTTTCCAGTGGCCCGGCACAGGTTTCTTATTTTTAGAAGCGATCAACCGTGTAGATACACCACTGATTACCGCATACGTTATTTTTGTTGGTCTTATTTTCGTAGTGACTAACACGATTGTTGATTTGCTTTACGGTGTTATCAACCCAACCGTTAACATCACAGGGAAAGGAGCATAATCATGGAACAGACATCGACAGTGCCGTCTCGCTGGGAACGTTTTAAGCAATCAGACCTTGTGTATTACTTCTTACGCGACAAAGTGGCAATGGTGAGTTTCGCCATTTTCTCAATCTTTTTAGTGATGGCATTAGCAGCACCTATTCTAGCGCCAACAGACCCGTACGACGTGACATCGATTGATATCATGGATTCAGAGCTTCCACCATCATGGATGGAAGATGGCGAAGAACGTTTCTTGCTCGGAACGGATGAGCAAGGCCGTGATATTTTATCTACTATGCTTTACGGTTCGCGCTTATCACTGACCATTGGTTTCTTAGCGGTAGGCCTACAACTGACGCTTGGTATCATCATTGGTTTGTCTGCGGGTTATTTCGGTGGCCGTATTGATAGCTTCTTGATGCGTTTTGCTGATGTTCAGCTTTCGTTCTCAACCATGATGGTTGCGATCATTGTCTCGGCCATCTTTAAGGCTAGCTTCGGCAGCGACTTCTATGCGCAATATGCCGTTGTTATGCTGGTGGTGATCATCGGTATTGCGGAATGGCCGCAGTATGCTCGTACGATTCGTGCATCGGTATTGGCTGAGAAGAAGAAAGAATACGTAGAAGCGGCACGTGTGATGGGCTTTAGAGCGCCTCGCATCATGTTCCGTCATATTCTGCCCAACTGTTTATCTCCAATTTTGGTTATCTCTACGGTACAGGTGGCAAATGCCATCATGTCAGAAGCGGCACTTTCTTTCCTAGGTTTAGGTCTTCCGGTAGACCAACCATCACTGGGTGCTCTGATCAGTACAGGTTTTAACTACATTTTCTCAGGAGCATGGTGGATCACAGCATTCCCAGGTGTGCTTTTGATAACATTGGTTCTAGTTATTAACCTATTAGGCGACTGGTTACGTGACGTGTTTAACCCTAAAATTTATAAAGGGTGATAGCTCTGATTGATTTTTAGATAAAAAAGTCACTAAATTAAGAGCCGTAAGCAATTACGGCTCTTTTTTTGCTTAATGGATCTGGAACTTAGTATCATTGATAGTGTCAATAATACTTAAAATGGAATTCATGTTTTATCGACATAGATTCGGTAATAATTAGCCCGTAAGGGCTTAAGTGGTGGTTATGAAATTGACAATGAATGCTGTATGTCGTGCTGTGATGAGAAATTATCGTATGGGGCTTATCGCTGCATCCCTTTTGGTCTCGAGCCAAGTGAGTGCAGAGTCGGTTCTATGTGATGCAACTCAGGCAAGCACTAACCAATTACCACAGCTAGAGCAATCATGTCCTATCGGCAAGGGTGTTTGGGGGAGTAAGGCGCCTAAACGTCATTCAGATAACGAGCTGTTTTGGGTTCAATGTGGTCTGCTGAATAAGCCTTTGTCACTGAACCGAGCAAAGCCCCTATATGAGAAAATCTCGACCAACGTTTGGATGAAGCCTGAAGGCGGAGATTATCGTTGCTTAATCGGACCTTATTCTACCTTCTCTGATGCGAGAAAAGACCTAGCTCAGGTGCGCAAGGTTCCCGGTTATGGTGAAGCCTTTATTCGCATGGTCGATAAGTCGAAAACCTCATCACAGCCTATCGTTGCAAAACCGGCAGAGTCAAAAGCTGTAAAGCCTAAGGCCCCTGTAAAACCAAAACCTGCTCCGAAACCTGTGGCTGCGAAGCAAGCGGCAGCGGTAACGAATGCTGCAGCTATTCAGACGCTACCAAGCGGTAACGCGAATTCAGACAACGATTTGGAAATTGAGATCCGTGTGACAGCCAATGTTGCGGGTAGCCAATATGCGATTCCTTACCTTCTAGACCATCAACAGCAGTTCTATATGGAGCAAGGTAAGCCTTGGAGCCGCCTAGATTTCGATAGCGCTGAGTTGGTGTGTAATCAGGTCAGCATGAAACTGATGACTGAAAAGCAATGGCAGAGCATCTTGAGCTCAAAAGTTATGGAAAAACAGAACTGGCCAATGCATCTACCTTATTGGGGAGCGGATAAAAAAGGCCTGTTTACCAACGGAAACGTAAACCAATTGAAAGGTTCTTCATTGCTTAATGTGATGTGCGTGAAGTAGCGTTAAGAGTCTTGGAGTTACCGTAGGCCGAAAGGCACAGACAAAAGAAACCCCAGCGATGTGCTGGGGTTTTTTTATGTTAGTCAATTGACATCATTGGTAGGCTATTTACAATGCTGAACATTTTGTCTTTATCAATAGAGAACAGACCGTATTCAGGCGCTGATTGGTAGACTTGGCCTGGTACTTGACCTGGTTCACGGCTCCATTTCATACCGATGTAAAAATCTCCAAAATCACGACCGATATAACGGAAGCGAGTTTTGTAATCCGACATTTCACCCGTTTCTTGTGCTTGTAGTAGTGGGTTGTTTAAATCATCAGCCACTAGAGTCCACTCTCCCGGAGTATGGAAACCTTCTGGCATAACAGAGTCATAGTCATAAGTTGTTTGGTCATAGCTGTACTGGCCAAAACTGTATGTTAGCTGCGTGCTATCATCTTCACCTTCGCTTTCTACCATCAAATCAAATTCAACGATACCTTCGTTTACTTTATTCTCAACAGGCTGAATATGAGCGAATGGCATGTTTGTTGAGTCTAACCAGAACAGTTCATCAGTACCGATCTTTACAAGAATTTGATATTGGGTTTCGCCATTTACTTCCGTTTTCTTTTGGTAAAGCATTTCGTAGCGACTTTCGCCGTCATCTAGCTTTCCATCGCTCAGACTTACAGGCCAGCAATCTTTCTCTTGAGAATCTAAGTATCCAGTTGCATCATCAAGTTCGGACAGCATCTCTATGATTTCACTACCGTCGTTAAGACCTAATCCACTATTTCTGAAGCTATAGCCTATGTTCGCTTCATAAGGCGAATTGTCACCATTCGTTGCGCCCCAGCAGAATTTCAAACCACCAGTTGAGTCGTTCTTCATTAAACTAGCGTAAGCTATTTCACCGTCATTTGGAGCAAAACTACCCATCTTCCACTCTTGGTTGTTGAAGTGTGCTTCCGTAAATCCCAGTTCTGGTGCTGGTGGCTCTATAGGAGCTCCTTCTAATACGTGAGGCATAAGTAATAGAGACTCTTCAGACTCTGCACCATCATTGTCAGTAACAGAGATAGTAATCTTGCCAGCTTGGTTCCATGGGCGATCAGGTGTGCCAGAAATAGTAATGATTAGATTTTCTAGATCCGTATCGCTTGATAGGCCAGGAACGACACCGCCAAGTCCAACGCTTGTACGGCGAATATGACCATCAGCGTCAGTAAATAGGTTGCTAATGTCGATATCTTGAGAGAAAGCCTCCCCCTCTTGCAGGTACCAAGTATCTATTTCTTCTAACTGAAGGCGCGCTTGTTCTGCTTTGTTTAGGACAGGTGCTGTATTGTCCGCTTCAACCGTTACTTTTAGATTTAAAGGGTAAGACAGTGATTGATGAGCATCTTTTGCGAATATTTGGTAATTGAACTCACCTGCTGCTTCGAGCTTTCCACCAATAACACCAGTTGTACTATCAATGTTCAGACCATTTAACGTCCCTGTAAGCTCTTTTAGCTCATAAGTTAAGGTATCGCTTTCAGCATCACTAAAGTTAAGAGACGTATCAATAGGAGCCCAAGCATCACCTTTAATAATAACAACAGGGTTTAGGTGACCATCGGCTTGGTCGTGCGTAGGGCGAGAGTTTGGCGTGACAATAGGTGCGCCACCATCTTCAGGTACTTCAACAACAGGAGAGAAATCTTTTAGGTTCTCGGTTGGATCATCGATAATCTTTTTCGTTTCTTCTGCGATAGAATTGGTTAGCTGTAGCTGTTGCTCAACAGAAATGGTTGAGTTGTCGACTAATGTCTCACCTATGACGTTAAGTGCTTCTGCTTCTTGTGATTCATCAGCAATGTAGTCACCAAAAATCAGAGTGTCAGACGCTTCAAGTCCTGAGTCAGTGATTGACTTCACCACATTCTCTCGAGATTGTTCTAGAGTAAGGCTGCTGTTTGCTTCCATTTGCTCAACAACCATATTGGTCATCGGGCTAACAACAGTAGCACCAGCAGTTGTTGCTAATTCAAAGTCGGAGTTTACTAAGCCGCGAGTTTTATCGATAGTTTGACCAGCAATTGCTTTAATAAAAACAGCTTTGTCTTTGTACTCATTTGGAAGAGTAATTTCACCGTTTTCATTGGTGTTGCTATCAAGCTGTTTATCTTCTGAATCTAGTTTTAGGTTGCCGTTTGTATCAATCCAAAC
Organism: Vibrio sp. NC2; assembly: GCF_025195005.1. NCBI lineage: Bacteria > Pseudomonadati > Pseudomonadota > Gammaproteobacteria > Vibrionales > Vibrionaceae > Vibrio > Vibrio sp. NC2. The sequence continues at coordinate 10,018 of NZ_JANVFC010000008.1, forward strand.
TTGTGCATTTTCTAAGTAACCATCGATGGCAGTAATCACGATACCGCCTGGGGTTGCTTCGTCAGATGAACCACCATCTGAACCGCCACAACCTGATAATGCAATAGCCACTGACGCTGCTAGTAAACTAACCTTCTTCATTCTTTCCATCCTTACCGAGTGAAATCTATTATTTTTTTGAAGTTATATAAAAACGGGCTAGTTTTTACAGCTTGTATTCGGTAGGTGCAAGATACGAAAATTAATAGAAAATCCGTAAAAATTGTCATTAAAAACAATTTGTGGAATTGGTTATTTGCAATGTGTATGTTCGGGGTTGATCGTATTGGCTGTGGGAATGAAAACCCCGCCGGAGCGGGGTATTGACATCAATGTGTTCCGTTAGTCTTTGTTAGATATGCCTGTCCATTCAATGTTGAATTTAACTGCTTCTAGGTATTCGCTATCGCTGTCTTTTACCTTACCAATTACGCTGTATACGTTATTAACAGTTAGTGCTGGTAAGTCAAAGTCAACAGATGCATAGTTGACGCCGTTTTCTTCATTTGTGTAGCACTCAATCGGTGTGCTATTGAACTCTTTAGATTGCAGTGAATCAATATCTTCACCTGTGAAGTAAAAGCCTGAGAAGAATTCTTTAACGGTTTTACATGTAAAATCATTGTTTGGAACATCAAAGTATAAATTTGCGTCCATAGTACCTTCATCACCGTTACTTATATCTTCAGTTAGCGATAAAGTAATAACGCCAAGGTTGTAAGTTATGTCTGCTTCTGCTGGTAAGTAAGCGTTAAAGCCGCGCTCATCACCTGACATTTCAGATGTCACATTGATGCGCTTTTCGATGTCTGCTTTATTGCTGAAATATGTGTATCGTTCTGCTGAATCTTCAGTAAAGTCTTTCATTCGGTGAATGATTGTTTTAGCACCAGTAGAAATATCATCTGCGTCTTCAAACACTTCGACTTGGAAGGTTTCAACTAGGTTTTGTCCATCTTCTACGAACTCAAATGTCGCAAAAAGCTTACCGTCGATAACTTCGTAAGTTGCATTTTCAGTTTGAGTATCAGCAGCAGAACAGCTTGTTTTATTTGCGATGCTTCTTACGTTGCCTAGTACAATGCCGTCTTCAAACTTGATTGAATCACACCAGATGCTTGCGTAGTTCTGCTCATTTTCACCGTTTGAACTACCGTGCTCTAGCATGTACCAAGTCTTACCTTCTAGAGGGTGAAGGTCTGGTTCTGGAACCACACCTTCAGCGACTTTAGGTATCAACATTTCTTGGTAAGCTGCAGCGCCTTCGTTATCAACACCACCAACCATGAATGCTTCAGAAGCGTCAGCAGCCGTTGCTTTGGTTGGCGTACCCGAAATGGTAATGATTGGGTTCGTACCTTCTTGTGGAGATACAGTTAGCCCTGGGATTGTCATAGCACCAGTACGGTAAGAAACAATGTCACCATCTTTGTCTGTGAATAGGTTTACAATATTGATGGTTTGTTCGAATGGAACGCCAACCTCTAGCTGCCAGTTGCTAATTTCAGCTTGTAAAACATTATATTCCGCATGGTCAACAGTAGGAACTTGGTTCGCAGCTTCAATTTTAACGTTGAAAGTCGCGATCGCAGAGCCAACGACTTCCGGTGTTAAGTCTTTATCTTCTGCCGTTAAAGTAACTTCAAAGTCACCAGAAGCATTGATGTAATCTGATGCGAATAGAGTCAGAGTATTATCTGTTAGAGTGACAACAATACCGCTTGCTGCTGGGATGTTGTGAGTAACAACTGGTGTGATTAGGTTTTGGTCTTTATCAACAAATAAGCCCGTTATATCAAGAACGATATTTGATGAGCTACCATTCTCTTCTAGTATTGAGATTTTACCTTGCTCTGTTTCTAAAACGCTTGCTGTTACAACCAGCTTATTGTTGGCTACAACAACAGGGTCAAGATCGTCACCAGGAGCTGCATTATCTCCAATAACTGGTTTTAAATTGTTGTCTGCTAGTTGTGCTGGAGTTAGCGTATCAACGATCGCATCTGCTTTTTTTGCAAACTGCTCGGATTTTTCTACATAAGTAGTAGGGTTAGCCGCTTTCGATTCCGTTAGGATCTGTGCTGTTTTGTGTAGTTCAGCATTTGCATCAGCACCTGAAACGAAATCAGAGTAAGGGTCGATAGGCGCTTCTTCTGTGCCACCTAACGCAGTGCTAACAATCGCTACTGCTTCTTCTTCAGTCACTGGCGCAGCGTCTGTGCCTTTTGCCATTTCAATCGCAACTAAATCGGTAATTGGAGAGATTACATCCGATGAAGTTGGAGCTCGGAACACAAGCTCATGAGCCATTGCTTGAGCTGGGTGATCCATATCGATTGTGTATTTGCCCGCGTATTTGCTGCTATCGTGGTTCGCAAGTGCAGTTTGCACTGCGCCGCTAGGTGTTAGTGTTTGAAGTGCTAGTGCACCTGAAACGTCGCCAGATATCTCAATTTGGCCTTGGTCGTTAGTAAGACCGAAAATAACGTCAGATCCAATGTCCAAAACGCCATTGTTGTTTTTATCATCAAACACAACCGCTTGGTTAAAGTAACCATCAAAACCTGTAATTGTTACACCGCTCGGAGAAGGCGAAGTTGAATCACCATCTGAACCACCACAGCCTGTTAGGGCGAAAGCCACTGACGCTGCTAGTAAACTAACTTTTTTCATGTCATATCCTTTGTAAAGAGCTCTAGCCAAGCTCTGTTTGCTTATTGTTTTGAGTTTTATATTTCCCTGGTGAATGTTTTACTGGGTATAGATCGTTTTATCAACACACGTAAATTCTGAAAAAATCCATAAAATATATTTGATTTTATTTATAGGTTTCGAGTTTACGACTGTCGTTATCAAGCGGATGTCGAAGGAACGGTGAGTTATGAAATGATGTAGGGGTTACATTGGGTTAGTATGCGGTGTTTGGTTATGAGAAACGCTTCCAATCGGATACTGAAACTGTGATGACCATGTATTGTAAAACCATGGTTGATGGAGTGTGTACAGATTACGTAACAGAACAAAAAAATGCGACCTTACCTGAAGCCGATACTTATATATTCAGTACAGGCTTACAGGCTTACAGGCTCTTTGGAACTTCTAGGCGTTAGGGTCTAGATATTGAACATTGAGTTTGATCTCTTCGACTTTATGACGCCACTCAGTTTTAGGGCGAAGGATTATGCTAAAGACTTCCCCATGCTTGAATTCATCGAATTCGAGAAAGTCGACATCAAAGTAAGAGTATTGAAGGTTGCCCAATGGCTGCTCATCACACTCGATAGGTTCATAGGCCTCACCGATGGTTTGTCCGATGATCTCACCGTACACCCCTTGCCCGCCGATAGAATAGTGATCAAACTTGTTGAGTAAATCTTCGCAAATAACCGTTGTATTGTAAGACTGTATATTGAGGTCGCCATCCATCTTGTCCGGCCAGGTGGGGTCTTTTAGTTGGTAATTACCAATGTGCATGCCATACCAACCAAGGTAGTATTGGCCATCGTTGGCGAGATACATGTAGTTCTGCATAGTCATCTGCAGCGCTTCTAAGCCTGTTGTGGTATTTATACGCTGTTCTATTTGAGTTTTTGAGGCGAGCGTATAAGTTTCATAGTCATTGTTCATTTTCACTTGTGCCACATGAGCGGTGGTGAAAGTAGGGTGACTTGGGTACGTCTCTAAGATTTTCCAGCGCATGTCATTATCAAATATCGACTGGGTGCTAGAGACGATAAGAGTATCGCCATCAACCTGATAACTCCCGACTATACGCAGTTCATATTCATTCGGGCAGGTGGTTAAGGTGTTCGAAGATGCGAAGAACACTTCATCATTGATAAATTTAAAAGCTTCGCAGTATACCTTTTCATAATTGTAAGTCTTGCCTGAAAATCGATGGTTGGTTTCCAGTCGATACCAAGTGTCACCAATCAAAGGGTGCAAACCATCTTCCTCAAGCCCTGAAGAGATCGAAGGGAGAGAAAAGCGGGTTGTAACCCATGCATTCTCTTCTGAACCATGGTAATTATCTTTGGCTCGAGCAATAAGCTGAGTTGGCGCCTCACCTACTTTTGGGGTGCCTTGGATGCTTGTCTTTTCGCCGAGATTCGAAACTGAGAACTTCGGGTGATTAACGGCGACTTGTGTCGTCAGTAGGTCATCATCAGGATCTTCAAATAGTCCTGTAATATCAACCGAGTGGTTAATCGGAGAGTTTTCCGTTAAGGGCCATTGATTGATTTCGTGTTGAATACTCTGTTGGATCGCTGAGTTTACTCGTGGTTTTTGATTGCGGTCTGTTCGTTCGCCTTCATTTGACACAATCAACGTTTGAGTAACAGTGTCAATTGGTATGAATTCTTCTCGTAAAAACTCAGGCTCCCCGGAGGCAGTCAATGCAGAGGTAGCCACGACCTTGAGCGTCTGTTTTGGTTTACTTTCAATGAAAGCCTTTAGGGATGCTGCTGAATCATTCGATGGAGTGGAAGCAGCCTCGTTTGAGCCAGTCCTAGAGGACGCCGGGTCGGATAACGATGACTTGGTTTCTTTTAACAATGACTGAGTGGACGGTTCTTGTGAAGCTAACCATGATGGAAGCCCAAACAAACTACTACACCCAACTAACACAACAAGAGATACACGTTTTTTCATGCGTTATACCAATTTGCTCTGTAGCCAACAGCGAGAGAACTTGAGATCTTTCTCAATCAGACTTGCACTACACTCTAGGAGCTCGCTGATCTCTCTATTTTTCATACCCATCAAGTACTTGAGCTTGAGGGCTTGAGACTGCCGTGGATAATGAATACTGAAGTTATCTATCGCTTTATCCATGATCATTAATTGCTCGAACCTATCGTCTTGGCTGTCGCTCAGTATGGTTATCTGTTGGCGTTTTTTTGCCTGAAGGTGGCGAGCATTATCGATTAAAATCTGGCGCATCACTTTTGCAACCATAAGGAAAAAGTCTTTTTTATTTTTGATCGATTGAAGGTCAGACGAGGAGATCTTCAGGTAAGCGTCATGAATCAAAGCAGTCGTGCTGTTCATGCTGTCGCTCAGTACTTGATTATCAGTACCATATTTTTGGGCGCTGCGAGACCGTTCTTGTTGAGCAATGTGTCTTAGTTGTAAGTAAGCGAATTGATATAAATCGGTTTCGGCACTTTTATCGCCGGATTGCCATTGTTGGATGATTTGTGTGATATCTGGAGTTGCAGTTGCCATTAGCTGTTAGACCTCACCTTGGTAAATTCAGAAACTGATAGGGTGCTGATATTATGGGATTTATCAGGGTTTAGCGAAATTTTTTGTTTGAATCTATAGAGTATGCCTTGGTCCCAATCTTGACCTGCAGGTAAATATTCCCATGCAGTGAAATGTTGCTGTGGTACTGAGTCATACCAACGCACGGTGACATTCATCTGGGCAAGAGAAGTTGTAGGCTCTGGGTTAGTCAGCCACCACATATCTCCAAAATTTTCTGTAACCTCTTGCGTGTATTGCTGGTGGTTTGTTGAGCATGTCTCAGTGTCGCTTGGGCCAAGAAAAATGCGTTTATCTTTGATGAGTAGGCACTCATTTATGATGTCGGCTTGTTGATACTGAGTATGTTGCCAAACACCTTCATAAGGGATGTGATTACCGCGATCAGTGGTGTAGGTAAACCAAATCATCTCAGCTTTGTTTGAGTGACGGATGTGTTCTTTCTGTCCCAAACCTTGGGTTTTTTCCATCAATAGCTCAGTTTCTGTATCAAAATCCAATGCAACGGTACGGTACTTCCAGTCCCCTTCATCGTTGTAGTCTTCAATTGAGAATCCACTCAAATCATGGCGTGTGCAGCCTTTTTGAGCGCAACTGGTAAAGCCTGTCCAACCATCGCTGTTGGATAATGGCTCGCGAATGATCTTCTGGGGTGTCTGGTAAGGGCGTAGGTTACATCCGTTAAAATAGTCGCCGGTTCCTGGGAACTGAATGAGTTCTGTGTCTGTGATTTGGTAACTAAGCTCTCCAATCGGACCTTTGTATTTTGGATTAGTGTGGTGAGCTAAGTCGTAAAAGCAGGCGCGTCCGGCATAGTCTTTCTTAGCAATAATAATATTATGAAGCACTTTGTCTTTCGGAGAAAAAATGATTTCCTCTGAGGCAAAGTTATTCTTGATGTATTCTTGGCTCTGGTTGAGGTGTCTTGCCGCTTCTTTGACTGAAACAAGATCAATGCCTAACTCTTGAGCATCTAAGTAGCTTAAGTCGAGATTTTTGAGCTTCTTTTGAAACTCTACGTCAGATAAAACTTTACTCGCTAAGATGATTTCATCGCGGTGTTCTGGAGTATCATCAAGCGATAAAAGTAAACGAGTCATGTTGATGCTGCGGCTTGGACGAGTTGACGAGAGGGTTGGTGTTATTACCTCCTGGCCCGAAAGCGTTGTCAGCAAGTAACCCGAATTGTCGGTGCCAATAAAAAAGCTGACGATATCACCTGAATTGTATTGGAATGCACCTTTATCAGTGGTGCCCGAAAGATTGGAGCTGGTTTCGTAGTAAAGCCCTGATACTGGGGAATCAATAAAATACCCGGTGAGAGGTTCGCTACCATTAGCACGAATGTAAAGACTTGTTGAATAGAGAGTTATTAGTAGGAGAAGTGTTTTTTTCATAATTAATTATTGGATGACTTTTCTTTATTTTTGTTAATCACGGACTTTTCAGGTGATGGCGTCAGCATGGCTAATAGCATTTTTTGTTTAACGTCTTTGGGTAAATCAGGGTTTGATAATATCCGACGTCTAGTGAGTTCAAGCATCGTGCCTACTGACATTTTTGCTGCATCACTGCCTTTGGCATGAAACAGCAGGCTCGTCACTTCATACATCATCTCTTCCGCGACTAGCTTTTCTTTTTGTAGCTGGACATTCTTATGGAATATCGCTGTTGAAAATGTGGCGCCTGACAGCAGTAATAGAATCGTTAGAGCACTCTGTACCGGACGTCGCTTTAAGAGCCTTGCTAATGAATAGAGCGGCTGCTTCTCTCTCAAAGAAATGGGGCGGAACTCTAAGATACGTACTATATCTTGGCGCAATTCACTTACGCTGGCATAGCGACGATAAGGTTCGTGGTTTGTCGCTTTTTCTACAATTAGATTAATATCTAAGTTTGAAGAAGAGTCAAAAATCAATGCTAGAACCTTACCCAGTGAGTAAATATCACTTTGTTGAGTTAAGAAGTGACCTGCAATCTGCTCTGGGCTGGCATAGGCCTTGCTGTAGGCTGTTAGTATGGAGGCATCTGAGCTTTGGTGGGGTGCAGGTTGTTTGACCTTTTGGGTTAGATTGAAGTCGAGAATCTTAGGTGAACCCAAAGGGTCAATTAAGATATTTTCAGGCTTAAGATCAGCATGCAGTACTTGTTTCTGATGGGCATGTTCAATTGCTGAACAAATTTCTTTAAATAAACTGAGCTTTTGTTTTTCACTGAAAGAACGATTCTGTAAGTACAGAGAAAGCGTTTCCCCTTCAACCCGTTCCATCACAATGTAGACCGACTCTTCGTAGACTCCGCCGTCAAATACTTTGGCTATACATGGATGGTTTAAATGTGCGAGTAATTGCGCTTCTTGGAATAGAGCATGCTCACCTAAAATATGTGAAAGAGCTGGTTGTATGAATTTGATCGCTAAGTCTTGTTCAAAGGTCCTATCTGCTCGACTGGCTGAGTAGACAACTCCCATACCACCGCGACCGAGCTCATGAGATATATAGTATTTATCGACTAAGGTGTCGGTGAGGCTAAGTTCGGATCCTGTTGCTTGTTGTGCGTGAAAGCCGAGCAGTGATGTGATCTGCTCTGAGGATACTTCGTTAAGGAGAGGAAGTATTTGCTGATATAAGCTGGGTTGTTCTTGCTCTAGTCGCTCTAGATAGAGACTTTTTTCCGCGTCGGAGAGATCCATGAGGTGATAAAAAACCTCAGTGGAACCACTGCTTTTATTTTGCACAACTGATCTTTTTTATGTTTTTTATTATGCGCGCATTCTATAAGAATTTTAGATGCTTTTTCGATATTTTTATCAATTGCATATGAAAAAATGAGCTAACGAGTCGCATTTTTGAGAAATGTTCAGGGAAAAACGATGTGTGATCTTCTCCCCAAAGTTTGGTTCTTGATTATTTCTCAGAGACTCATGGCAAATAGTTGGTTAAAGGTCCGCTTTATGAAGGTGGACTATGCAAATTGCTCTCTAACCTTATTTGTTTCGTATTGCCATTGACTCACATAAATGAGGTTATAAAGATATGAAATTGAATAAGTGGTTAGAGGGCGTATCCCCTCAATTCGAAGCGGGTGGTAAGTATGAAAAATGGTATCCAGTGTATGAAGCGTTCGCCACCATATTTTATACGCCCGGCAACGTAAACCGAGGCCAGACCCATGTTAGAGACAGTATCGATCTCAAACGAATCATGATCCTGGTGTGGCTAGCGACCTTTCCCGCGATGTTTTGGGGGATGTATAACGTCGGACACCAAAGCTTCCTCGCATTAACGTCCAGTTATCAACTTAACGAACTTACCTCTGTTATTGAAAGCAGCTGGCGCTTGTCTTGGGCATTTGGTGATGCGCAGTCATTGATGGCAAGTGGCTGGGCAAACCAGATGTTGCTTGGTGCACTCTATTTTCTGCCCGTTTATGCCACGGTGTTTGTTGTGGGTGGTTTCTGGGAGGTCTTGTTTGCAGTCGTTCGCAAGCACGAAGTTAATGAAGGCTTCTTTGTCAGCTCGGTGCTGTTTGCACTAATCCTCCCGCCAACCATTCCGCTCTGGCAAGCCGCATTAGGTATCACTTTTGGTATCGTTGTCGCCAAAGAGCTGTTCGGTGGTACAGGACGAAACTTCCTTAACCCTGCACTAGCAGGCCGCGCGTTTCTCTACTTCGCTTATCCAGCCAACATGTCGGGTGGACTTGTGTGGGTTGCCGCTGACGGCTATTCAGGCGCGACACCACTGAGTCAATGGCATGAGGGTGGCAGTACTTCGCTTATCAATAATATGACTGGCGAGGCGATCACCTGGATGGATGCGTTTATCGGTAATATACCGGGCTCGATGGGTGAGGTGTCGTCACTGCTTATCATGTTGACGGGTCTGATTCTGATTGCCATGAAGATCGCCTCTTGGCGTATTGTTGCGGGCGTGATTATTGGCCTTGTGGCGACCTCTAGTTTGATGAATTGGATCGGATCCGAAACCAACTCGATGTTTTCTATGCCGTTCTACTGGCACTTTGTGTTGGGTGGCGTTGCCTTTGGTACTTTCTTTATGGCGACCGACCCAGTTTCTGCCGCTTTTACCAATCAGAGTAAATGGGCTTACGGGATTCTTATCGGTGTGATGACGGTTGGTATTCGCGTGCTCAACCCTGCTTATCCAGAGGGCATCATGCTGGCTATCTTGTTCGCCAACCTCTTCGCCCCACTGTTCGATTTTATTGTGAAAGAGCAAAACATCAAACGCAGACAGAAGCGGACATTGCGTTGATTTAAATGAATAAGAGGAAAAGTGATTCCCATAAGAAAGGCTTACATTGATGTAAGCCTTTTAATTTTTATCGCGATTGATTTGAAGTTGATTTAACTCCACTTCAAATCAATCTCGAACGGTTGGGTGTGGCCACAATGCTCACCACACATTTCGTCGTAGGCACTGTTGTGAACCAGCATTGCCGACGCCACGCCTTGGTCGCTAAAGTGGTCGCGTGCTTGGTTAACACTCAAAAACTTCATTGGGTGCTGGTGGTCGTCTTTGATTAACTGTTTTTGCTCGTCAATGATTTGGTAAGCCAAGTAGATCCCGCCTTCAAATGATTCAATTAGTAGATTCATCACAAACTCCATTGCTGTTCTAGATAAGTTTTGGTTTTTGTATCTACGTTGATGGTTGTTTGAAGGTTCATGTGCGCTAGAAATGAAAAAACCAAAAGCACAGCTTCTGGTTTATCTAGTTGTCATCGGATCAGCAGCGAGGTCGATTAATTTTTGTTGCAACGCCAAAGCTTTGAATCATTTCGTCAACTCATATTATCTTCATCTCACAAGACGCGAAATTAAAGTGAAATCCCGTAAATTTAATTTCAATAGGTTTGGGTTTGGTATGCGTTTATTTTCCTCGTTAACCAGAAGCGAGAAAATTTTAAGTCTTTTTCAATTAAGCTATCGCTGCAGGTTAGAAGTTGGCTAATTTCTTGAGTTTGAAGACCCATAAGGTATTTCAACTTGAACGCTTTTGATTGTCTTGGGTTGTTTAGAGTGAAGTGATCAACCGCTTTATCCATAATGATTAGTTGTTCGAAATGCACTTGTTCTGGATGGTTCATGGATGCAGGTTGTTGGCGTTTTTGTGCCTGTTGACGTCGAGCATTATCGATGAGTATTTGTCGCATTATTTTTGTTGCCAGCAATAAAAAATCGCGAGTGTTTTTTATTGATTGAGTGTCAGCAGAAGAGAGCTTGAGGTAAGCATCGTGAACCAAAGCCGTTGTATTATTGATACTATTCCAAGATACCCAACAGCTTTGTTCATGCTTGGTTGTACTCCGTTTTCGCTCCTGTTGGGCGAGTGTGTAAAGGTGTGAGTAAGCGAAATGATAGAGTTTTTGTTCAGCCCCTTTATAGCCTGCTTTCCAATCGCTCACGATCGATTCGATGTCGGTTAGTTGGTTACTCATATTTAGCAGTTTCCTTTTTTTGATTCTGAGCGAACAGCCTGCGGGGTGATTATTTGTAATAGCTTCGCCTTTGTTTTTGTTGGTATGTCTGGGTCTCCTAAAACAGCGTTGTGCGTATGCTTGAGTACCGCATTAATTGATGCTTTCGTTTTATGGCTTTCTTTTATTTGAGAAAGTGTCCGGACAAATTGTTTTGTGACTCTCTCTGATGCTCGTTTTTCTATTTGAAGCTGTTGGCTTTTTTTAATTAAAGGCGCGTAGAGCCCTACACCGCATGAGATAAGTACTGCAGACAAAGCACATTGAATTGGATGGCGCTGGCATAGTTTCAGGGCGGAGTAGAATGGTTGATCTTGATGTGCTGTGATCGGACGACAAGCGAGCAGCTGCTTAATGTCGTTGTATAATTCATTGGTACTCGAATAGCGCAGTAAGGCGTGGCGTCGTGTTGCCTTTTTAATTATGCAGCGGAGGTCACCCTGACTTATCGGTAGTTTAGGAAACATGAAAGTTAAGATCTTTCCTAGAGCGTAAATATCACATTGGACAGTGGGTGCGCTTCCGTTGATTTGCTCTGGGCTAGCGTAGTCATGGCTGTAGGCATTGATTGTGATTGGGAAAGCAGACAGTTGGTCACTGATTCCTCTCATTAAATTAAAGTCGAGTATCTTCGGGTGACCTTCACAATCGATTAATATATTTTCTGGCTTTAAATCGGTATGCAGAACTTGGTGTTTGTGTGCGTGTGAGATAGCAGCGCATATCTTTAAAAATAGATTGAGCTTCTTTGTTTTGTTTAATGCATACGTAGCAAGGTATTCACTAAGGGTGCAACCTTTTATGTGTTCCATTACGATATAAACAGAACCTTCATGCGTCCCTCCATCCATCACTTTGGTTATATATGGATGGTTCAACGTCGCAAGTGCTTGGGCTTCATAAAATAAGTATTCTTTATCTATGAGGTGAGACAGTGTTGGCTGAATGAGTTTTATGGCAAGGTTTTGATGAAATGTCTTGTCCACTCGAGTCGCCGCATAGACAACACCAATACCTCCACGACCTATTTCGTAAGACAGGTGGTACTTATCAATGTATGTATCAGAATAAGTCGCTTTTTTGTTTGTAGCTTGGAGGGCGCCTACACCAAATATATGTGTAATAGGCTCTAGCTCTGAGGTGCAGATAAAGGGATAAATCTTGTCATATAGATCGACTTGGTGTGCTTTTAATTCTTTTAGATATTTGGTTTTTTCTGCCTCAGATAGATCCAATAATTGATAAAAAAGATCGGTGATGCGGGTGTTGGCTACTGACATTATCACTTGTTCAAGAATTACTATGAACGGGATTCTATAAGCACGAACTATAGATTTTGCTGAGATTTGACAATCTTTTATAATTTTTTACATATCAGTACGTTGTGCGTTCTTTTTTTGTTCAAGCTGGTTAATAAAAAGCAGGCCTAAGCCTGCTTCTTTCTTTAATCTTATGATTTGCGATTAACGCATCGTCACAAACTCTTCGCTACCCGTTGGGTGAATCGCCACAACAGAGTCGAAATCTGCTTTGGTTGCGCCCATTTTCATTGCAACGCCGAAGCCTTGAATCATTTCATCAACAGTGAAACCGATGCCGTGTAGGCCAACTACAGTCTCTTCTTCGCCAGCACACACTAGCTTCATCTTACAAGGTTGACGGTGCTGAGTGACTGCGGTGTACATTGCAGTAAAACCAGACGTGTATACCTTGATGTTGTCTTTGCCGTATTGCTCTTCAGCTTCTTGAGTCGTTAGACCAATTGTGCCGATAGGTGGGTGGCTGAATACAACAGTAGGAACTAGCGTGTAGTCCATCTTAGCGTTGGTTTGACCGTTGAATAGGCGCTCAGAAAGCTGACGACCGGCTTTAACAGCAACAGGTGTTAGTTCGATGCCACCTTCCATGATGTCGCCAACACAGTAGATGCCAGGAACGTTGGTTGCTTGGAACTCATCTACTTTGATGTAGCCACGGTCGTTGGTTGCAACGCCAGTTGATGCTAGGTTGATAGCGTCAGTGGCTGGGTGGCGACCGATAGCCCAAATTAGGTGGTCAACGTTTTGAGTGTTGCCGTTCTCAAGGTGCAGAGTCAGTGTGCCGTCTGCTTCTTTCACTACTTCTTTAGGAACTGAGTGCGTGTGAAGTGTTGGGCCTTCCGCTTCCATTACTTCAACCAGTGTCTCAACGATCATTGGGTCGAAGCTACGAAGTGGCGACTCTTTACGGCAGAATAGGTGTGTTTCTGTGCCAAGTGCACTTAGTACGCCTGCGATTTCTACTGCGATGTAGCCCGCGCCGATAACAGCAACACGTTTAGGTTGCTCCATCAGGTCGAAGAAACCGTTTGAGTCGATACCGTGCTCTGCGCCAGGGATGTTTGGAATGGTTGGACGACCACCCACTGCGATCAGGATGTGATCAGCTGTGTAGTGTTCGCCGTTAACTTCAACGGTCTTTTCGTCAACAAACTTAGCAAAGCCTTTGATTACGTTTATTTTGTTGTTACCCAAAACGCGATCGTAAGATTGGTGGATACGACCAATGTACGCTTGACGGTTTTCAACCAGTTTGCCCCAGTTGAAGCCTTTTACGTCAACATCGAAGCCGTAGTCTTTTGAATATAGGTTGATTGCTTCAGCAACTTGAGCACCGTGCCACATAACCTTTTTAGGAACACAACCAACGTTTACACAAGTACCACCAAGGTCTTGAGCTTCGATAAGTGCAACTTTTGCACCGTGCATTGCTGCGCGGTTAGCTGATGCGATGCCGCCTGAACCGCCGCCGATACAGATGTAATCAAAATGAGTCGCCATTACTTTCTCCATTTATTGAAGGTTGTGGGTACAGTGAGCGCACTGAACACCTACGTCCTATAGATTCTTAAATTGTCTAATTATTATATTGAGGGCAGATTGGTTGAACTCAATCTCCCTGTTTAAAATTTATTCGTGTACGTCACAGTCTATTGAAGATTCTTCAAACTATGCCATCGAGTTTGAGATTACTCGGGTACGATCCACTCTACTTTGAAGTGACCGGTCGCCGGCGCAATTGCTTCCTTCAAGAATGGAAGAATTTCGTTCATTTGGCTTTCTAGCTTCCAAGGTGGGTTGATAACAATCATGCCTGATGCTGTCATGCCACGCTCGTTGGTGTCTGGTGATACGCCAAGTTCGATTTGTAGAATTTTGTTGATGCCTAAGCCTTCAAGTCCTTCGATCATATCTTCGATATCACAGCGATTTACCACTGGGTACCAAATTGCGTAGATACCAGTTGCCCAGCGTTTATGGCTCTGAGCAATCGCAGTCACAACATCTCGATACTCTTTTGCCAGCTCATAAGGCGGGTCGATAAGCACCAAACCACGACGTTCTTTAGGTGGCAGGCTGCCTTTTAGGCGTTGGAAGCCATCTTCTTTGTAGATAGACACCTGACGATCGCGGTGGAACTCTTGCTCAAGCAGAGGGTGGTCTGCAGGGTGAAGTTCGGTTAATACCATGCGGTCTTGGTCACGCAGGTGCGCGCGTGCAACACGTGGTGAGCCCGGGTAGAAACGCAGTTTTTCGCCATTGTTGAGTGCAGAGATAGACTCAAGGTAGCTTTGAATGTCTTCAGGAAGATCTTGTTGCCCCGCTTCACTTGCAGACCATAGACGTGCAATACCTTGTTTGTATTCGCCCGTTTTTTCAGACCATTCATGCGTTAAGTCGTAACGACCTACACCAGAGTGAGTGTCATGGTAAACAAAAGGCTTATCCTTTTGTTTCAAAGAATTAAGAATAAGGCTCTGTACGATATGCTTTACTACGTCGGCATGGTTGCCCGCGTGGAAGCTGTGGCGATAACTTAACAAATTAAACTCTCGTAACACTCTCGAATTAGAGTGTGGTTAGTGTAGGTGGGGTTAGTTTGACTATTATAACCCCCAATGGACCATAAATTCTCGAACAATTCAGGAACAGTCGCTAGCAATATGCAGTTAGTTATTGGTTCTACTATTGAAATTTGCCTTGTTGGGCACTATCTAATAACTATTCGCAGGTGATTTTTTAGGGCGACCCTGAGCCTGATGACTGTAAGACGACCTCATTACAAAAAAGACGAAAGTCTCTAAAGCCAAAGGAATGTTTATATGTCTAATCCGCTATTAACCTTCACGGACTTACCTCCGTTTTCACAGATCAAACCTGAGCACGTTAAGCCAGCGGTTGAGCAAGTGATTGAAGAGTGTCGCAACAAGATAGAACAAGTACTTGAAGGTAATACTTCACCAAGCTGGGACAACCTCGTTGCTCCAATTGATGAAGTGGATGATCGTTTAGGCCGTATTTGGTCACCTGTAAGCCATATGAATTCTGTGATGAACAGCGACGAACTGCGTGACGCTTATGAGAGCTGCCTGCCTGTACTTTCTGAGTACGGCACGTGGGTCGGCCAACACAAAGGTTTGTTCGAAGCGTATAAAGCGATCAAGGCGAGCGAAGCATTCTCGGTATTAAACCAAGCTCAACAAAAAACCATCACTGACGCACTGCGTGATTTTGAATTATCAGGCATTGGCTTACCCGCAGACGAACAGCATCGCTACGGTGAGATCAGCAAGCGCCAGTCTGAGCTAGGTTCTCAATTCTCAAATAACGTGCTTGATGCAACCATGGGTTGGAGCAAGCAGATCACAGACGTAGCTGAACTGGCCGGTATGCCTGAATCAGCACTGGCGGCAGCACAAGCCGCGGCAGAAGCTAAAGAGCAGGAAGGTTACCTACTGACTCTTGATATCCCATCATACCTACCGGTGATGACGTACTGTGATAACCAAGAACTACGTAAAGAGCTTTACGAAGCTTACGTAACGCGCGCTTCAGATCGCGGTCCAAATGCTGGCAAGTGGGACAACACTGAGATCATCACAGAGCAACTTAAGCTGCGTCACGAGATCGCACGCATGCTTGGCTTTAGCACTTACAGCGAAAAATCTTTGTCGACTAAGATGGCAGAAACGCCAGACCAAGTACTTGGTTTCCTTAACGACCTAGCAGTAAAAGCCAAACCGCAAGGTGAGCGCGAAGTAGAAGAGCTACGTCAGTTTGCTGAGAAAGAGTTTGGTGTTTCTGAGCTAAACCTGTGGGACATCGCTTACTACAGCGAGAAACAAAAACAGAACTTGTTCGAGATCTCTGATGAAGAGCTTCGTCCATACTTCCCTGAGTCCAACGCAGTGTCTGGTTTGTTCGAAGTACTAAACCGTGTGTTTGGTATGTCGGTAACAGAGCGTGAAGGCGTGGATACATGGCATGATTCAGTGCGCTTCTTCGACATCTTTGATGCGACAGGAACATTGCGCGGTAGCTTCTACCTAGATCTATACGCACGTGAACACAAACGTGGCGGCGCTTGGATGGATGACTGTCGCGGTCGTCGCATTACTCAATCTGGCGAGTTACAAACGCCAGTGGCTTACCTAACGTGTAACTTCAACAAGCCAGTCGGTGATAAGCCTGCGTTATTTACTCACGATGAAGTGGTTACCTTATTCCACGAATTCGGCCACGGTATTCACCATATGTTAACGCAAGTTGATGCGGGTGCTGTGTCAGGTATCAATGGTGTGCCTTGGGACGCGGTTGAGTTGCCAAGTCAGTTCCTAGAGAACTGGTGTTGGGAAGAGGAGGCGCTGTCGTTCATCTCTGGTCACTTCGAAACCGGTGAAGCGTTACCGAAAGAGATGCTAGAGAAGATGCTAGCGGCGAAGAACTTCCAGTCAGCGATGTTTATCCTGCGTCAGCTAGAGCTTGGCCTGTTCGATTTCACGCTACACACTGAATACGATCCAGAAGTCGGTGCTCGCGTACTAGAAACGCTAGCGGATGTTAAGTCTAAGGTATCGGTACTGCCAAGTCTTGATTGGAACCGTTTCTCGCACAGTTTTGGTCACATCTTTGCTGGTGGCTACAGTGCAGGCTATTACAGCTACCTGTGGGCAGAAGTATTGTCTGCAGATGCGTTCTCTGCATTTGAAGAAGAAGGTATCTTCAATACTGAAACCGGTAATCGCTTCCTGAACAACATCCTTGAGATGGGTGGCAGTGAAGAGCCAATGGAGCTGTTCAAACGCTTCCGTGGTCGTGAGCCACAAATCGACGCGATGCTGCGTCATGCGGGTATTCAAGCTTAGGTTTGTGATTACCTTATTGCTAGCTGCAAAGCTTATATTAGGTAACAGAGCTTAGATTCGAGACGACATAAGCTAGATAGATTAAAGGCTGAACATTGCGTTCAGCCTTTTCTTTTTGGGTCACCTAAACATAATCTAATGCGTGTATAGATTATGGATTCACGTTGCGATTGATTGGGTTTTGCAGCGAGATAAGAGTCTCAGTCGATTGAACCTCGTCGATCGCCTGCAATTTATCAATCAGCACGAACTGCAATTCTTCTATCGATTTACACATCAGCTTTACAAAAATATTGTAAGCACCGGTGGTGTAGTACGCCTCGACCACTTCATCTAAAGCATTTAGCTTCGCAATGGCCGAGTGATAGTCGCGGGCTGCGTTAAGGTTAATACCAATAAAGCAGCACACGTCGTAGCCTAGCTTTTTGGTGTTTACCACAACTTCTGTTCGTTCAATAATGTCGGCCGATCTCATCTTTTCGATGCGAACGTGAATTGTCGCAGGGCTGACATCGAACTGCTTTGCCATTTCAGCATAAGGAGTACGTGCATCTTCCATCAAAGTTTTGAGAATGGCACGGTCTAGATCATCTAGACGAGCTGTAGTTGTGGACATGCATAATCCTTAGATTGAATGAAAAACATACCGGCTTGAGTACACATCATAGCCAAGGGTGATAATATTAGCAGTAACTATAGGGTTAGGGTGAATTCAGTGCGATTTTCGTTATTTTTTATTGTGATGTGTTGGAGTGTTTTTGCTTCAGCTCAGGCAAAAGATGTGTTGGTTATTCACTCTTATCATCAAGGCTTTTTTTGGACGGATGATTTCCATAAAGGGCTGGCTGAAGAACTCGATCGAGATGGGTTGTCTTACCGGGTTGTTTATCTCGATACCAAGCGAACTCAAAACGCTGAATACTTAGAGCGAATCTATCAGCTATACCGAACCAAGCTGTCGCATGAAGAGTTTGCTGCTGTAGTCGTCAGTGATAATAACGCCCTCAATCTGATGAAACGCTTAGCGCCCGAACTCAATGGCACGCCCGTTATTTTTGGTGGCATTAACAATTTTTCTCCGCAAATGGTTGAAGGCTTGCATACAACCGGTATCACTGAAGATATTGATATAGCAAGCAATATCGAGTTGATTAAGCGACTGCAATCGACGGTTAAAAAAGTATATGTGGTTACTGATCACTCGGTAACGGGTGAAGCTATTCGCGCCCAAGTGGATTTTTTCCTACAAAATCGTCCTGATTTTTCTGGGCTGGTGGAGCAATATACGCCTGATTCTTATCAAGAACTGATGACGTTCGTGCAACGCGCTGATCTAACCAAAAGCTTGTTGTTCTGGGCCTACTACCGCGACATCAATGGTCGTGTCAGTAGCAAAGAAGACTGGCGTCAGCTCAATAAAAAAACTCAGATGCCATTGTATATCGTGCATGATTTAGGACTTGGGTTTGGTGCGATTGGTGGCGTGATCCACAGTGGAGAAACGCAAGGACGAGACACTGGGCGAGTGCTACTGAATGTGCTCGCTAATCCGGATAAACCGCTGCCCCAAGTGGTTGCTGGCGCGCCAGAAATCAAACTTGATTACCAACAAATATCACGATGGGATTTGGGCGCAGAGAATGAAGCGGCGGTGACTTTTCTCAACAAGCCTAAATCATTTTTAGTGCGCTACCGAGATGAAATTCGCACCATAGGTTTGCTGTTTTTGGTTATGTCGTGTGTGATTGCGACCTTGGTGTATTACCTCAATCGCCTTAAGAAAAGTGAGCGTACCAGCCGACAAAGCCAACTGTTATTGGAGTCGATATTCGACCAAAGCCTGCAGTTCATGGGGATCATTGATAAGGGCGGTGTATTGCTGTCGAGTAACAGCAAGTTACATGAGCTGCTTTATAACCAAGGCTATAAATTGGGAACACCTCTTCAAAGCCACCAACACTGGGAAGACTCAGCAAGGCAGGAACTGAAAGAATACTTTATCTCGAGCGATGAACATCAGATTTTGCGATTTGAAGCTGAGGTGTGGTGTCGTGATCGTGGTGCGATGGTGTTGGATATCTCTTTAAAGCCTATGCCGGGTAGTGAAGAGGATGATGTTCAGTTCTTATTTGAAGCTCGTGATGTTACTTCGGGTAAGCTCGCGGAGAATAAGTTGTTCCAGCGTGAAGCGAATCTCAAGCTGTATTACGACAAACAACCCGTGATGATGATTACGCTCGATGGCAATAATCGCATTCAACAAGTGAACCAGTTTGCTGAGCAGTTACTAGGTTACCCGCTAGACCAGCTATTAGGTCATCGTCCTAGAGAGTTCTATGTCGATGAAAACTCAATGATCCCGCGTCATATTTTATTGCAACCACAGCATAAGATTCGTGGCGTATGGCGTCGTGATATTGAATATCGCCATGCTAATGGCAGCACCATCTGGATTCGTGAAAATATTCGCCCGCTGGTTGAGTCTGATCAGCTGTTGATTGTTGGAGAAGACATTACCGAAACTCGTGAGCTGTCGGAAAAGCTAGAATATCAAGCTCGTTATGACTTGCTGACGGACACGTTTAACCGTAACCACTTTGAACAAGAGCTGCAAAAGGCGCTCAAAGAGGTTGAGAGCCACATGCGAACTCACGCTATGTTGTTCTTGGATTTAGACCAACTCAAGGTCTTGAACGATACGGCGGGGCATGAAGCGGGTGATGCCGCAATCATGTTTAGTGCCAAGCTGCTGGAAGAGGTACTGCCATACAATGCCGTGTTAGCGCGAATGGGTGGTGACGAATTTGCAGTATTAATGAAAGACTGTACTGAGCGAGATGCGGTGAATGTGTGTCGCAGTATTATCTCGACGATGAGCGAGAACCCATTCTTGTGGGGTGATATTCGCCTTAATCTTACCAGCTCTATTGGTATCCGATTGATTGACCATACTGCGGCCTCACCACAGATGGTACATGCTCAGGCTGATGCTGCTTGCCATGCTGCTAAAGAGGAAGGGCGTAACCGTTACAACCTTTACCATCAAGATGATGAAGACCTGCGTCGTCGTCACCTAGAGATGGAATGCGTCAATCTAGTGCATGAGGCTTTAGCTAATGATCGCTTAGAGTTGTTTGCTCAGCGCATTCTTGGCCTAGATAAAAACAGCGAGAAAATGCACTTCGAAATCTTGGTTCGCATCAAGAATATCCACGGTGAATACATCTCCCCAGGGATCTTCATGCCAGCCTCAGAGCGCTATAACATAGCGCACTTGATTGACCGCCGAGTCGTGAGTCAAACCTTGAGTTGGTTGGAGCAACGCCCCGATATTATCGATGACTTGGGGATGTGTTCAATCAACCTTTCTGGCCACTCGATGGGTAATCGTGAGTTTGTAGAGTTCTTGATTGAAAGCTTGGCTAACTCGTCAGTGCCTTGCCATAAGATTTGTCTAGAGATCACCGAAACGGCTGCGATGAGTAACATGAAGCAGGCGATCAAGTTCTTTACTCGAATCAAAGAGCTTGGTTGTATGATTGCACTGGATGACTTTGGCTCTGGATTATCGTCGTTTGGTTACTTAAAGAAACTGCCGGTCGACATCGTGAAGATCGATGGCTTGTTTGTGCGTGATATTGCTGTCAACGA
The DNA here is from genome assembly GCF_025195005.1 of Vibrio sp. NC2. NCBI lineage: Bacteria > Pseudomonadati > Pseudomonadota > Gammaproteobacteria > Vibrionales > Vibrionaceae > Vibrio > Vibrio sp. NC2. Next base: position 30,662 of record NZ_JANVFC010000008.1, read on the forward strand.
GATGGACCATGTGATGGTTCGCTCGATCAATGATTTAGCTAAGCAGATGGGTAAACACACGGTGGCTGAGTTTGTTGAAAATACCCAGATAATCGACAAGCTGATCGAACTTGGTGTGAACTACGCACAGGGTTACATCATAGGCCGACCTAAACCACTTGCTGAGCTCGTTGAAGAGTTACAAAAAGAGCGAACGTTAGAGTTCTTGGATTAATTGAACCAAGCTGCACGATGAGTATTCTTTAGCACTAGCAGTGCTAATCGTTTGTAGTGCTAATAGCTTTCAGATCTACTAATAGTTTGCACCGCTAATATGTATTGTTGAGGCAATCAGGTAAACTGGTTGCCTCTTTTGTTTTGAATACTACTGTCTGTTGGAGACGACCTTGCAACTACAACTGATTTGCGAAGATGCTACCCAAATCGATCATTTAAATGACTTAGCGACCCGTTGGAATTTATCTCATGATGAAAACAGCGATTTCGCTTTGGTATTGACTAGCGAGCGACTTGAGTTACGTAAAGTCGATGAACCGAAGCTTGGCGCTATCTTTGTTGATTTAGTCGGAGGGGCAGTTGGTCACAGACGCAAGTTCGGTGGTGGTAAAGGTCAGGCGATTGCTAAAGCGGCAGGTTTAAACAAAGGTGCAACACCAACTATCCTCGATGGCACCGCTGGTTTAGGACGTGATGCGTTTGTACTGGCTTCGTTGGGCTGTAAAGTACAGATGGTCGAGCGTCACCCTGTTGTGGCAGCACTGCTTGATGATGGCTTGCAGCGAGCTCAACAAGACCCTGACATTGGTGGTTGGGTAACTGAACGTATGAAGTTGATTCACGCTTCAAGTCACGATGCGCTAGATAAACTCAGCAACGATCCAAATTTCGAACAGCCTGATGTGGTGTACCTAGACCCAATGTACCCACATCCTGAGAATAAGAAGAAATCGGCGTTGGTTAAGAAAGAGATGCGTGTATTCCAATCATTGGTGGGTGCCGATATGGATGCTGATGCTTTATTGCAACCAGCCCTTAAACTCGCATCTAAGCGAGTTGTGGTCAAAAGGCCGGATTACGCAGCATGGTTAGATGAGCAAAAGCCGAGCATGGCGATCGAAACCAAAAAGAACCGTTTTGATGTCTATGTGAAAGCATCAATGACCTAGTTAAGACATCAATAACTTAGAGACACGCTAAGAAAGTTTCCCGTCATAAATACGATAAATCACTATTTAACACTTGCGATAGTCGCGTTACGGATGTATATCTAACTAAGAATCATTATTATTCTTAGCTGGAGTTGTAGCATGGCTAAACGCTTTTGTAAGTTAAACCGTCGAGATATCACCGAACACTTGGGAGAAATCCACAGCTTGGTCACTGAACCAAAGTTCGTGTGCCGCTCTTGTGCGCGCTCATCGTCGGATCAAGCGAATCTATGCAAACCAACAGCCATCCCACCGATTGATTGTCAGAATAAACCCGCTGAAGAAAAAGTCGCGTGTGGTCTACTTGCTGAAACATTGCCAACTCCAGAAGTTTCTCTTATCGAGGTAATGGACAGCGTTGAGCCAACGGTACAAATCTTTGATCCTGCTATCGTAGAAAAAGCGGATAAAGTCGCGTTGAAAAAAGCCAAGCTGAAAAAACTGATGGGGAAGGCGAGCGGCGATGAGAAAGCTGAACTCAAACAAGCGAAGAAAGCGGCGAAGAAACAAGAGAAGTACAACAAAAAGCTCGCGAAGATGATTAAGAAGCAGCAAAAGCTGTTTAAGAAAAGCCAAAAACTGGAAAGTGACCTGGAACGCATCAACCTACAACTTGATGACGTTGCCTTCACTGAAAGTAAGACTCAGGTGGTGAGCCACAATCACATCCACTGAAGTTAATTCGAAGAGCTTATTGCTACACAGATGATTTAAAAAGAGCGACCTACGGTCGCTCTTTTGCTTTCTGGGTATTATTTTAAATAAGAATCTTGCTAGTCAAACAAAGCTTATTAGTTAATAAAGATTGTTAGCTCAACGCGCTAGGCATTACTAGCATCTCTCGCTACGCGCTTCTTCACCCACGTCTCATTGACGAACAAAGAGAACAAGATAACGGCACCACCAATAGACAATCGAACCAAATCGACATCTCTGTTCCAAATCAGGATGTTCACCACAAGGCCAGCTGGAACTAAGACATTGTTCATCACAGCCAGTGCGCCAGCATTGACCATGCACGCGCCTTTATTCCACATAAAGTAACCCAGCCCCGAAGCAATCAAGCCAAGGTAGATAAGGATTCCCCATTGAAGAGTGGTGGTTGGCAGCTTCTCTGGATTGCCCAGTAGCATGAAAGCAACGGAAGCGACGCATAACGCCCCCAAGTAGAAGTAACCAAATACGGTTCGCTGAGGTAATTCAGTCGATTCCTTCTCCATCACCACCTTGTAACTCACCTGACCGATAGCAAAGCACAGGTTCGCGCCTTGCACGACGAGGAAGCCAACTAAAAAGTTCTCATTGATGCCCGCAAATTTAATGAATACCGCGCCCAATACCGCAATTGCCGCAGTCACTAAGTACCACGGAGAGAATTGCCCTTTGAGGAAATCATAAATAAGCGTGACGTAAATTGGGGTAAAAACGGTAAACAAAAGGACTTCAGGAACGGATAGCAGCAAGAAAGACTGATAGTAGAAGCAGTACATTAAGCCAAGCTGGATGCCACCAATGGCCATCAATTTAGCGATCAGCTTACGCGAGACGCCACGGAACTTAAGGAAAGGAAGAAACACGATACCGGCAAGGGCAACACGCATCAGTACAGAGAACCAAGCATCAACCTGACCAGCAAGGTAAACGCCGATCAGGCTAAAGGAGAAGGCCCATAGGAGGGTAACACCAGCTAAATAGCTCATAGTAAAACTTCGTTAATAAGATATGAGCTGTATGTTACCTAACCTTAATTCATTAGTCTTCTGAATCTCTTAGAGGCACGACCAGCATATCAACCGGAGAGGCGTTGATCAGTTGTCGTGTTGAAGAAAGTAGCTTGCTCCAGAAATCTTGATGGTGACCACAAACCACCAAATCAACATTGAACTCGTTGATGGTGTCACACAGCTCATGACTCAAATCGCCACTGCCTACTAAGGTATGGGTGATTGGGTATTGAGCATGCTCAGCAAAATTTTGCAGCTGAACTCGAGATGCTTCCATCGCGTTATGTTGGGTTTCTGCCATGTTGATATCAATCAGGCCGGTATACAGCTCTGCGTAGTTAATATCGATATGGATAAAAGAGACTTTGGCTTCCAATGGCTTAGCCAATGCTACCGCTTTATCCACAATTAATTTGCTGTCTTCTGATAAATCGACCGCGACCAAAATATGTTTGTAACTCATATCGCTACCTCCTTTATTCATTGTCTGATTTAAGATTGCACTATGCGATGGCTTTTTTTGCTGAAGTGATCTCATATCCACTGTCTTGCGTAATGACCGCTCGAAATATTGGTTAACTAATGGCCTGCGAGATATTCATTAAATAGTGATATAGTAGAGAAAATTGAGGATGTAATTAGGAGTCTTAAATGCTGTCAAAAACTATGGTTGAGCAACTGAATGATCAAATTAACCTAGAATTTTTCTCATCCAATCTATACTTACAAATGAGTGCTTGGTGTGAAGACAAAGGATTTGAAGGTGCAGCAGAGTTTCTGCGTGTTCATGCAGTAGAAGAAATGGAACATATGCAGCGTCTTTTCACTTACGTAAGTGAAACAGGTGCAATGCCAATTCTAGGTGCGATTGAAGCGCCGAAACATGAATTTGATAGCCTTGGTGCTGTGTTCCGTGAAACTTACGAACATGAGCAGATGATTACTCAAAAGATCAACAAACTGGCTCACGTTGCTTTCAGCACACAAGATTACTCAACCTTTAACTTCCTGCAATGGTACGTTGCAGAGCAACACGAAGAAGAGAAGTTGTTTAAAGGTGTATTGGATAAGCTAGAGCTTGTTGGTGAAGACGGTAAAGCACTGTTCTTTATTGATAAAGACCTAGCGCAATTGGCAAAAGATGGTTCATCTTCAATTATGGAAGCTCCTGCCGTTTAGGTAGTACGGGAAAGACACTGATTATCTTTTTCTTTTGAGTTTTCTTATGAAGATGTAGGGAGGAAAGGATGATCAGCGGCGACACTATTCTATTTGCACTAATGGTTGTGACTTGCGTGAACTGGGCGCGATATTTTACTGCGCTAAGAACACTCATTTATATAATGCGAGAAGCACATCCTCTACTTTATCAACAAGTAGACGGAGGTGGATTCTTCACAACTCATGGCAATATGACCAAGCAGGTTCGCTTGTTTAGTTACATCAAAAGCAAAGAGTATCACCATCACCACGACGAAGTGTTTATGTCGAAGTGTGATCGCGTAAGACAGTTGTTTATACTTTCTTCCGCTCTGCTGGGTGTAACGTTGCTTTCTTCTTTCATCGTCTAAGTTATTTAGTACGTGTGAAGTAGAGTTTAGGTTTTGGTGTAAAGCTTCGGTTGTTGGTTCGCTAAGCCAAGTAGTGGTTTGCTGCTGTCTGCAAATTGTACAATTGAACATCAATTGCAAAGTTTAAAATTGCCGCTAGAATAGCGAGCAATTAGTAAGGATGTGCTGTTTATGCACATCCTTTTTTATTGGTGGCATTTCGAGAACAGGGCGTACTCGAGGTGCAAAAGTGAAGAAAGCAGAACCCCAATGAGTGAAAAGTTTGATGTAATCGTAATTGGTGCGGGCGCCGCGGGTTTAATGTGTGCTGCGGAAGCGGGTAAACGTGGCCGACGAGTGCTGGTGGTTGATCATGCAAAGAAACCAGGCAGAAAAATTTTAATCTCAGGTGGCGGCCGTTGTAACTTCACTAACTATGATGTTTCAGCCAACAACTTCCTGTGTAACAACCCTCACTTCGTGAAGTCAGCCTTATCTCAATACACCAACTGGGATTTTATCTCGATGGTGAGCAAGTACGGTATTGAGTTCGAAGAGCGAGACCACGGCCAATTGTTTTGTGTGAATGACCACACTGCAAAAGACATCGTGAGCATGTTGTTTGAAGAGTGTAAGCAGGCGAAAGTTGAACAGCGCTACCGTTGTGATGTTCACTCAATCGAAAAAACAGACGCTGGCTTTAAGATGCACCTCAATACCGACGAAGTTGAGTGTGACTCACTTGTCGTGGCGACGGGCGGTTTATCGATGCCGAAACTAGGCGCGACGCCATTTGGCTATAAGATTGCCGAGCAGTTTGGTTTGTCTGTGATGCCGACTACAGCGGGTTTGGTACCATTTACTCTGCATAAAGAAGACAAAGAAGCCTTTGCTGAGCTTTCAGGAATCGCGATTCCTGCCGAGATCACCGCGCAAGATGGTACCTTATTCAAAGAAGCGTTGCTGTTTACTCACCGCGGCTTATCTGGCCCTTCGGTATTGCAAATTTCTTCGTTCTGGAAAGCGGGTCAATCGGTTTCGATTAATCTAGTACCAGAAGTGGACGTTACTGAACTACTTGAAAACTCTCGTGAGAAACACCCAAATCAGAGCCTGAAAAACACCTTAGCGAAAGCATTACCAAAGCGTTTTGTAGAAGTACTGATTGACCGCAAAGAGCTGGAAGACAAGCCGCTCAAGCAGTTCAATGAAAAACAGCTGAATGACATTGTAGAGCATCTAGAGAACTGGAAAATAGCGCCAAACGGCACCGAAGGTTACCGTACTGCGGAAGTAACTCTAGGCGGCGTTGACACCAACCACCTCTCTTCAAAAACCATGGAATGTAAGAGCGTGTCTGGCCTTTACTTCATCGGTGAAGTCATGGACGTAACAGGTTGGTTAGGTGGCTACAACTTCCAATGGTGTTGGAGCTCTGGCTTTGCAGCAGGCCAGTGGGTTTAAGCTTTTTGCTTACCGATTAGGTTTCAATTTATACAAAAGTGGCGAGTCATAGGACTCGCCATTTTTGTATCTATAAGCGGTAATCTAGCTCTAGATTCGAACTTATCGATAGATTTTCGTGCTCAATCGAGTCTTTTAGCTCATTTACTCAGTCACGCAGGTTTGTTTTTTGAAAACTTGACCTGTTGAATCACCAAGCCGGCAATGATCAGTACCAAGCCAAACAGGGTCGCTGGGTGAATCTCTTCGCCGATAATAGTGGAAAGTAGCATCAACGAGATAAACGGTGACGCAAAAATCAGATTGCTGATACGCGCTGTGTTGTTGGTCAGCTTCAGTGCTGATAGCCATAAGACAAAGGTAATGCCCATCTCAAACAGGCCTACGTAAGTCACAGCCATCCAACCTTTTGCTGTGATTTGACTAAAGCTCTCGCCTTCGTAAAGGGTTAAACCGATCGCGAAAGGTAATGCCACTAAGAAACCAAGCAATACGCCAATCACAGGGTCAGCCTTGTTTTTGGTGTTTAGAATCCAGTATCCCGCCCAAAGCAAGGTTGAAAGTAGCGCCAGAGCCACACCGAGTGGACTATCGAACTGCATTCCTAGCACATCGCCTTTGGTGGCAATGACCACCACACCCGCATAACTGAAGGTACAAGCAATCCAATCTTGCTTACGAATCTTTTGTCCGAGAAAAACCGCCGCCATCAAGGTTAGCGTGATTGCCCAGCTGTAGTTAATGGCCTGCGCTTGAGATGCAGGCAATAGGTCGTATGCTTTGAATAGAATCAGGTAGTAGGCCAGTGGATTGACCAAGCCGAGCAGTAGGTAATACCAAGGGTTTGAAAGGAACGTAGTACTCAGCTGAGAAAGCTTGCCTTGAAAGGCGCAGATGGCGATGAGTGCCATCGATGACACTATGCTGGCAATGGTCAGCATTTGAATCGGTGAAAACTCAGCAAGGGTCAGCTTAAAAGCAGTAGCAACTGTTGACCACAGTAATACCGCGGAAAGGCCAAAGCCCAAGGCACGACGTTCGTTCATAGCAACTCATTCTAATTTGATGGGACAGAATACGGAGCGCCTAGTCTATCTGTCGAAATTTAATACGGCAAACTGGACATTTATCCAGTATCAAAATACCATTTAATGAGTTACTTCCAATTAGGCTAAATCATTATCATGCAATGGATTATCGAACATCAAGCACCGCTTATTGCTGCTATTTCTGGCGCGCTCGTCAGCGGCGGTGTGGTGGGTTGGTGGATCAAACAGAAGTTCTCTTTTCAACAGCGACTTCTTGAACAGCAGCTAGAGTCCGACCGTTTGCTGCATGAGTCTCAACAATCCCAGCTCAAATCCTCGCTCGCAGAGGCGCAACAAGAGCTCAATGAGTTGGATGATGACCGAGACAAAGCGGCATTCGAGCTCAAGCAAGCGCATGGCAAGGTGATGGCCGCGATGGAAAAGCTGCGCTACTTTGAGGCGGTCAAGCAAGAGCGCCAACAGTATGCCGATGATATCAATGTTCTTAAGGAGCATAAGTCTGAGTTAGAGGCTGATCTTCGCGAGCAAGAAGCAAGACATGATCAAGAAAACCTCGCCAACAGTGAAAAGCTGCAACTGCTAGAACAAGCAGAATCTCGACTTAAGCAGCAGTTTGAACTGTTAGCGAATCAACTGTTTGAGAGCAAAACCGCTAAGGTCGATCAACAAAACAAGCAAAGCTTAGAGGGTTTGTTGTCGCCGCTGAAAGAGCAACTAGAAGGCTTCAAGAAACAAGTGAACGACAGCTTTAGCCAAGAAGCCAAAGAGCGTCACACCTTAGTACATGAGCTTAAAAACCTGCAACGTCTTAATGAGAGCATGACACGTGAAGCGGTTAATCTGACCCAAGCACTAAAGGGCGATAACAAACAGCAGGGCAACTGGGGCGAAGTAGTACTGGCACGGGTGCTGGCAGAATCAGGGCTGCGCGAAGGCCATGAATATCAAACTCAAGTGAACTTGCAAAACGATGCGGGCAAGCGTTACCAGCCGGATGTGATTGTGCATCTGCCACAAGACAAGCAAGTGGTGGTGGATTCAAAAATGGCTTTGGTGGCGTTTGAGCGTTACTTCAATGCTGAAACTGATCAACAACGTGATGCTGCATTACGTGATCACTTGGCTTCATTGCGTGCGCACATTAAAGGCTTGAGCCAGAAGGATTATCATCAACTCAAAGGCATACAGAGCCTTGATTATGTGTTGATGTTTATTCCGGTAGAACCTGCGTTTCAGGTGGCGATTCAAGCCGACCCTAGCTTAGTTAAAGATGCGATGGAGCAAAACATTATCTTGGTTAGCCCAACCACCTTGCTGGTGGCACTGCGTACCATTGATAACTTGTGGCGCAACGATAGACAGAATCAGAACGCGCAAGTTATCGCGGAACGTGCGAGCAAGCTTTACGACAAATTACGCCTGTTCGTTGATGATATGGAAGGTCTCGGCAGTTCATTAGATAGAGCCAACCAAAGCTACCAAGGAGCGATGAATAAGCTAGTGACTGGGCGTGGCAATGTGATCCGTCAGGCGGAAAGCTTCAAGCAATTGGGTGTTGAGGTGAAGAAACCGATTTCGGTAGGCTTGGCTGAAATGGCGCAAAATGAGGCTTTTTCAGAAAATGTCTCTTTAGTAGAAAGACAACCTACTGAGGATAAAGTAAACTAATCGGCCGCAGCGCCTCTAAATAGAGAGTGTACTGTCGATGAGAACTTACCATGGTAGATAACAGCATTATGGACACAAGCGTGCAGACAAATTCAGCAGTAGAGTCAGAAACCACACACTTTGGTTTCGAAACAGTCGCAAAAGACGAAAAAGTCGCGAAAGTAGCAGAGGTATTTCACTCTGTAGCCGCTAAATACGACATCATGAATGACTTAATGTCGGGTGGTGTTCACCGCTTGTGGAAGCGATTCACGATTGATTGCAGTGGCGTTCGCCCTGGTCAACGTATCCTAGATCTTGGTGGTGGTACTGGCGACCTGACTGCGAAATTCTCGCGTATCGTGGGTGAAAAAGGCCATGTGGTTCTTGCTGATATCAACAACTCAATGCTGAATGTTGGCCGCGATAAACTGCGTGATAGCGGTATTGTTGGCAACGTACATTACGTTCAAGCCAATGCTGAAGAGCTGCCTTTCCCAGATAACTACTTCGATTGCATTACCATCAGCTTCTGTCTGCGTAATGTTACCGACAAAGACCAAGCGCTGCGTTCAATGTACCGTGTGCTGAAGCCGGGCGGTCGTCTGTTGGTTCTTGAGTTTTCTAAGCCAGTACTTGAACCTCTATCAAAGGTTTACGATGCCTACTCTTTCCACCTGTTGCCAAAAATGGGTGAGCTGATTGCCAACGACGCAGACAGCTATCGTTACCTTGCAGAATCAATCCGCATGCACCCTAACCAAGAAACCTTGGAAGGCATGATGCAAGAAGCGGGTTTTGAAAATACAAAATACTTCAACCTAACGGGCGGCATTGTTGCGCTGCACCGTGGTTACAAGTTCTAGTCGAACTTGGTAGCAGGCTCGTAGGGCGTGCTAAAAAATAAGAATAAAGACAGAACGGATAGGTTAACGCTTATCCGTTTTCAAAGGTAAGGACAGTCATGCCATTTGATCCATTGGTCACCGCGGTTATTGAAACCTCTTTAAATACTTTCGTGAACGATGATCCAGCCTTGGTTCGTCGTTTGTCTCGTTTAAAGGGGCAGATCATTCAAGTTAATTTGAAAGAGCTGAATAAAACTCTCACTTTCGTTTTTAGCCAACAAATCGATGTGTTGTCTGAATATGAAGGGCAGCCTGATTGCTACCTATCTTTGAACCTATCGGTACTGCCTGAACTGCGTGAGCAATCGAACATCACCAAGCTGATCAAGCAAGATAAGCTGATCTTAGAGGGTGACATTCAACTCGCACAAAAATTTGCTCAGCTGATGACAGACTGCAAGCCGGACTTAGAAGAGTGGCTATCGCGCGTAACGGGCGATGTGGTTGCGCATACCTTGGTACAAGGCGTTAAAAACGTCGGTGGTTTTGTGGCGAAGCAAGCAACTAAGCATCAAAACCATGTTGCTCAGGTTCTGACAGAAGAGTGGAAGATTGCACCGGCTCCGTTAGAAGTGGTGCATTTTTGCGATCAGGTTGATGACGTAAAAAGCTCGGTAGCTCGCCTTGAAGCTAAGTTGAACGCTCTGTTGGAGAAAATATGACCCCAACAGAACTGAAACGTCTTTATCATATTATCAAGGTACAGTTAGAGTACGGCCTTGATGAATTGATGCCTGAGCACCATTTGACTAAAGCTCCTTTACTGGCGCGAAAGTCACTGTTTTGGCTTAAGAACAAGCATCAAGATAAAGAGTTGGGTCATCGCTTACGCCTTGCGCTGCAAGAACTTGGGCCAGTGTGGATCAAGTTTGGTCAAATGATGTCGACACGTCGTGATCTGTTCCCTCCTCATATCGCTGATCAATTGGCTTTATTGCAAGACCAAGTCGCTCCATTTGATGGTGCATTGGCCAAGCAAGATATGGAAAAGGCACTGGGTGGCAGTTTAGATAACTGGTTTACCGACTTTGACATCGAGCCACTGGCCTCGGCTTCTATCGCTCAGGTGCATACGGCAAAGCTTAAAGAGAGCGGCCGCGAGATTGTTCTGAAGGTAATTCGCCCTGATATTCGCCCGGTGATTGATGCAGATCTAAAACTGATGCACCGAATGGCGCGTATAGTCGCTAAGTCGCTTCCTGAAGCACGTCGTTTGAAACCGGTTGAGGTCGTTCACGAGTACGAAAAAACGTTAATTGATGAACTGGACCTGCGCCGAGAGGCAGCCAATGCCATTCAGCTGCGACGTAATTTTGAAGGCAGCGAAGAGCTGTATGTCCCAGAGGTTATCCCTGATTTAAGCAGTGAAACCCTGATGGTGTCAGAGCGAATCTATGGTATTCAGGTTTCCGATATTGAAACTCTAAACGCCAACGGCACCAACATGAAATTGTTGGCAGAACGTGGCGTGACGGTATTCTTCACTCAAGTATTCCGAGACAGCTTTTTCCATGCCGACATGCACCCGGGTAACGTATTCGTTAATCCAGAAAATCCGGATAACCCTCAGTGGATTGGTTTGGATTGTGGCATTGTTGGTACGCTCAACAGCGAAGATAAGCGTTATTTAGCAGAGAACCTGCTGGCCTTCTTCAATCGAGATTACCGTAAGGTCGCAGAGCTGCACGTGGATTCAGGTTGGGTACCACACGACACCAACGTTAACGATTTCGAGTTCGCGATTCGCATGGTGTGTGAGCCAATTTTTGCAAAACCACTTGGCGAGATCTCATTTGGCCATGTGTTGCTAAACTTATTTAATACAGCAAGACGTTTCAACATGGAGGTTCAACCTCAGTTGGTGCTTCTTCAGAAGACCTTGTTGTATGTCGAAGGCCTAGGCCGTCAGCTGTATCCGCAACTTGATTTGTGGGCAACGGCGAAGCCTTTCCTTGAAACCTGGATGATGAATCAGGTGGGGCCGCAAGCTGTGATTAACGCAGTAAAAGAGCGTGCGCCATTCTGGGCAGAGAAACTGCCAGAGCTGCCAGAGCTACTTTATGACAGCTTGCGCCAAGGTAAAGCCATGAACCACAGAATGGATCAGCTTTATCAAGGTTACCGAGATAGTAAGCGTCAGCAAGCAACAGGAAAGTTTTTGTTTGGCGTTGGAGCTACTTTAGTCGTATGCTCCGCAATATTAGTTTCAAGCCCTTATGAGCAGCTATCTATGGGCTGTGGCATCGCAGGTGTCACATTTTGGCTGCTAAGTTGGCGAGCTTACCGTCGTTAGACAGTAGACTCCCTTAATATTTTTTATGTGTAGACAGACCCGAGGACAATGACAATGGGTGGTATCAGTATTTGGCAACTTCTAATCATTGCTGTGATTGTAATTTTACTTTTCGGAACGAAGAAACTGCGCGGCATGGGCGGTGACTTAGGTTCAGCGGTGAAAGGCTTCAAAAAAGCAATGAGCGATGAAGATAAGCCTGCAGATAAGAAAGACGCAGACTTTGAACCAAAGAACATTGAACAGCAGAAGAAAGAAGCTAGCGCTGAAACGACTGCTGAAACAAAGAAAGACAAAGAGCAGGCGTAAATCGTGTTTGATATCGGTTTTTGGGAACTGGTATTAATATCTGTCGTTGGGTTAGTCGTTTTAGGACCTGAGCGTTTGCCTGTGGCGATTCGCAGTATTTCCAAGTTTGTTGGACAAGCGAAAAGCATGGCAAACAGTGTGAAAGATGAACTTTCTCACGAGCTTAAGGTGCAAGAGCTGCAAGAAAACCTACGCAAGGCGGAAAAAATGGGTATGGAAGATTTATCTCCAGACCTAAAAGCATCAGTTGATGAACTTAAGCAGGCCGCTGCTCAAGTTCAACGCCCGTATGCTAAGCCTGAGTCTGATAAGCCGAGTGAGACTGAACCTAGTGTCACGGAAACTGTGGAATCTGAAACCATTCAGGTCAACAGTGAAGCTTCAGCACCGTCAGATAAGAAAGCCGAATAGTCTCGCAAGGAGGAGTCGCCAGATACTTATGTAGTTATTTAAGTAGACAGCTATTTAAGTAAATAACTATTCAAGTGGATACCAATTCAACTGGATAGATACACGCGGCTCCTTTTCGATCTTCCTGTTTAAGAGGTTTGACATGTCTTCGACTGAGCAGACACAGCCTTTAATTAGCCATCTTCTAGAACTGCGTAATCGCCTATTGCGCGCGATTGTTGCTGTTCTGGTGGTGTTTGTTGGGCTAATTTATTTCGCTAATGATATTTATGAGTTCGTCTCTGCACCTTTGGTAGATCGCTTACCTGAAGGCGCGACGATGATCGCAACTGATGTAGCGTCACCATTTTTCACACCCTTAAAACTGACCTTGATCGCGTCTATATTCCTCGCGGTTCCGTTTATTTTGTATCAGGTGTGGGCTTTTGTCGCTCCGGGCTTATACAAGCATGAGAAGCGCTTGATCATGCCGTTATTGGCTTCAAGCTCATTGCTGTTTTACTGTGGTGTGGCGTTCGCTTACTTCATTGTATTCCCGTTGGTATTTGGCTTTTTTACCGCCATATCATTAGGGGGAGTAGAGTTCGCAACCGACATATCGAGTTACCTTGATTTTGTGCTCGCGCTGTTCTTTGCCTTTGGTATCGCTTTTGAAGTGCCAGTCGCCATTATCTTGCTATGTTGGACGGGTGCAACGACACCTAAAGAACTGGCAGAGAAGCGTCCTTACATTGTTGTAGGTGCGTTTATTGTCGGCATGATGCTAACGCCGCCTGATATGATTTCGCAGACACTGTTGGCGATTCCAATGTGTATTCTGTTTGAGATTGGTCTGTTCTTCGCGCGTTTCTATGTGCGTAAACCAGATGCGGATGAAGAGGAAGAAGCGGAGTCTTAATTCGCAGATGCTTAATTCGCATATGCCATGTTTGCAGATGCTATGTTCGCAGATGCTATGTTCGCAGATGCTATAAAAGCAGTAGTCATTACGGATGAGCATGGTCGTTAGAGTTCTTCAGTAACAATCACATAATAAAAAAGCGGCCCTAGGCCGCTTTTTTATTATGTCTGTTTATCGAATCTTTAACTGATAACCACAGTTCTGACATATATAGAGCTCTTTGATGCCCCAAATTTTATGCCATAGAGTTCGATGTTGACGTTGTAAGTGTTGTGAATGATCACACATAATCAACTACCTCCATATGCAGGCGGTTGATAGTATACATATCACATTGTTTTCTCAAATAAATTGAGGATAAATCCGTAATAATTACTTATTAATAGATTCATCATAGATTAAACAATGATCTAGCATTGATGGTGGTTATATTTTCGACTTCTTCAAGGGTAATTCCGCGTAATTCAGCGATGCGTTTTGCCACCAGTTCGGTGTACGCGGGCTCGTTACGTTTACCGCGATTCGGTGTTGGTGCTAAGTATGGGCAATCTGTCTCTAGGATGACGTAATTCATATCAAGATGTGGAATCACCTTATCCATCCCCGAGTTCTTAAAGGTCGATACGCCGCCTAAACCTAAATGAAAGCCTAGCTCGTTGATCGCTTGAGCTTCCTCTAAGCTACTGCCAAAACAGTGGAATACGCCGCGTAAGCTGCCATCTTGCTCTTTACGAAGTAGAGCAAGTGTCTCTTCAATAGAATCACGAGTGTGGATCACCACAGGTAGATCGAGCTCTTTTGCCCACTGCAGTTGAGTCACAAAGGCCATCTCTTGTTCGGCTTTAAAGGTTTTATCCCAGTACAAGTCGATACCAATCTCACCCACCGCGATAAAGTCATGTTTATCAAACCAAGCTCGAATGGTTTTGAGGGTTTGCTCGATATTCGCATCCACATAACAAGGGTGTAAGCCCATCATTGAACGACACACCTCAGGAAACTGAGCTTCCGTCGCGAGCATTGGCTCGATAGATTCTAAATCGATGTTCGGCAGCAGAATGGTATCAATACCTTGAGCAAGCGCGCGTTGCACGACTTGTTCGCGGTCTTCATCGAATTCGCTCGCGTAAATATGGGCATGGGTGTCGATCATTGTTGTGTCCTGAAAGCGGTCTTTTCTGAGTTGTCATGAGTATACGGCAGTGTGAGGAGAAGGTCATTTTTTGCCATTTATCCCTGTTTTTGAGTGGGTTTTATATTTTACTGTTAGCGTCCTGAGCCATCAGTGATATGCTTTTGCCTGTATTTAGCACTTTCATATCTGAGCATTTTGGTGCTTAGACTAGGCAAGGAGAATCTAGTGTCTGTTTCAATTCAAGGTCAATTCCCAGGTCGTCGTATGCGCCGTATGCGTAAGCACGACTTTAGCCGTCGCCTAATGGCAGAAAATCAATTGTCTGTGGATGACCTCATTTACCCAATGTTTATTCTTATGGGTAAAGAGCGTCGTGAACCTGTCGAGTCAATGCCAGGTGTTGAACGCCTGTCTATCGATCTTATGCTTGAGGAAGCGGATTACCTGTCAAAATTGGGTGTTCCTGCGATTGCTCTGTTTCCGGTAGTGAACCAAGATGCGAAAAGTTTATGCGCGGCTGAAGCTCATAACTCAGAAGGTTTGGTACAACGAGCAGTACGCTTACTCAAAGAGCACGTGCCAAATATGGGTGTGATTACTGACGTAGCACTGGATCCGTTCACTACTCATGGTCAAGACGGCATCATCGATGAAGATGGTTACGTGATGAATGACGAGACGACTGAAGTCTTAATCAAGCAGGCACTATCACACGCTGAAGCGGGTGCTGATGTGGTTGCACCGTCAGACATGATGGATGGCCGTATTGGTAAAATCCGTGAAGCGTTAGAAGAAGCTGGCTACATTCATACTCAAATCATGGCGTACTCTGCAAAATATGCATCGTGCTACTACGGCCCATTCCGTGATGCAGTTGGCAGTGCTTCGAACCTGAAAGGTGGTAACAAGAAGAACTACCAGATGGATCCAGCCAACAGCGATGAAGCAATTCATGAAGTCGCGATGGATCTTAATGAAGGTGCGGACATGGTGATGGTGAAACCAGGCATGCCTTACCTTGATATTGTTCGTCGTGTTAAGCACGAACTGCAAGCGCCTACGTTTGCTTACCAAGTATCTGGTGAATACGCGATGCACAAAGCGGCGATTCAAAACGGCTGGCTGAAAGAGCGCGAAACCGTCATGGAATCACTGTTGTGCTTTAAGCGTGCTGGCGCTGATGGCGTCCTGACGTATTTCGCTAAAGATGTCGCAGAGTGGCTTGCTGAAGATAACGCACAAGCTGCTGAGCACTTGCAAGGCAGGTAAGTACGATCAAGCAAACCATATGATCACCAAAGGGTTGGCCGTTGTGCCAGCCCTTTTGTTTTATGAGGATGAAACAAGATGTCTGTCATTGTGCGTGAAGGATCATTAGAAGAGGTTGTTTCTGTTGTTGAACAGATTACCGAGTTCGCCAAAAAAGAGAGTGTAGCGTCTTTATCGGAGCGATTAGCGGGTAAAACAAGCCTGCTCCTCGTTGCTGAAGAGGCGGGTGTGTTACTGGGTTTTAAGATCGGTTATGAATTGGATGAAAACACGTTTTACAGCTGGTTTGGGGGCGTGTTACCGATCGCAAGGAATAAAGGTGTTGCACAGGCGCAATTAGATACTCAAGAACAGTGGGTGAAGCAACAGGGCTACCAACAGCTGAAAGTGAAATCTCGTAACCTGTTTCCCGCGATGCTGCGTCTGTTATTGAAAAACGGTTACCTAATCGAAAAATTAGAAGAAAAAGAAGACATTAATGCCCATAGAATTCATTTTCTGAAGCAAATTTGAGCACTGTGGCTAACGGTTTATAAATTAAATGAGATTTATTATCATTTAAGTGTTGACTATTAAATGAGAATCATTATTATTAACTTCGTCTTAGGGAATGAGGAAATGTTCACAAGGATGTTAAGTACTCAAGTATTTACTTGGTTACCCAACAGAATTCTCGCGAACTTGTACTAAGTTCTTTTTGACACGACATTGCTCACATTGCTTCCAGTGTAATTTATAGCTTTTAGGTAAAGCTGTGGTATTCAATTTGAATGGCTTTACCGGTTTTTGCTAGGCGACATCTTCGGGTGTCGCTTTTTTTATACCTCCATTTCAACAAGATGCATATTTAGTGGCACGTTTTTTTATGAATAAAACGCCATCAGCATTCTTTTCCACAATGCAAGATCGAGAAAAGATCGTTGATCATATGTTCGATCTGTAATTTTATCCTTTATTTTCAATGGTTTATTTACGTTTTTTTGGTGGTTTACCTTAGTTCTCAACAGGGTGGGTAAATAATATAAACAGAGTTATCCACAGAACGCTTGTGTCTAAGAACAAAAAATAACAACAAATCGATTATTACGAACACAACCGAGTGAACGGATACAGATCGACAACGTAGAATCCAACCAACAGACGTGGCATTCTTAACAGATAATTTCTGTACTTACTGGATTCACAAACATTATGGCTCGTATTCCTGATAATCCATTGATTCTGATCGATGGCTCTTCTTACCTATATCGCGCGTTCCATGCTTACCCTGGCACCATGAGCAATGGTGATATCCCAACGAATGCTGTTTATGGTGTGGTTAACATGCTACGCAGCATGATGCGTCAATTTGCTTCTGACCGTATTGCGGTTATTTTTGATGCGAAAGGGAAAACGTTCCGTGATGATATGTACCCAGAGTACAAAGCAAACCGCCCACCTATGCCTGACGATCTTCGTTGCCAGATAGAACCATTGCACAATGTGATTCGTGCGATGGGTTTACCACTTATCTCTATTCCCGGCGTTGAAGCAGATGACGTGATTGGTACGTTGGCTTCTCAAGCTTCTGCGATGGGTATGCCTGTGCTTATTAGTACCGGTGATAAAGATATGGCGCAGCTGGTCGATGACAACGTTACTCTGATCAACACCATGACCAACGTGGTGATGGATCGTGAAGGTGTTATTGAGAAGTTTGGTATTCCGCCTGAGCTTATTATCGATTATCTCGCGTTGATGGGCGATAAAGTGGATAACATTCCGGGCATTCCAGGTGTTGGCGATAAGACTGCGACGGCATTGCTGCAAGGTATCGGTAGTATCGAAAAGTTGTATCAAAATCTTGATGATATTGCGGCGCTTGGTTTCCGTGGTTCGAAAACCATGGCTAAGAAGCTGGCTGATAATAAAGACAATGCTGATATGTCTTACCAGCTTGCGACGATTAAGTTAGATGTTGAACTCGAAGAGACACCAGAGTCACTCGTCAAAGCACAGCCAAATATCGACGAGCTGATCAAACTATACGGCCAACTGGTTTTCAAATCTTGGTTGAACGAGCTGCTTGAAGGTGGCAGTGGTGTGGTTGAGGCGGATGAAAGATCTGCAGCAACGGGATCTGGTGCGGTACGCAGCAGTGCTTCTGCAGCAACGTCTACCGTGGAGATGAATACGTCTGCCGTGACAATTGATCGCAGTAACTACGAAACGATTCTAGATGAAGCGTCATTCAATGTTTGGCTAGAAAAGCTTAAAGCAGCTGAATTGTTTGCTTTCGACACTGAAACAGACAGCTTAGATTACATGGTCGCGAACCTCGTTGGCTTGTCATTCGCAACCGAAGAAGGCGTTGCTGCTTATGTGCCGGTTGCTCATGATTACCTAGATGCACCGCAGCAGCTGGATCGTGATTGGGTACTTGAACAGCTTAAGCCGATTCTTGAAGATGATGCTCAAGCAAAAGTGGGTCAAAACCTGAAGTACGATATGAGTGTGCTAGCGCGCTACGGTATCGAGATGAAAGGCATCAAACACGATACTATGTTGGCTTCTTACGTTTTCAATAGCGTAGGTGGCAAGCACGATATGGACAGCCTAGCGCTACGCTTCCTACAGCATAGCTGCATCTCATTTGAGCAAATCGCAGGTAAAGGTAAGAAACAACTTACTTTCAACCAGATTGAGCTGGGTGAAGCGTCTCCATACGCTGCAGAAGATGCTGACGTGACACTACGTCTGCATAACCGCCTGATGGAAAACATCGAGCAAGATGAAAAGCTTAAAACCATCTATGAAGAAATCGAAGTACCACTGATTCCTGTGATGTCTCGCATTGAGCGTACTGGCGTATTCATCGATGACATGCTCTTAGGGGCTCAATCACAAGAGATTGCGGTTCGTCTGGATGAGTTAGAACAGAAAGCCTACGAGATTGCAGAGCAAGAGTTCAACATGAACTCGCCAAAACAGCTGCAAGCGATCCTGTTTGAAAAAATGGGTCTGCCTGTTATCAAGAAAACGCCATCAGGTGCGCCTTCAACTAACGAAGAAGTGTTGCAAGAGCTGGCCCTTGATTACCCGTTGCCTAAGCTGATCATTGAGTATCGTGGTCTTGCGAAGCTTAAGTCGACGTACACAGATAAACTACCGAAGATGATCAACGCTGAAACGGGTCGCGTTCATACTTCTTACCACCAAGCGGTAACGGCAACCGGTCGTTTGTCTTCGACGGATCCAAACCTACAAAATATCCCAATTCGTAATGAAGAGGGTCGTCGTATTCGCCAAGCATTCGTTGCACAACATGGTTGGAAGATCCTAGCGGTCGATTACTCTCAAATTGAATTGCGTATCATGGCGCACCTATCGGGTGATAAAGCGCTGCTGGAAGCGTTCCAACAAGGCAAAGATATTCACGCGGCAACGGCTGCTGAGATTATCGGCGTGGCTATTGATCAAGTTACCACTGAACAGCGTCGTCGTGCTAAAGCCGTTAACTTCGGCCTTATTTACGGCATGAGTGCCTTTGGCTTGGCTAAGCAACTGGGTATTCCTCGTGGTGAAGCACAGCACTACATGGACACTTACTTTGAACGCTACCCTGGTGTAATGCAGTACATGGAAGACACACGCAGCGCTGCTTCAGAGCAAGGCTTCGTTGAAACCATTTACGGTCGTCGTTTGCACCTGCCTGAAATTCAATCTCGTAATGGCATGCGTCGTAAAGCCGCTGAGCGTGCGGCGATCAATGCGCCAATGCAAGGTACGGCGGCAGACATCATCAAGAAAGCGATGTTGTTAGTGGATGAGTGGATTCAAGCGGAAGGCGATGGTCGTGTGAAGCTATTGATGCAAGTACACGATGAATTGGTATTTGAAGTTCAAGAGTCAGCTTTAGCCGAAATTGAAAGTAAAGTACAACAATTGATGGAGTCAGCCGCTGATCTAGAAGTACCGTTAGTCGCGGAAGCAGGCCACGGTGACAACTGGGATCAAGCCCACTAATCAGTTTTTGACCTTATTGAGTGAATTAGTATGAGCCAGTGCACAAACACTGGCTTTTTTTTGTCTCGAATAAAGTTGAGCCGTAAGAAGAATTTAGGTGTTTTAATAAAACATTCATGAAAAAAAACTACAAAAGTTGTTTTCATTTCTGAGCAATTGTTGTACATTAAATCTTGTAGGGTACAGAGGTAAGATGTTCTATCTTTCAGACCTTTTGTTTCACGTTATTGGATTAGGCTGATTCAGCCGCCCCAGTCAGTATTTGACTGGGGCGTTTTTTCTTGTGCGAAAGAAAAATATTTCTAACCTACTATTACTCCCGTAAACCCGCCCTTTTTAGTGTCTTTTCTTACGCTTTCTCAAGCACAGTGATAAACACCTGATTTGCCTTAGAGCTGGAACTCGATCAGCATTTGGTAATTTAAATCCGTCTCTAATTTGATTGTTTTATCATTTAAAATAACTTTTATTTTACAAGTTGCCGATAAAGGATTGATTGTTCACACCTTATTTATCAGTGTATTGAGTGGGTGAATGCTCAATGTAATCCATGATTTCTTGTTGTTTCTCAGTACTGTATTTCAGCGCTTCGGCGGTGATTTGGATGGATTGCGCCATAGAAGAGATATTGTGGGTCGCTTTCACCAAGGTTTGCTGCATGGGTTTTAGGATGAGTAGGTAGATAGCAGTCAAAGCGATAACAATGACAGCGATAACGGCTGCTAACGCAATGATGATCTTGGTCTGAATATCATCCAACAGCATTTGACTGGTCTTTTTAAAGGCGAGTCGAGATTGGTCTAAGGCTTGTGGGAGTTGATTGAGTGATGTTTTGGTAGAGCTCGCAAGCTTGTTGATGCTTTCAACGGTTTGGTTCAGAGCTTGTTGTTGGTCTTCACTAAGGTTGGGGTTGTTGACGATCGCCTGCAAAGATTGCGATATCACCTCAAGAGACTCACTCGCATCTTGAGCGTATTTTTCCATACCATCCAAGTCCAAGGTCATATCAACATTGATCAGTGGGGCTTGTTCTTGTTCTGCTTCAGAGGCGAACCCTGTCAATGAGACCAGCATGAGTGCAATGATGGCCAACGGTGTTTTCCACATGAGTATTCCTTTCTCATTGTTCTGTTTATTTAGATGTGTCTTTTAGTATGGTTCACTTCTCTCGTTTCTAACTGATTAATCTTGCCTTTAATTCTCAAGACTTAGGTTTAACTCACTAATTTTTGGGCAAAAAAATACCCCACCTATATAAGGAAGGGTATTAATAAGGCTAAATCACTTGCTGTAAGTGCTTTAACTTCTAATTATAGATAAAGCTATAGATAGAAGAACTACTCTGAGTCGTTGTGCTCTTCGTCCGCTAGCTCATCAATGATTTGATCAGCAAACACTGGGGCAAACCACTCATCCATCTTGGCACGCAGTTGATCAACGCCGATACCCTTCATTGAAGAGAAGACATCAACCGCAACATCACCACCGAAAGATTTCGCATCATTACGGATTTTCAGTAGCTGTGCTTTACGCGCACCACTTTTCAGTTTGTCTGCTTTTGTTAACAAAACTTGTACTGGGATGCGGCTATCGATAGCCCAGTAGATCATTTGTTGGTCAAGGTCTTTCATTGGGTGACGGATATCCATCAATACCACTAAACCTTTCAGGCTTTCACGTCGTTGTAGGTATTCGCCTAGCGACTTCTGCCATTTTTTCTTCATCTCAAGCGGGACTTGAGCAAAGCCATATCCTGGTAAATCGACGATATGACAACCGTCCGTTACCTTAAATAGGTTAATTAGCTGAGTTCGACCGGGTGTTTTACTGGTTTTCGCCAAGCCTTTTTGGTTTGTAACGCGATTTAGCGCGCTAGATTTACCAGCATTGGAGCGTCCTGCAAACGCAATTTCGATCCCTTCGTCTTCTGGTAAATGACGAATATCAGGTGCACTGGTAATGAAATGCGTGTTTTGATAATGAATTTTTACGCTCACTGTTAACTCCATCTCGACTTTGTGTAGTCGATTGATTACTTTTTTGTGAATTTGTGTAAAATAACCGTGCTCGGCATAAGGTCGCCTATTGTACCATGAGTGGCAACATAGAGTGGTACTGGAAGCTTGATAATTATAATGGAATGTCATGAAGAAATTAGCGCTAATTTTGAGTCTTTTAGCCAGCTGCTCAGTATGGGCTCAAGGTAGTATTGAAGCTGGTAAAGCCAAATCACAAACATGTGTTGCCTGCCACGGTGCTGACGGCAACAGTCTGATCACTCAGTACCCTAAGCTGGCTGGTCAACATGAGAAGTACCTAGAGAAGCAGTTAAAAGAGCTTAAGCTCGGTATGACTAGTGGTGGTAAGCAAGGTCGTAATGAACCTGTAATGGGTGCAATGGCGATGTCTTTATCTGAAGAAGATATGGCTGACCTAGCGGCGTACTACGCATCGCTACCTATCTCTAGTAACTCTACTCCTGAGAACGTAGTAGATGAAGGTAAGGTTCTTTACACCGCGGGTAACGCAGAACGCGGCGTAACGGCGTGTATTGCTTGTCACGGTCCACGTGGTAACGGTACCGAACTTTCTGGTTTCCCTAAGATTTCAGGCCAGCACGCAGATTACATCAAGGCTCAACTTGAGAAATTCCGCGATGGTAGCCGTAATAACGACATGAATGCGATGATGCGTGATGTAGCTAAAAAGTTAACAGACGCAGATATTGATACCTTATCGAAGTACGTTGGTGGTTTACACTAATATGTCGGTTTCTTGCTCTTAGCCAGAGTAAAGAAATGTACGCTCGAGCGAGATTGAAGAGACGCCCCGATCAGTAATGGTCGGGGCGTTTTCTTTTGTATTGGTTTTATTAATATGTTTGTTGCTGATGTCTGATTTATCAATGTGTGATCGATTTGTGTACAAAAGTGTGAACTTGAACTCTTGTAGTCTTTTTGTAACACGGTAAAGTAACGGCCATCAGCTAGGAGCTGACTTAGATACGGATGGTCATCTAGTCTAACGGTATAGACAGAAACGGATCAGGCTAGGACAGCCCAGCAACAAGGTGTTAGAAAAGGATAGCCAAAACTCATCAGGACGATGAACAACAAACAAATTTGGCATGGAAAGCACCAATAACAAATGGAGATTTGTGTACCAAGTTGAGTATGCAAATTTTGGCCGATATAGGCAGATTTAGAGAGCGATAGGTTTTCCTATCGCTTTTTTTATTGATTTGATGAAAAAACACCCAATACCTCTCCACTATAAACTCAGTTTCTGGTATGTTTCGCATCCCTGTTTAAGGATGTGCTATGTATACTTGTCCCTTATGCCATCACCAAGGCGTGAATCACTATTTTGAAGACAAACGCAGAGCCTATCTGCAATGTCAGCAATGTGAACTGGTATTTGTTAAACCTGAACAAAGGTTAGAAGCAAAAGAAGAGAAAGCACACTATGATCTCCATGAGAACGATCCTAGTGATGCAGGCTATCGCCGTTTTCTATCTCGCATCGCGGATCCACTAACAGACAAAATTTCATCTAACTCACACGGGTTGGATTTTGGTTGTGGCCCAGGCCCTACGCTATCTATTATGTTAGAAGAAGCCGGACACACCATGGAGTTGTACGATATCTATTACCACCCAGAAGCTTCTGTGTTGGAAAAAACGTATGACTTTATGACTGCCACGGAGGTGATAGAGCATCTTTATCACCCAGACAAAGTGTGGCAGCAATGGTTGAATTTAGTTAAACCCAAGGGCTGGATTGGTCTTATGACTAAACTAGTAATAGACGTAGACGCGTTTGCTGGTTGGCACTACAAGAATGACCCGACACATGTCGTCTTCTTTAGTCGTCAAACATTCCAGTTTTTGGCAGAGCGGGATAAGCTCGAACTAGAATTTTTTGGAAATGATGTAATTTTACTGAGGAAAGTGCAGTAATGGGTCGTAGTAAGAAATCAAGAAAACCGGGAGCACTTGGCGCTCCGGAACCTATGGTTACTCGTAACCGTAGTGAATCTGATGTTGAAGGTCGTGAACGTAAGCGTGTTAAAAAGCGTAAAGGCCTTAAGTCGGGCAGCCGTCACTCAGATGGTAGCGAAGCAAAACAGCGTAAAGCTGCACTAGCTCGCGACCCTCGTTTAGGTAGCAAGAAAAAAATCCCGCTGATTGTTGAACCAGCGAAGAAGTCGACGAAACAAGAGCGCAAGCTATCTAACGAACAAGAGTTAGAGATGCTTGAGAATGATGCTCAATTGAACACATTGCTAGATCGTATCGAAAATGGTGAAAACCTAGGTGCTGGTCTGCAGAAGTTTGTTGATGAGAAACTTGATCGTATCGAACACCTAATGGGCCGCTTAGGTCTGCTAGAACCAGAAGACGATGAAGAAGAGATCTTCGAAGAAGCACCGGTTGCATCTAAGAAGAAAGCAAGCTCTGACGAAGACTTGCTATCTCAATTCGAAGATTTCGACTTAGACAGCTTTAAAGGTTAATAGCCAATGAACGTAACCTTATTAGCAATTGCTGGTGGAATTATCATTCTCGGCTTGGGCTCTTACGCAGGTTACCTTCTACTTCAAGTGAAGAAGCAGACGGAGTTGCAAAAGCAGCATCAAGCACTTGCCATTGAAAAACGTAACGCGACGATTTACGACAACGTAAATACTTTGTGCTTAGCGGGTATTCAAGGCCAGTGTGACTTACCTGAGATCAGTATCCGAGTGTGTATCATTATGGATAACGTTCAGGGTGATGAGCGTGTCGATTTTGATTCTGAGTATCCTGCTCTTTCTGAGCTGTACCATATCGTAAAAGATATGGCTCGCGGAGACGGAAGGCAGGAACTGACAAAGAAAGAGCGTATGCAGCAGAATCTCACACGCCATAAGGCGGAGACTCGCTTGAATGATGAGGTCATTGAAGATTTGAAAAGGTTGCAGGAGAAGGTTAAGCCTCTCAACAACCAAATCAACATTCAGATGATCTAGTCACTAAGACTTTTAAATATAGAGGCTTGTTTAACATTCAGTTTTAAGACGCGCTGCTTTTAATACCTATGCATTTAAGATTTTTTTCCTAAATGCATCTTGTTTTTAAGTCGCCTTGTCTTTTAATAGACGATGTTAAATGAGCCTTCTTACCTTTTGCGTCTCGTTAATCCCGACGCTTTGTTAGTGATCAAGCTAGCAGTTCTGAGTTTTTGTCTGAAAAATTGATTTTGTCTTGGAACGACCTTACTGGTCGTGTGGCAAAATAACCCGTCTATATTTTAATGTATGTAAAATGATTTGAGAGACCTTAGGTTCTCGCGGATCTAAATTGGAATTACCGCTATGTCGAGCAAGCCAGTAACAACGAATCAGCAAATCGTTTGGGATCAAGAGATCTTAAACAAGTACAACTATTCGGGACCTCGTTACACTTCATATCCAACAGCGTTGGAGTTTCATGAAGCGTTTACCGTCGCTGATTACGACATGGCGTGTACTCAGTACCCTGAGCGTCCACTCTCTCTTTACGTGCATATCCCGTTCTGTCATAAGCTTTGTTATTACTGTGGTTGTAATAAAGTCATTACTCGTCACTCGCATAAAGCGGATGAGTACTTAGATGTGATTGAACATGAAATCCGCCAGCGCGCCTCTTTGTTGAATGGCCGTGAAGTGACGCAATTGCACTTCGGTGGTGGTACGCCAACGTTCTTGACCAAAACACAAATTACTCGCTTGATGATGATTCTGCGTGAGGAATTTAATTTCACTGCTGACGCTGAAATCAGTATTGAAGTTGACCCGCGTGAGATTGAGCTAGACGTACTTGACCACCTGCGTAACGAAGGCTTCAACCGCCTGAGCATTGGTGTGCAAGACTTCAATAAAGAAGTGCAGAAACTGGTTAACCGTGAGCAAGATGAAGAGTTCATCATTGCGATGGTTAAACGTGCGAAAGAGCTAGGCTTCCGTTCAACCAACCTTGATTTGATCTACGGCCTACCAAAGCAGACTCAAGCTTTGTTCGCGGAAACATTGAAGCAAGTGTTAGAAATGAAACCGGGTCGTTTATCGGTATTTAACTACGCACACATGCCGCAACTGTTTGCCGCGCAGCGTAAGATTAAAGATGAAGACTTACCTGAACCAAAAGAGAAAATGGCAATCCTCCAAGATACCATTGAGACTTTAACGGGCGCGGGCTACCAGTTTATTGGTATGGATCACTTTGCTCTGCCTGAAGACGAGCTAGCAGTAGCACAGCGTGAAGGTATTCTGCATCGTAACTTCCAAGGCTACACGACCCAAGGTGAAGCTGACCTAATTGGTTTCGGTGTTTCTGCTATCTCAATGGTCGGTGATGCTTACGCTCAAAACCAGAAAGAGCTGAAGAAGTACTACGCTCAAGTGAATGACCTGCGCCACGCGCTTTGGAAAGGTGTTGCTCTAGACAGTGACGACCTTCTACGTCGTGAAGTGATCAAACAGCTTATCTGTAACTTTAAGCTTGATAAAACCATGATCGAATCTGAGTTCTCGGTTAACTTTAATCGTTACTTCAAAGAAGATTTAGGGCTACTGCAAACCTTCATCAACGATGAGTTGGTTGAAGTCGACGACAAAGAAATCCGCGTGACTTTGCGTGGCCGTTTGTTGATTCGTAATATCTGTATGTGTTTCGATAAATACCTACGTGCTAAGGCTCGCCAACAGCAGTTCTCTCGTGTGATTTAATCGTTCGATTGAGAATAAAAACATAAAAAATGCCAGCATTATGCTGGCATTTTTGTATCTGTGTCTTGCTAACGGAAGACTTTCTACCTGACTAGGTGACGCCCTTTTTGGTGCTTTGTTTACTTTTGGTAATTTGTTTGGCTTCGTTATTCGGTTGAGCGTTGGTATTCTTTTGAACATTGATGAGATCGGTTGGCCACTGATCAAACGGAACTGGACGACTGTATAAGAACCCTTGAGCCAGTGGGCATTTTAGTTGCTTGAGGAGTTCTGCCTGTTGCTGTGTTTCAACGCCTTCTGCCACTAAGCTCACTTTGAAACCTTTGGTGATGTTAACGATGGCCGCGACGATCGAGCTGTCTAGGTTCTCTTTTTCGAGCTTGCTGACGAAGCTGCGATCGATCTTCAGGCAATCAAATGGCAGTTTGTGTAAATAAGCCAGTGACGAATAGCCGGTACCAAAGTCATCAATTGCAATCGAGATGCCTAATGCTTTTAGCGTCAGCATGTTATCGATGATGGCTGGGTCATTGTCGACGATGCGTGACTCAGTGATCTCTAGTGTTAGGTTGCTTGCTGGTAGCTTGGTGTCACGTAGCGTGCCTTTTACTTGTTCAACAAAGCCACTTTCACTTAGTTGATCGACCGACAGGTTGACGTGAATAGAGAAGTCCTTGCTCCATTTTCCTGACTCAATTGCGATGGCAGTATCGCGACACGACTTATGTAGAATTTGCTTGCCGATATCGTAAATCAGCCCGCTCTCTTCAGCGAGAGGAATGAATTCAAGTGGTGAAATTACGCCTTCATCGGCTATCCAGCGTGCTAAAGCTTCAGCCCCAATGGTCGATCCGGATTCTAGATCAATAATAGGTTGATAGAAGGGTTCGAACTGTTGAAGTTCAATCGCTCGGTTCATCCGCGCCAGCATCTTAGTGCGATGTCTTGATGCTTTACCCATCTCAGGACTGTAAATACTGACACTAGCTTTGTCTTGTTTTGCGTTGCTCAAAGCAATGCTACTACTACGCAGCAATAGCGCAATGTCGTGGACGTTAGATACACCGACGACGCCCATCGATACCTTAATGACGACACTTTCTGATTCCATTGAAAATGGGGAAGCAAAGGTTTGAAGCAGGCGATTCGTCAGTAGTTGAGCTTCCTCGCTTTGGATGACGTTCGGGGCGTAAATGGCGAATTCATCACCGCCAGTGCGAGCTAATAGGTACTCGGATGGCAATGTGCCTCTTAAACGAGCGGCCGCAATGATAAGCAATTGGTCACCATTGTAATGACCCAGGCTGTCATTGATGTCTCGGAAGCGATCAATACCCACTAAATAAAGTGTGCCTTTTTCGTTTGCTGGGTTTTTCTTGGCAGCGTCGATAAAGCCTTCGCGGCTGTATAGCTTGGTTAATGAATCATAGGTAAGCTGAGACTGTAATGCTTGAAAGGAAGCCTTTAAGTTGTTGGCCATTTCATTGAATGACTCCACCAACATGCTAGTTTCATAGATATGCCCTGTCTTTGGCATGCTCGTGTCCCAATCGCCTTTAGCAAGACGCTTTGCCGCATCCGCTGTTGAGGTGATGGGTTGGGTTACGCGATTAAAGGCAATTAACCCAGCAATGACACCAATGCAACTCAGCGCTAGCCCGAGCAACCAACTGTTTCTTTGGTTTTCAGGTAATTCACCGAGCAGATTGCTTTCAGGAATCGACATACCAATAAACCAAGTGATGCCGTGCTCATCTTCATAAGGGGTGATCTGGTTGAAGTATCGTTCGTTGTCTAGGCGGAAGCTAAAGCGCTGCACGCCCAAATTATCGATTAGGTGAAATTGGTCTACGTAGCTAGCACTTTCACGTATTACCGGGTTAGCACTCTCTGATGCCAGTAAGCGTTGGCCCTTATTGGTTTTCCCTGTTCCCCAAGAGACCACGCTACCTCCGCCTGAGTGAGCGACCAAGCGTTGCTGTTTATCAATGATATAAACAGAGGCATCCGTTTTATCTTTGAGTTCTTTGAGAAATGCATTGAAGGTATTGATCTTAATGTCGCTAACGACGACGGCTTTGAATTCGTTGTCATCATAGATAGGGGCGAGGGCAGATAAGGTGATCTCTTGGCGTTCATCTGCATTGGCATAAATTGGCGACCATACAGCCTTTTTTTGCGTCGAAACGGGTGTGTACCAAGGGCGGACTCTCGGGTCGTAACCTGAAATCACAGATCGAATGTCTTCGCTGATCTTGCTGCCACGGTAAATGACAAGCTGATCGCTAGTACGCTCGTCTTGTACCATCAAGGTATAGCCGTTGTTAGCTTCTTTACGAAAACCGACATAGTTACCATCTTCAGAACCAAAGCCGATCACATCGAGTTGAGGTATAGCAGTGAAATGGTCTGAAAACGTATAAAGAATGTAGTCTTGGACCTTGCTAAGGTTTCCCGCTTGGTAAAGGTGATGGTAGCCGATGTTATGGCTGAGCGAGAGGTTCGCGTGAAATGGCTTTTCTAAAAAGTTGGACAGGCTTTGATGAACATGGTCAGTAAGTGATGTTAGTTGGCGTGCACTAACATCACTCACCATCTCTTTGTAGCTTTGCTTTTGAGTGAAAACCATTACGCTCATAGTGAACAGAAAAATCATCACGAATGGCAGAACCACAGCAGTTCTCAAGGTAATTTGTGTTTTCAAAGACATCTTTAGCTACAACTTTAGTGGATGGCATACCTTAATTGTACCGACACTATTCAAACCAAGCGACCCTTTTTTGGTTAAAAAAGTAGCTGCATCGAGAGTCATATCAGGTCAGTACAGTTCTTTTAGTTTACGAGTTAGAGTGTTTCTTCCCCAACCTAAAACTTTGGCTGCATCCTGTTTATGACCATTGGTATGGTTGAGTGCAGCCTCTAGCAGTATACGTTCAAACTCTGGCAGCGCATAAGTTAGTAGCTCTTTTTCTCCTGAATCAAGCGCACATTTTGCCCAATTAGCGAGCAGTTGTTGCCAGTTGTCTCCAGTCCCTGAGGTCGTCACCACTTTTTCTTGCAACAGTTCTGGAGGCAAGTCTGAAGGGAGTATTTCACTGCCGCTCGCCATGACTGTGAGCCAACGACAGATGTTCTCAAGTTGACGTACGTTACCCGGCCAATTTAGCTGATTGAGCTTCATGATGGTCTCTGAGTGCAGTGTCTTCACTTCTACACCAAGCTCTTCTGCGGCGGATGCTAGGAAGTGGTGAGTCAGCTTTTCAATGTCCTGTTTACGTTCGCGCAGTGCCGGAATATGGATTCGGATAACGTTCAGTCGATGGAAAAGGTCTTCACGGAAACCACCGTCATGCACCAAGCGCTCAAGATCTTGGTGGGTTGCTGCAACGATACGAACATCAACCTTAACCGCAGAATGCCCACCGACGCGATAAAATTGGCCATCAGAAAGCACGCGCAGTAGTCGAGTCTGAATATCGAGTGGCATATCGCCTATTTCATCAAGAAACAGAGTACCGCCGTTGGCTTGCTCAAAGCGTCCTTGGCGAACACTGTTAGCGCCAGTAAAAGCGCCTTTCTCGTGGCCAAACAGCTCTGATTCGATCAAGTCTTTAGGGATTGCCGCCATGTTTAACGCAATGAATGGCTTTTTAGCTCTTGGGCTGTGGCGATGCAGTGCGTGCGCGACTAATTCTTTACCAGTCCCCGATTCACCATTAATAAGAACCGAAATGGATGAACGAGACAAACGGCCAATAGCTCGGAAAACTTCCTGCATTGCCGGTGCTTCACCTATGATTTCTGGTGCGTTGGTATCTTCGGCTACTTCGCTGGCTTGTTCTCGCTTTTGCTCTTGGCTGTGTGCGATGGCTCGCTCTACTAGAGTCAGTGTCTCATCAATATCAAACGGCTTAGGCAGATACTCAAAAGCCCCTTTTTGATAAGCGTTCACCGCTGCATCTAGGTCTGAGTGCGCGGTCATAATGATCACTGGCAGGTCGGGAGAGCGCTGGTGAACTTGGTGTAACAGCTCAATCCCGTCAATGCCAGGCATGCGAATGTCGGACACCAAAACGTCTGGTGTTTCGCGCTCAAGAGCAAGTAATACGCTCTCAGCATCAGCAAATGTTTCGCACTTTATATCCGCAGATGACAGTGTTTTCTCTACGACCCAGCGTATAGAACTGTCGTCATCGACGACCCAAACGTATCCCTTACTCATAATTCAATTCCTTTGCAGCCAAATCTATTGTGATAATCATTGTTGTTTTTATGATGTCTTTAATCTTTGTGTTACTGAGTTAAGCCTTCCCTCTCGCTGTCCAATCGCGAGGTTCTGTTGACCTAAATGGGTAGGTAAATCGTGAATGTGGTGTTACCCGGCCAGCTCTCAACATCAATTTTTCCATTGTGCTGATCGATCAGGTTTTGAGAAATCGATAGTCCTAGCCCTGTGCCACCCTCTCGTCCGCTGACCATTGGGTAAAACAGCGTGTCTTTTAAATCATCGGGGATGCCCGGACCGTTATCGCTGATCTCAATGCGCGCTGCGAGTTTGTGTCGCTGCCCATGAATATTGGCTTGATGCACCGTTCTGGTGCGAATGGTGATTTTCCCTGATTCTTGGGCCTTTAAAATCTGCGCCGCGTTGCTCACGATATTGAGCATCGCTTGTTCAACTTGTGCTGAATCCATCAGAATGTCCGGTAAGCTCGGGTCGTAATCCCGTTCGATGGCGAGCGTTGAACCCGACTCGAGTTCTACGAGCTGCCTGACTTTCTCAAGTATCTGGTGTAGGTTCTCTTCTGACTTGGTCCCCGGTTTTTGAGGGCCAAGCAGGCGATCGACTAACGCTCTTAGGCGGTCTGCTTGCTCAATAATGATCTGCGTATATTCATTAAGAGACTGATCAGGAAGCATTTTCCCAAGTAACTGCGCCGCACCTCTTAAGCCACCGAGTGGGTTCTTAATCTCATGTGCTAACCCGCGTACCAACAGCTTAGCTGCTTGTTGTTGTGCGTGTTGGTTGAGCTCTTGGCTGAGGCGTCTTTGCTGGTCTATCTTGCGCATCTCAACCAATAACAGCGTCTCTCGTTGCCAAGAGATTGGGCTAACCGTGACTTCAAGCATCAGTGGGCGGTTATCAACAACGAAGGTAACGTCACTGTCGGTAATGCTCTGGCCACTTTGTAGCGGTTGCGTCAGAAGCGCCAAATCCAGTGAGGCGTGTTGAATAAGTTGGCTCAGTGGATGATCGACGATGCGTCGCGCGCTTTGTGAAAAGAGTTGTTCAGCCGCCGGGTTGGCGTATCGGACATACAGTTGCTCATCGAGCATCAATGTTGAAGTCACCATATTGTCGAGAATGGCGCTGGAAAGATGATGTGTATCTATGCTGTCGCTTTTGGCTGATCGATTCACTATTTCGTCCTTGAACTGGTGTTTTTCTCACTGCACCAAATTGGTGCGTAGCTAAGTTCAAGTATGGCGCATATCAACCAGAAGCTAAAGATAATTCATTAGAGTCGCTGAAAGCTGCTTCGATTAGGTGAAAAGTAGAGGTAATTCAGTCTCTTTTAACACATTGGCCTACTTGAGCGTCGCTCGATGTAAATACACGGTGACTGGACTAGTAGATGCAATAAGCTTGCCGCTTCTATGTGCTTGAATTGCAATGGTGTGAGTACCTCGATCGATACCTTTCAGTTCCCAATTCGGTTGGGTTTGTGGTGCGCCATAACGACGACCATCGAGCATCAATTGCAACTGTTCTCCAATACCAAGTTTGCGGCTAAGTTCTATTTGAACAGGGATTAAGCCACGGTTGCTACGGATGGTTTGGTCATGAACGGGAGTCAGCATGGTGAGGGCTAGTTGAGCTGGTGCCTCACGTTTCGTGCTTTCTGTTTTCCCCTGAGCCTGAGCTGGCGTTGCCGTTTTAGTTGTAGATGAAGCTGCAGCATCAACGGGCGTCGAGGCTTCAAATTTAGGAGCCGGCGCTGATGCTTGCACATCCGGTAGGCGAAGAGATTTGGCATCTTGAGCGCTAGGGTTATCACTAAAGTGGAGAACACCATCCTCATCCACCCAGGTATACACCGTTTGAGCAGAGCACGAGAGCGCGACTGTTAACCCGATCAGGAACAGTATATTTTTCATATCTTTAGCCTCTTTTCACCGCTAGGTGATTTCACGTTTGGCGTTGGTTTTGTTATTGATTTTATTGTATTTATAGCAGCAGCCTCTGAGGGCTTTTGTTTAATACCAATCACAGTAAGTTGATGTTCACAAATAGCGCAGGAAAAAGGCTTGAGAACGAGACAGGATTTTTCGATAAGTAGTTATTCTACAATCAAAAATTCTAACGACGTTATCGAGTGTTTTAACAAGCTAGGGTGAGCAGTTATTTACTACGATTGGTATCGAATATGGTACGAGGAAGCTGGGAGAGGGAGTATATAAAAAAGGCCCGCCTGCGAGGCGAGCCTAATATTTAGTCAGCGATTCTTACAAGGTTGCAGTAAGAAATGGCTTATCTCTACAGGAGATTAAACTGAGTAGTACAGTTCAAACTCAAGTGGGTGTGTTGCCATGTTCACGCGTTGTACGTCGTCAGATTTCAGTGTGATGTAAGAATCAATGAAATCGTCAGAGAATACGCCGCCAGCTGTTAGG
This sequence comes from Vibrio sp. NC2, assembly GCF_025195005.1. Classification (NCBI taxonomy): domain Bacteria; kingdom Pseudomonadati; phylum Pseudomonadota; class Gammaproteobacteria; order Vibrionales; family Vibrionaceae; genus Vibrio; species Vibrio sp. NC2. The sequence goes on from NZ_JANVFC010000008.1 coordinate 63,958, forward strand.
AACTCACGATCGTCGTCTAGTGCTTTAAGCGCTACTTCTAGAGATTCAGCAACGGTTGGGATTTCAGCCGCTTCTTCTGCTGGAAGGTCGTATAGATCTTTATCCATAGCTTCGCCTGGGTGGATCTTGTTCTTGATACCGTCAAGGCCAGCCATCAGCATTGCTGAGTAACATAGGTATGGGTTCGCTGCTGGGTCACCAAAACGTAGCTCGATACGACGTGCTTTCGGGCTTGGTACTACTGGGATACGGATAGAAGCAGAACGGTTACGTGCTGAGTAAGCAAGCATTACCGGAGCTTCAAAACCAGGTACAAGACGCTTGTACGAGTTCGTTGACGGGTTAGCAAATGCGTTGATTGCACGAGCGTGCTTGATTACACCACCGATGTAGTAAAGCGCCATTTCAGATAGGCCGCCGTACTTATCACCAGCAAACAGGTTAACGCCGTCTTTTGCTAGAGATTGGTGAACGTGCATACCAGAACCGTTGTCACCAACTAGTGGCTTAGGCATGAATGTCGCTGTTTTACCAAATGCGTGAGCAACGTTGTGTACAACGTACTTGTAGATTTGAGTCTCATCCGCTTTTGTTGTTAGCGTGTTGAAGCGAGTTGCGATTTCGTTTTGACCCGCAGTTGCTACTTCGTGGTGGTGAGCTTCAACTACTAGGCCCATCTCTTCCATTACTAGACACATTGCTGAACGGATGTCTTGAGATGAATCTACAGGAGCTACTGGGAAGTAACCGCCTTTAACGCCAGGACGGTGACCTTTGTTACCGCCTTCGATGTCAGAACCTGTGTTCCAAGCTGCTTCTACATCATCAATCTTGAAGAAAGAACCAGACATGTCGTTTGAGAACTTAACGTCATCGAATAGGAAGAATTCTGGCTCTGGACCAACTAGAACTGTGTCTGCGATACCCGTAGAACGTAGGTATTCTTCAGAACGCTTAGCGATAGAGCGTGGGTCACGATCGTAGCCTTGCATTGTTGCAGGCTCAAGGATGTCACAACGGATGTTTAGCGTTGCATCTTCTGTGAATGGGTCCAGTACAGCTGAAGCTGCGTCTGGCATCATTACCATGTCAGATTCGTTAATGCCTTTCCAACCAGCTACTGAAGAGCCGTCAAACATTTTACCTTCTTCGAAGAAGTCTGCATCAACTTGGTGAGAAGGAATAGAGATGTGCTGCTCTTTACCTTTTGTATCAGTAAAACGTAAGTCGATAAATTTAACTTCGTTCTCTTGGATCAGGGATAGTACATTTTCTACTGACATCTTGGATAACCTCCAGTGTTATTAATTCGGTATTAGCTCGATTCGGTTGAAACTAGCATTGATTAATGTCTATAAGTGCATTAATCGATGCTGATTTATCTATAGCCAAAAACGTGCCAAAAAAATTATTCCATTAATTTCAATGATTTACTTGTTTTCTTATTTCGTTCATTTTGGTTTTTGCACCAAAATGATCTTCTAATGCACCTTGTTGGTGCAACTGCTTGTCTGTGCACCAATATGAAACATAAGCGAGCACCATTCAGCAATGAATTGCCTAAGTTGTCAATCCACTTTTGTTATTTTGCCGGAGATTTGGCTGTCCATCTTGCGGCGGATGCTTTTTTAGAATCCTACGAATTAGGCTGTTAGATACTGTACTGAATCAAAGTTAAGCGGATATGAATCGCTAATAAAGAAAAAAGCCTTGGTTGAGATCACATATTTCTGGGTTTTTGTCTAAAATCTGGTATATTATTGACCGTTTTTTAAATCAAGCTAGCGGTTATTATCCAAACTTTTGAGATAATTGACGGCTACCTTTTATGAGTGAATCGAGAATCCATGTCTACTCCACAGATTGATAAGTTAAGAAATATCGCGATCATCGCGCACGTTGACCACGGTAAAACGACTTTGGTTGATAAACTACTACAACAGTCAGGCACTCTTGAGTCTCGTGGTGAAGCTGAAGAGCGTGTCATGGATTCGAATGACATCGAAAAAGAGCGTGGCATTACAATCCTTGCTAAGAACACAGCAATTGACTGGAATGATTACCGTATCAACATCGTAGATACCCCAGGACACGCGGACTTCGGTGGTGAAGTTGAACGTATCATGTCTATGGTTGATTCAGTTCTTCTGATCGTTGATGCAGTTGATGGCCCAATGCCTCAAACTCGTTTCGTAACACAAAAAGCATTTGCACACGGCCTTAAGCCAATCGTTGTTATCAACAAGATTGACCGCCCTGGTGCTCGTCCTGATTGGGTTATGGACCAAGTATTTGACTTGTTCGACAACCTAGGCGCGACTGATGAGCAACTAGACTTTACTGTTGTTTACGCTTCAGCTCTAAACGGTTGGGCAACAATGGAAGAAGGCGAAGTTGGCACAGACATGGAACCATTGTTCCAAGCTGTTGTTGATACAGTAGAAGCGCCTGCAGTTGACCTTGAAGGTCCACTACAAATGCAAGTTTCTCAACTTGATTACAGCTCTTACGTAGGTGTTATCGGTGTTGCTCGTGTTACTCGTGGTTCTGTTAAGCCAAACCAACAAGTAACTATCGTGAATGCTGAAGGCAAGAAACGTAACGGTAAAGTAGGTACTGTACTTGGTTACCTAGGTCTTGAGCGTCACGAAGTAGAACAAGCTAACGCTGGCGACATCATTGCAATCACGGGTCTTGGTGAGCTGAAAATTTCAGACACTATCTGTGACGTAAACAATGTTGAAGCAATGGAACCACTGTCTGTTGATGAACCAACAGTAACAATGACTTTCCAAGTAAACACTTCTCCGTTCGCGGGTAAAGAAGGCAAGTTCGTTACTTCACGTAACATCCTTGAGCGTCTAGAAAAAGAATTGGTTCATAACGTTGCACTACGTGTTGAAGAAACTGAAAGCCCAGACCGTTTCCGCGTATCAGGCCGTGGTGAGCTTCACCTTTCTATCCTGATCGAAAACATGCGTCGTGAAGGCTTTGAGCTTGCAGTATCTCGTCCAGAAGTAATCATTAAAGAAGAAAATGGTCAGAGAATGGAACCGTTTGAAACGGTTACTATCGATGTAGTTGAAGAGCACCAAGGTGCGATCATGGAAAGCATCGGTCTACGTAAGGGTGAGCTAACGGATATGGCACCAGATGGTAAAGGCCGTGTTCGCATGGACTTCATGATGCCTTCTCGTGGTCTTATCGGTTTCCAAACTGAATTCCTTACAATGACGTCTGGTTCTGGTCTTATTTACCACTCGTTCGATCATTACGGTCCTCACAAAGGCGGTATCATTGGTCAACGTAACAACGGTGTTCTAATCTCGAACGCAACGGGTAAAGCACTGACTTACGCACTGTTCTTCCTTCAAGCTCGTGGTCGTCTATTCACAGAGCACGCTGATGAAGTTTACGAAGGCCAAGTAATCGGTATTCACAACCGTTCAAACGACCTAACAGTAAACTGTCTGAAAGGTAAGCAACTAACGAACGTTCGTGCATCTGGTACTGATGAAGCACAAGTTCTTTCTCCACCGATCAAGCACACTCTAGAGCAAGCTCTTGAGTTTATCGATGAAGATGAACTAGTAGAAGTAACGCCACTAAACGTACGTATCCGTAAGAAACTTCTTACTGAAAACGACCGTAAGCGTGCAGCACGTCCAGCTAAGGCTTAATTGCCAGCTGACTAGCTTCTAGCTATCAAGCAATACGTTTTAGAATAAGTAAGAAAGCCCCGAGTAGCCTAGCTGCTCGGGGCTTTTGTTTTATGTGGTGCTAGCGTAGATACGGGTAAACGAGATGCGAGATACGAAGAGCGTGTTCCATATTTATTTATCGAATCGTCATTCCAGAATCGAGGGACGAGATATCTGGAATCTTTCTTTTACGGCATCCAAGAGATTCCCTATCACGTTCGTTCCTCACTGTAGGGAATGACGGAAGTTTGTTTAGATGCGGGTAAACGAGATGCGAGATACGAAGAGCATTTAAGTATTCGTCATCCTCAAGAGGGAGGAACGACCGAGTGGGGATCTAGTTTTTGATACCTAGGTGGCTTTTAACAAATAGAGCCCGTTCTTCGACTGACATAAATGGCACCTCGATAATCTCATACCCAAGCTCTTGATAGACTCTGACTAACGCGTGGTGAATCTCTAATGCCTCTTCAAGCGGATAAGGCCTCACATCATCTTGTACGTAAATCGATGCCTCAGGGCGACAGAACAAGGCTTGTGAGTGATAGCCTTGGCTAGCTTCTCGGTAGATTTCGTCAATCTCAAGGTTTGCCTGAGTTAAGTAACCGCAGATATCTGGAATGGCGCGATCGAGAAACGCAACCGGATGCTGGTTGGCCTGTTCCTTTTGCTCATTCATGACAGTGAGACACAGGCGAGCAAAGCCCGGTAGGTCGAACCAAGGTAAGATACCGTTCTCAAGTTGGCTCTGCTGTTCTATTAACTGGCGAGAGGACTCAGCGAAGGTTGGGTAACCCATGTCACCCAAGGCATTGATCAGTGTTGTCTTCCCGGCTCCGGGGCCGCCAGTAATAATGATCGGTTGCATCGTGTTCTTTATCTGTAGCGCTACTTCTGGTTCAGTTGAGCTAGGAACTTATCCGATTCTGCTATTGCAGCATTCATCTGTTCTATCGCGTAGGCGATGTCTTTTTCTAAGCTCATAAATTCGCCCTGCAACGAACCGACAGCACTCGCATTGAGGTTATGCTTTAGATAAAGCGTATTGTCGCGAAGGGTGTTGAGTACCGGGTCCATTTTCTTCTCAGCGCGTTTCATTGCTGAAAGCATGGTCTTGTAAGACGATTGGGTTTCTCGCAGTTTTTGTTCACTCGAACGGCGCAGTGAAGCACTGGTGTAGAGGTCTAACTCGCTCTGCCACTCTGCAAACAGCGCATCTGACACGTCTTCAATCGCAGCAATGCGATCACTGACATTTTGTGCGGCTTTCTCGCTGTCTTGGTATTTATCGTTGATTTGGTTGTACATGTCTTCAAGGTCGCCGCCACTGAAATTCGTCAGGCTACTCAAGGCTTCAAGTGCGCTAGTAAACTCTTCCTGAGCATCCTGCTGCGACTCTTTAGCGTCTTCCACTCTATCGACCATAATGTCACGCTTGTGGTAACCCACTTGCTCCATGGCGGAGTAATAAGCGGATTGGCATCCAGTAAGAGTAAAAATAGAGAGGACTATAACTATTAAATAAGGCATCCTAGTTTCCTATAGTTAAATAATATCAATCGTAGTAAATAACTGCTCAACCTAGCTTGTTAAAATGCTCGATAACAGCGTTAGAATTTTTGATTGTAGAATAACTACTTATCAAAAAACTCTGCCTTGTTCTCAAGCCTTTTTCCTACGCTATTTTTGAACCCTTACTTACTGTGATTAATACAACGGAATATTAATTAGGACTATGAACGAGTTACCAGGGAGTTACAAGTTGAAGATAAAAAACGCAGTCACAGGGAGCATTCAGTTTTCCCGCTATCTTTTGGCGCGAATGACGCACGATAGGGTCAATGTGAATGCGGGTTACTTGGCGTACATTACTTTGCTCTCGATCGTACCGATGTTGACGGTTTTGCTCTCTATCTTATCGTCATTTTCAGTCTTTGCTGATGTTGGTCTAGTGATTCAAAACTTCGTTATTACCAACTTTGTTCCAGCATCTGGGGATGCGGTGCATGGTGCTCTACTCGAGTTCGTTGCCAATACCGGAAAAATGACAGCGGTGGGCAGTGTGTTCTTATTCATTGCGGCATTGATGCTGATCTCCAACATCGATAAGAACCTTAACTACATCTGGCGAGTAACAGAAAAGCGTCGGGCCGTGTTGTCCTTTTCAATGTATTGGATGGTGCTAACGCTTGGACCTATTTTGATTGGGGCGAGCATTGCTGCAACGTCGTATGTGACATCATTGAACTTGTTACAAAACGAAGTCGTGTCGAGTGCCTTTAATACCGTGATTCGCAAGCTCCCTTTGATTACCTCATTCTTTGCGTTTTTCGGTCTGTATCTGTTGGTTCCCAACAAAAAGATACACTTTTCTCATGCGGCAGCGGGCTCTCTGGTTGCGGCTCTGTTGTTCGAACTCAGTAAGAAAGGCTTCGCGGCTTACATTACTCAATTCCCTTCTTACCAATTGATTTATGGCGCATTAGCAGCGATTCCCATTCTTTTTGTCTGGGTGTATTTGTGCTGGTTGATTGTGTTGGTGGGTGCTGAGGTGACGGCCGCGTTGGGCGAGCAGGAACAGTGGAGTGACTCTCAAGAAATGGTACACTCGTCGGATAAAGAAAAAATCACAGAGCAAGGAAACAACAGTGATAGCACTGATCCAGAGAGTAAGTGAAGCTGCCGTCCGTGTTGATGGCGAAGTAGTGGGTGAAATTGAGCAAGGCTTATTGGTTCTGTTAGGCGTAGAAAAAGGTGATGACGAAGCCAAAGCCAAACGTTTGATGGAACGAGTGACCACTTATCGTGTCTTTGGAGATGAAGACGATAAAATGAATCTCAATGTAAAGCAGGTAGAAGGTAAGGTATTAGTGGTTTCTCAATTCACTCTGCCAGCTGATACCAAGAAAGGCACACGAGCAGGATTTTCTCGTGGTGCTCACCCAGAAGATGCAGAGCGTCTTTACAACTATTTCTCTGACCAGTGTGAATCAGTGTTGCCAACGGAACGTGGCCGATTCGCAGCCGACATGAAAGTGTCTTTGGTTAATGATGGCCCAGTAACATTCTGGCTGCAGGTTTAGGCTTAAAGGAATAAGCATGTTTAAACTCATAACACCGACCACCGAAAATCAGCTGAACAAGTATTACCATTTTCGCTGGCAGATGCTCCGTGAACCTTGGCGAATGCCGGTAGGTTCAGAGCGCGATGAATACGATGCCATGAGTCACCATCGCATGATTGTCGATGGTCGAGGTCGCCCGATGGCGATTGGTCGTCTCTATATCACCCCAGATCTAGAGGGGCAGATTCGCTATATGGCGGTGAAGAAATCTCGCCAAAGTAAAGGCATGGGCTCACTCATCTTGGTTGCGCTAGAGTCACTGGCACGTCAAGAAGGGGCGAAGCGTTTGGTGTGTAATGCACGTGAAGATGCGATCTCATTCTATGAAAAGAATGAGTTTGAACGTCGTGGTGAAATTAATGACCAGCGTGGCCCTGTGCGTCATCAACAGATGGTGAAACCTCTTGATCCAATGGCTGATGTACTGCGCAAACCAGAATGGTGTAATGAGCTTCAGCAGCGTTGGGAAAATCAGATCCCGATCAGTGACAAAATGGGCATCAAGATTAACCAATACACGGGTTATCAGTTTGAGTGTAGCGCTCAGTTGAATCCCAACCTTAACCCTCATAACACCATGTTTGCTGGCTCAGCTTTTACCTTGGCGACTCTAACGGGTTGGGGAATGACTTGGCTACTGATGAAAGAACGTGGGCTGACCGGTGATATCGTGCTGGCAGACAGTAATATTCGTTATCGTCACCCAGTCGAGCAAAATCCAGTCGCATCTACGTCATTGGATGGGATCAGTGGTGATTTAGATCGCCTCGCGTCGGGCAGAAAAGCTCGCATCATCATTCATGTGACCATTAACAGTGGCGATGTGGAAGCGGTTGAGTTTACGGGAACCTATATGCTGATCCCTGACTACAAAAAGCGATTATCAACAGACTCCAACGTAAGCGTATAGCTGACACTGGCTAACAGATACAGATACAGATACAGATACAGATACAGATACAGATACAGATACAGATAAAGATTAAAGATAGAAGGCGCTACTCCTGTGGAGTGGCGCTTTTTTGTTGGCAGTCGTTAATCTCGGAATACTCAGCTTGGGTGAGCTTTCCTGAGATTTGATGGCATTGGTCCGATAACGAAATGGATAGAGTGTGTTTGCTAGTTTCTAGCAAATCGAGCTCTCCAGAGACCTCACCGTTGAGCGTTTGAACTCTTTGTGTACCTTGCTCTGCTGCGGACGCACCAATAATGTGCATTGGTTCGAGAGTGAAGCGACCACGGTCAAAATTCGCATTAAGCTCTGGGATTTCAAACACGTTATCAGTCGATGTTTCAGAAAGCTTATCGTTAAAGGTCATCACACCTTGGCGAACACTGCCAGTGAGTTGCCCAGTGGTTGAGTAACCGAGCATCAAAGAATCGCCATACAAGCCTGCGGCTTGAAGTTCAAACTCACCATAGCCGGTTGCATCGAGCGGTAATTCGAGTTGCTGCAGCATGGGTGCTATGGGTAATCCATCGGCAGAGATATCTAAGCTCCATGGCTTACTGATTTGGTTGAAGTCGAGTGTTGCGTTGGCTTCAATATAGCCGTGCTTTAGTGGCATAAACAGGCGTGTCAGCGTCCATTTCCCTTGTTCGCTATTCATTTCAACCACGGGTTGAACACTGACAATATTTTGATAGCTTGCATCGTTGGCGCTAACCATCAACTTGCCTTGCCACAGTCCTAACTTTCTCTGTTGCAGCAGTTGAACTTGATGTCCTTCTACATGCAGCCCTGAGACCTGCCAGTAAGGTTTGTTTGCGAGTTGGATAAGTTGGCTACGTTCTATATTAAGTCGGTCAATAGAGGCTTGCTGAAGCTGTGTCAGCCAAGGCAATAGGCGAGCGGATGGTAGAACTTTATCTTGGCTTTCCGTAATCCACTTTATGCCTTGCAGGTCGAGCTGCGCTAATTGAATGCTGCTAGGGGTTACTTCGCCATTAAGCTGAATACTGCCTTGTAAGAATTGAGTATAGAAGTCTTCAATCAGAATCTGGTTCGGATCTAAATTGAGCTTGATACTTGGCTCTATGAAGATGTCATCATCAATGGTCACTCCCTCTGCTTGCAGAGAGAAAATGGCTGTCTGTTGCTTCCACAGCTCAAAAGGCAGTTGGATATTTTCTAGTGAGGCATCAAAAGCTGCGAGGTGACCATCTTGCCATTCCACGTCGCTGCGCAGAATATCTAAGCTATTGATGTGATTGATCTGAATACCGGCTACATCCCACTCTTTGCTTAGTAGGCTTTGGGTCTGTTTCTGATTGAGTCGTAAGCCATCGACGGTCACATTTACCAACGACCAATCTTGCTGATACTGCTCTGCTTGTCCTGAAATCTTGGCACCGCGCCAGTCAAATGAAGCGCCATAAAGCGTGCTGTCACTAGGTTTTAAGTCTAGGTCAAACAACAGGTTATCGAAGGCTTCTCCTTGCCAATACAGCTGCGTGGCTGAGAGTTGGATTTTGCCATAAGGCAGTAATGCGTTGTTGTCATCCCACGTTGGATCGGAGATCTGGAGGTCGATGCCTCGCGCATTAAAGTCTGGGGTCGAAAAGTCGAGATTATTGATGGCGAGCTGATGGAGCTTGATGTTTGGTTGGGTGAATAACGGCGTGAATGCCTCTAGATCGCTTATTTCCAACTGTAGGCCACTGATCAAGACGGAGTCCAAGACCAGTTTAGCTTCTGTAATCGAGCTGGGATTGAACCAAAGATCGATCTTGTCGATATAGAGAGGTTTTTGTTTATCAGGTTGGCTTCGGGTAATGCCCATCAAGGTGATGTGATAAGGCGCCTGATACTCAACGTCTTCAATGAGTACAGGTTGTTCAAGCGTATGCTTGATAAAAAAGTTAGCAACATCCGATCGGTATTGAGTTTGTAGGCTTAATAACAACGCTGCGATAGTCGCAACGATGATGGCCACCACAATGCCAATCACCATGAATACCTTTTTCATTCCCTGAAAGCCTTAAATTTCAATAGTCTCAAAACAGAGTGGAACAAAAAGGGGCAAGCAGCAACAAAAAAGCCCCTCAAAAGAGGGGCTTGCTACAAAAATATCATTTTAAATTGGGCGTTAGCTTTTGGCTAAGCCCGAGCAGATGATTGGGTTAGTCTAGTTGAGGACCTGCCGCAACCAGTGACTTACCTTCAGCATTGTCTGTGTACTTATCAAAGTTGTTGATGAAGCGCTCTGCTAGATCTTTCGCTTTGCTTTCCCATTGTAGTGGATCAGTGTAAGTATCACGTGGGTCAAGAATCGCTGGGTCAACATCGTGCAACGCTAGCGGTACTTCTAGGTTAAACATAGGGATAACCTTAGTCTCAGCTTGGTCGATTGAGCCATCTAGGATAGCGTCGATGATGCCGCGAGTATCTTGGATTGAGATACGTTTGCCTGTGCCATTCCAACCTGTGTTCACTAGGTAAGCTTCAGCGCCAGCCGCTTCCATACGCTTCACAAGCACTTCAGCGTACTGAGTTGGGTGAAGAGTTAAGAATGCCGCACCAAATGCCGCAGAGAACGTTGGTGTTGGTTCAGTAATACCGCGCTCTGTACCTGCTAGCTTAGCTGTGAAGCCAGATAGGAAGTGGTACTTAGTTTGTTCTGGAGTCAGTTTAGAAACAGGTGGTAACACACCAAACGCATCAGCAGTCAGGAAGATAACTTTTTGAGCGTGACCGGCTTTTGATACTGGCTTAACAATGTTGTCGATGTGGTGAATCGGGTAAGAAACACGAGTGTTCTCTGTTTTTGAACCGTCATCGAAATCGATAGAACCATCACCACGAACCGTTACGTTTTCTAGCAGAGCATCGCGACGGATTGCATTGTAGATTTCTGGTTCTGCTTCTTTAGATAGACGAATCGTCTTCGCGTAACAACCACCTTCGAAGTTGAAGATACCATCGTCATCCCAACCGTGCTCATCATCACCGATTAGCTCACGTTTAGGATCGGTTGATAGGGTTGTTTTACCGGTACCTGATAGGCCGAAGAATACAGCTACGTCGCCTTCTTCGCCAACGTTTGCACTACAGTGCATTGAAGCAATGCCTTGCAGAGGAAGCAGGTAGTTCATCATTGCGAACATGCCTTTCTTCATCTCACCGCCGTACCAAGTACCACCGATGATTTGAACGCGCTCTGTTAGGTTGAAAGCAACGAAGTTTTCAGAGTTTAGACCCTGCTTTTCCCAGTTAGGGTTCGTTGTTTTAGCACCGTTCATTACCACGAAATCAGGTTCGAACGTTGCTAGCTCTTCGTCAGTTGGACGAATGAACATGTTCTTAACGAAGTGCGCTTGCCACGCTACTTCAGTGATAATACGCACACTTAAACGCGTATCTGGGTTAGCACCACAATAACCGTCGATGACAAACAGGCGTTTGCCAGATAGCTGAGTTGTCACAAGCTCTTTCAGCTCACTCCATACTTCAGTTGTAATCGGTTTGTTGTCATTTTTGCCTTGATCTGACCACCACATGGTATCGCGCGTAGTGTCATCTTTAACAATGTACTTATCTTTTGGTGAGCGTCCAGTAAAGATACCAGTGTCAACCGCAACAGAGCCTAGTTCCGTTACTACGCCTTTTTCGTAGCCTTCCAAACCTGGCAGTGTTTCTTCAACGAATAACTGCTCGTAGCTAGGATTACGAAGAACTTCAGTAACGCCAGTCAGTCCGTGCTTAGTTAGATCAATTTGTGCAGCCTTAGTATGTTCCATAACGGTCATAGGTGCTCCTTGTAGGATATTTTGTAGGGATTTTGTATTAATTTTTTATTGTTATCTGCTCACCATGCTAACAACGAGGCTCGGGGGAAACAGGGATACAGCTCAAAAAATATCCATATTAACCGTGAGGTTTTAAGCGTCTCGTCACATATTGGCCCGACTAGTCTATCCTGTACGCAAACCTTTGCGCTAGGGGCGAGAACATTATTAATTGATTAAAATTAAGCGGTGATTTTATTACGAGATGTTACGGGCTTTGCGCTATTTTGATCACAAAAAAGGCCAGCTTAGTGCTGACCTTTTTGGGGTAAATTACGTGTTTTTGGTACGCTGTAAATTAATGAACCGTATTGTCGCCTTTATCTGCTGCTTCTGCGTACAGTGCATCAACGTCGCCCTTATCGAACGAGTAGTTTGTGCCACAGTAATCACAGTGAAGCGCAACACTACCTTCCGTACTCAGGATGTCGTAGATTTCCTCTTGAGCAACAGTAATGATAGCGGCACCACTGCGTTCACGAGAACAACCACAGAAGAACTCGACAGGTTGAGGGGTAAACACCTGAACCTTCTCTTGGTTATATAGGCGGTACAGCAAATCATTTGCTTCTAGAGAGAATAGTTCTTCGTTTTTAACCGTGTCAGTTAACTGCTCCAGGTGCTCGAAGTCATCTGGCGTACCGGTGCCGTCTGGCATAACCTGCAGCAACATACCCGCAGCGTGTGCTTTGCCTTCATGTTCACCCGTACGTAGCCATAGACGAGTCTTTAGCTGTTCAGAGTTTGCGAAGTAACCTTCAAGGACTTCAGCTAGAGTGTCACCTTCAAGACCAACGATACCTTGGTAACGCTCACCTTTTTTAGGATCGATAGTGATCACTAGGTGGCCTTTACCTATAAGGTCGTGCAGGCCAGCGTCGTCAGCAATATCACCGTCAAAGCGCGCAACACCACGAATCTTCTGATCGTTATCGCCATTAATAACAGCGAGAGATACTGGACCATCACCTTGCAGTTGCATCGTGATAGAACCTTCAAACTTTAGCGTCGCCGTTAGTAGCGTCGTTGAAACCAGTAGCTCACCCAACAGCTTTTGTACTGGAGCTGGGTATTCCTTGCTAGAAATAATCTGTTGGTACGCTTCGTCCATCTGTACCAATTCACCACGTACTGATAGGTCTTCAAATAGGTAGCGATTTAAAACATTACTTGTAGACATTGGGTCTGCCATTTGGCTATTCCTTCTAGCTTATTGAGTCTTGAACTTGATGATGTCACGACGTTGCTTTTTATCTGGGCGACGTTCTGGTGCTGGGCTATGAGCATTTAGCTTGCGTTGTTGTGCAAACTCTTCTCTTTTTGCCAAGCTTTCGGTGGTTTCTTCATAGAGGGTTTGAGCGACTGGCGCCCCGCCGCGGTGTGCGGATATTTTCTCTATGGTGACCGTCTTTTCTTCATTCCCTTGGCGCAGGGTAACCACTGCCCCAAGTTCTACGATTTTGCTGGGTTTACTGCGCTGACCATTATAGTGGACTTTGCCACCATCGACCATGTTGCGAGCAATTGAACGAGTTTTATAAAAGCGTGCTGCCCACAACCATTTATCGAGTCTGACAGCTTCATTAGTCGTTTTCATATAGGACAGTGCCTTTTCAGTTAGAAATGAATGCGGTTTAACTGTTATTCACAGTATGCAACTTATTTTGTTTGATGACGCTTATCACATTTAGTAGAAGCTTATGTGGAGGCGATTGGCTTTTTTTTCAAGGAAGATTACAAAATAGCTCAGGTAATGCCGATTTATAGATTTGCTATGATATAGTTCAGGATCTTATGCTTTTAATAAGCTGGAACAGAATGTATGAACAAAAAAGCTGATAGTTTAGTAGGTTACAGCTTTATTCGTTATAGAAAGGGTTAGGGAACGTGAACTTTTTAGAGCTCAAACTTCGCATGGATAACTCTCCGGTGCTGAGCCGATTTTTAGAGAATGGATTTTTACTCCAGCAGAAACTGAGCCTTGTTCTTTGTTGTGTGTTGATCGCAGCTTCCGCATGGATTTTAGGACAGCTTGCATGGTTTATTGAACCTGCTGAGCAAACCGTGGTGCCATGGGTAGCAACGGCTTCCTCGTCTTCAACGCCTCAATCGACTCTTGATATCTCTTCTTTGCAGCAGAGCAACATGTTTGGTGCTTATAACCCAACCACGCCTGCTGTGGTTGAGCAGCAAGTTATCCAAGATGCGCCAAAGACGCGACTGAATCTCGTTTTGGTGGGTGCAGTAGCCAGTTCTAATCCAAAACTGAGCTTGGCTGTGATTGCCAATCGCGGCACACAAGCGACCTACGGAATTAACGAAGAGATTGAAGGCACTAGAGCTAAGCTCAAGGCCGTATTGGTCGATCGTGTGATCATCGATAACTCTGGGCGAGACGAAACCCTGATGCTTGAAGGTATTGAGTACAAGCGTTTGTCTGTATCAGCGCCTGCGCCACCTCGTACCTCTTCTTCTGTGCGTGGCAACAACCCAGCTTCTGCAGAAGAGAAGCTAGATGAAATTAAAGCGAAGATAATGAAAGATCCGCAACAAATCTTCCAATATGTTCGACTGTCTCAGGTGAAACGCGACGATAAAGTGATTGGTTATCGTGTGAGCCCTGGCAAAGATTCAGAACTTTTTAACTCTGTTGGGCTCCAAAACGGAGATATTGCCACTCAGTTAAATGGACAAGACCTGACAGACCCTGCTGCTATGGGCAACATATTCCGTTCTATCTCAGAGTTGACAGAGCTAAACCTCGTCGTCGAGAGAGATGGTCAACAACATGAAGTGTTTATTGAATTTTAAAACTTTGCGTCTAACGAAGGACGAAAGTGTAGGAGAAGTACGTGAAGCATTGGTTTAAGAAAAGTGCATGGTTATTGGCAGGAAGCTTAATCTGCACACCCGCAGCCATCGCGAGTGATTTTAGTGCCAGCTTTAAAGGCACTGATATTCAAGAGTTTATTAATATTGTTGGTCGTAACCTAGAGAAGACGATCATCGTTGACCCTTCGGTGCGCGGAAAAATCGATGTACGCAGCTACGACGTACTCAATGAAGAGCAATATTACAGCTTCTTCCTAAACGTATTGGAAGTGTATGGCTACGCGGTTGTCGAAATGGACTCAGGTGTTCTTAAGATCATCAAGGCCAAAGATTCGAAAACATCGGCAATTCCAGTCGTTGGAGACAGTGATACGATCAAAGGCGACAACGTGGTGACACGTGTTGTGACGGTTCGTAATGTCTCGGTGCGTGAACTTTCTCCTCTGCTTCGTCAACTAAACGACAATGCAGGCGCGGGTAACGTTGTGCACTACGACCCAGCCAACATCATCCTTATTACAGGCCGTGCAGCCGTTGTTAATCGTTTAGCTGAAATCATCAAGCGCGTTGACCAAGCGGGTGATAAAGAGATTGAAGTCGTTGAGCTAAAGAATGCTTCTGCGGCAGAAATGGTACGTATCGTTGATGCGTTAAGCAAAACCACAGATGCTAAAAATACACCTGCCTTCCTACAACCTAAATTAGTTGCTGATGAGCGTACCAACGCGATTCTTATCTCAGGCGACCCTAAAGTACGTAGCCGTTTAAGAAGGCTGATTGAACAGCTTGATGTTGAAATGGCAACCAAGGGCAACAACCAAGTTATTTACCTTAAGTACGCAAAAGCAGAAGATTTAGTTGATGTGCTGAAAGGCGTGTCGGACAACCTGCAATCAGAAAAGCAATCTTCAACCAAAGGCAGCTCATCGCAACGTAACCAAGTGATGATCTCCGCTCACAGCGATACCAACTCTCTGGTTATTACCGCTCAGCCGGATATTATGAACGCGCTGCAGGATGTGATCGCACAGTTGGATATTCGTCGTGCTCAAGTCTTGATTGAAGCCCTGATTGTCGAGATGGCAGAAGGTGACGGTGTTAATCTTGGTGTGCAATGGGGTAACCTAGAAACGGGTGCCATGATTCAGTACAGCAACACTGGTGCATCGATTGGCGGCGTAATGGTTGGTTTGGAAGAAGCAAAAGATAGTGAGGAAACCACAACCATAACAGATGATAATGGTAATGTGACTGGTTTTAATACCGTTACGAAAGAAGGTGACTACTCAACTTTAGCTTCTGCTCTTTCTGGCGTGAACGGCGCGGCAATGAGCGTGGTAATGGGTGACTGGACTGCCTTGATCAGTGCAGTAGCGACCGATTCAAATTCAAATATCCTATCTTCTCCAAGTATCACTGTGATGGATAACGGCGAAGCGTCGTTCATTGTGGGCGAAGAGGTGCCTGTTTTAACTGGCTCGACCGCAGGCTCAAGTAACGATAACCCATTCCAAACGGTTGAACGTAAAGAAGTGGGTATCAAGCTTAAAGTGGTGCCACAAATCAACGAAGGTGACTCAGTTCAACTGCAAATAGAACAAGAAGTATCGAACGTATTAGGCGCCAATGGTGCGGTTGATGTGCGTTTTGCTAAGCGACAGCTAAATACATCAGTGATTGTTCAAGACGGTCAAATGCTGGTGCTTGGTGGCTTGATTGATGAACGCGCATTGGAAAGTGAATCGAAGGTGCCGTTCTTGGGTGATATCCCAGTGCTTGGACACCTGTTCAAATCAACCAGTACTCAGGTTGAGAAAAAGAACTTAATGGTCTTCATCAAACCAACCATTATTCGTGATGGTATGACAGCCGATGGTATCACTCAGCGTAAATACAACTTCATCCGTGCTGAGCAGTTGTACAAGGCTGAGCAAGGACTGAAATTAATGGCCGACGATAACATCCCGGTATTGCCTAAATTTGGTGCCGACATGAATCACCCGGCTGAAATTCAAGCCTTCATCGATCAAATGGAACAAGAATAATGGCTGAATTGGTAGGGGCGGCACGTACTTATCAGCGCTTGCCGTTTAGCTTTGCGAATCGCTATAAGATGGTGTTGGAGTATCAACATCCAGAGCGCGCACCGATACTTTATTATGTTGAGCCACTGAAATCGGCGGCGATCATTGAAGTGAGTCGAGTGGTGAAAAATGGTTTTACGCCACAAGCGATTACTCTCGATGAGTTTGATAAAAAACTGACCGATGCTTATCAGCGTGACTCGTCAGAAGCTCGTCAGCTCATGGAAGACATTGGTGCTGATAGTGATGATTTCTTCTCACTAGCGGAAGAGCTGCCTCAAGACGAAGACTTACTTGAATCAGAAGACGACGCGCCAATCATCAAGTTAATCAATGCGATGCTGGGTGAGGCGATCAAGGAAGGTGCTTCGGATATTCATATCGAAACCTTTGAAAAGTCACTTTGTATCCGTTTCCGAGTTGATGGTGTGCTGCGTGATGTTCTAGCGCCAAGCCGTAAACTGGCTCCGCTATTGGTTTCACGTGTCAAGGTTATGGCTAAACTGGATATTGCAGAAAAACGCGTGCCACAAGATGGCCGTATCTCTCTGCGTATTGGTGGCCGAGCGGTTGATGTTCGTGTTTCAACCATGCCTTCTTCGCACGGTGAGCGTGTGGTAATGCGTCTGTTGGACAAAAACGCCACTCGTCTAGACTTGCACAGTTTAGGTATGACAGCAGAAAACCATGAAAACTTCCGTAAGCTGATTCAGCGCCCACACGGCATTATCTTGGTGACTGGCCCGACAGGTTCAGGTAAATCGACGACCTTGTACGCAGGTCTGCAAGAACTCAACAGCAATGAACGAAACATTTTAACCGTTGAAGACCCAATCGAATTCGATATCGATGGCATTGGTCAAACACAAGTGAACCCTAAGGTTGATATGACCTTTGCGCGTGGTTTACGTGCCATTCTTCGTCAAGATCCTGATGTTGTTATGATTGGTGAGATCCGTGACTTGGAGACCGCAGAGATCGCTGTCCAGGCCTCTTTGACAGGTCACTTAGTTATGTCGACTCTGCATACCAATACTGCCGTTGGTGCGATTACACGTCTGCGTGATATGGGCATTGAACCTTTCTTGATCTCTTCTTCACTGCTGGGTGTTTTGGCTCAGCGCTTGGTTCGTACCTTATGTAACGAATGTAAAGAACCTTATGAAGCCGATAAAGAGCAGAAGAAACTGTTTGGGTTGAAGAAGAAAGAAAGCCTGACGCTTTACCATGCCAAAGGTTGTGAAGAGTGTGGCCATAAGGGTTATCGAGGTCGTACGGGTATTCATGAGCTGCTGATGATTGATGACTCAGTACAAGAGCTGATTCACAGTGAAGCGGGTGAGCAGGCGATTGATAAAGCAATTCGTGGCACAACACCAAGTATTCGAGATGATGGCTTGAGCAAAGTTCTGAAAGGGGTAACTTCCCTAGAAGAAGTGATGCGCGTGACCAAGGAAGTCTAGTATGGCGGCATTTGAATACAAAGCACTGGATGCCAAAGGCAAAAGTAAAAAAGGCTCAATTGAAGCAGATAATGCTCGTCAGGCTCGCCAAAGAATCAAAGAACTTGGCTTGATGCCGGTTGAGATGACCGAGGCTAAAGCGAAAACAGCAAAAGGTGCTCAGCCATCGACCAGCTTTAAACGCGGCATCAGTACACCTGATCTTGCGCTTATTACTCGTCAAATATCCACGCTCGTTCAATCTGGTATGCCGTTGGAAGAGTGTTTGAAAGCCGTTGCCGAACAGTCTGAGAAACCTCGTATTCGCACCATGCTACTCGCGGTGAGATCTAAGGTGACTGAAGGTTATTCGTTAGCAGACAGCTTGTCTGATTATCCCCATATCTTCGATGAGCTATTCAGAGCCATGGTTGCTGCTGGTGAGAAGTCAGGACACCTCGATGCGGTATTGGAACGATTGGCTGACTACGCAGAAAACCGTCAGAAGATGCGTTCTAAGTTGCTGCAAGCGATGATCTACCCAATCGTGCTGGTGGTGTTTGCGGTGACGATTGTGTCGTTCCTACTGGCAACGGTAGTGCCTAAGATCGTTGAGCCTATTATCCAAATGGGACAAGAGCTTCCTCAGTCGACACAATTTTTATTAGCATCGAGTGAATTTATCCAGAATTGGGGCATCCAATTACTGGTGTTGACCATTGGTGTGATTGTGTTGGTTAAGACTGCGCTGAAAAAGCCGGGCGTTCGCATGAGCTGGGATCGCAAATTATTGAGCATCCCGTTGATCGGCAAGATAGCGAAAGGGATCAACACCTCTCGCTTTGCACGAACACTTTCTATCTGTACCTCTAGTGCGATTCCTATCCTTGAAGGGATGAAGGTCGCGGTAGATGTGATGTCGAATCATCACGTGAAACAACAAGTATTACAGGCATCAGATAGCGTTAGAGAAGGGGCAAGCCTGCGTAAAGCGCTTGATCAAACCAAACTCTTTCCCCCGATGATGCTGCATATGATCGCCAGTGGTGAGCAGAGTGGCCAATTGGAACAGATGCTGACAAGAGCGGCAGATAACCAGGATCAAAGCTTTGAATCGACGGTCAATATCGCGTTAGGCATTTTTACCCCAGCGCTTATTGCGTTGATGGCTGGCTTAGTGCTGTTTATCGTGATGGCGACGCTGATGCCAATGCTTGAAATGAACAATTTAATGAGTGGTTAACCTGCTGCTCATCAGACGTTAGTTTTTGGATTATCGAGAAGAAGGACATCATTCCCCTTAACTCGCTATCTGTAATTTGGAGAAAATAATGAAAAATAAAATGAAAAAACAGTCAGGCTTTACCCTATTAGAAGTCATGGTTGTTGTCGTTATCCTTGGTGTTCTAGCAAGTTTTGTTGTACCTAACCTGTTGGGTAACAAAGAGAAGGCGGATCAACAAAAAGCCATCACTGATATCGTGGCGCTAGAGAACGCGCTCGACATGTACAAACTGGATAACAGCGTTTACCCAACAACAGATCAAGGCCTTGACGGGTTGGTGACAAAGCCAAGCAGCCCTGAGCCTCGTAACTACCGAGACGGCGGTTACATCAAGCGTCTACCTAACGACCCATGGGGCAATGAGTACCAATACCTAAGTCCTGGTGATAACGGCACAATTGATATCTTCACTCTTGGCGCAGATGGTCAAGAAGGTGGTGAAGGTATTGCTGCGGATATCGGCAACTGGAACATGCAGGACTTCCAATAAGCTTCGGCTTGTTGTCGGTTGATACGTTCCTGTTGTTTGATTCGTTATTGTTGCTTGATACGTCATTGTCGCTTGATACGTTATTGATGGTAGTACGCAAAAAATGGAGTCTACAAGGTGAAAACTAAGCAAACACAGCCAGGTTTCACCTTGATTGAGATTCTTTTGGTGTTGGTATTACTGTCAGTATCGGCGGTCGCGGTGATCTCGACCATCCCTACCAATAGCAAAGATGTTGCTAAAAAATACGCTCAAAGCTTTTATCAGCGAATTCAGCTACTCAATGAAGAGGCTATTTTGAGTGGCTTAGATTTTGGTGTTCGTGTTGATGAAAAAAAATCGACTTACGTTCTGATGACTTTGAAGTCTGATGGCTGGCAAGAAACGGAGTTCGAAAAGATCCCTTCTTCAACTGAATTACCGGAAGAACTGGCACTGTCGCTGACATTAGGTGGTGGCGCGTGGGAAGACGATGATCGTCTTTTTAATCCGGGAAGCTTATTTGATGAAGACATGTTTGCGGATCTGGAAGAGGAAAAGAAGCCCAAGCCACCACAGATCTACATCTTGTCGAGTGCTGAAATGACGCCATTTGTACTGTCGTTTTACCCAAACACGGGTGACACAATACAAGATGGTTGGCGCATTCGAGTATTGGATAATGGTGAGATTCGACTGCTAGAGCCGGGAGAAGAAGATGAAGAAGAATAACCGTTCTCCTTATCGTTCTCGCGGTATGCCTCTTGGTTCTCGAGGAATGACTCTGCTTGAAGTATTGGTTGCGCTGGCTATCTTCGCTACGGCGGCGATCAGTGTGATTCGTGCTGTCACCCAGCACATCAATACGCTCAGTTATCTCGAAGAAAAAACCTTCGCGGCGATGGTCGTTGATAATCAAATGGCCCTAGTCATGCTACATCCTGAGAAGCTTAAAAAAGCACAGGGCACGCAAGAGTTAGCGGGAAGGGAGTGGTTCTGGAAGATTACCCCTATCGATACCAGCGATGATTTATTAAAGGCTTTTGATGTGAGTGCGGCAACCAGTAAGAAAGCGTCTCCAGTCGTTACGGTGCGAAGCTATGTGGTCAATTAAGAGCATGTGGTCAATTAAAAGCGTGTGGTCAACTAAGAGCATGTTGTCAATTAAGAACAGCTCGCTAACTAAGAGCGTGTCGCTAAGTAAGAGCATGTCGGAAAATAAGCGTACGCCGCGTAAACAAGGTCTATCTTCCAAAGGGAGAGGCTTTACCCTAATTGAAGTCTTGGTCTCGATCGCTATCTTTGCCACGTTAAGCATGGCGGCTTATCAGGTGGTTAATCAGGTACAGCGAAGCAACGAGATCTCTATTGAGCGCAGTGCTCGTTTGAACCAACTGCAACGCAGTTTAGTCATTTTAGATAATGATTTTCGCCAGATGGCGGTGCGAAAATTTCGTACCAACGCTGAAGAAGCATCATCTAAGCTGATCTTAATGAAAGAGTATTTACTGGATTCCGACAGTGTAGGCATCATGTTTACTCGCCTAGGTTGGCACAACCCACAACAGCAGTTTCCTCGCGGTGAAGTCACGAAGGTTGGCTACCGCATTAAAGAAGAAACACTTGAGCGTGTATGGTGGCGTTATCCCGATACCCCTGCAGGCCAAGAAGGTGTGATTACCCCTCTGCTTGATGATGTTGAAAGCTTGGAATTCGAGTTTTATGACGGAAGCCGCTGGGGGAAAGAGTGGCAAACCGATAAATCACTGCCGAAAGCAGTGAGGCTTAAGCTGACACTAAAAGACTATGGTGAGATAGAGCGTGTTTATCTCACTCCAGGTGGCACTCTAGATCAGGCCGATGATTCTTCAAACAGTGACTCTTCAAGTAGTAATGAGGGGAATAATGACTCATCGAACTAACAAGTTTGCACTGACAAGGTCTGCCATGGGGCGCAAGCAGCGTGGTGTCGCGCTGATCATTATTTTGATGCTATTGGCGATCATGGCAACCATTGCTGGCAGCATGTCCGAGCGTTTGTTTACGCAATTCAAGCGTGTTGGTAACCAACTGAATTACCAACAGGCTTACTGGTACAGCATTGGTGTAGAAGCGTTGGTGCAAGACGGTATTAGGCAAAGTTACAAAGACAGTGATACCGTGAACCTAAGCCAACCATGGGCTTTAGAAGAGCAGGTATACCCATTGGATTATGGCCAAGTTAAGGGCCGCATTGTTGATGCTCAGGCATGTTTTAATCTTAATGCCTTAGCCGGAGTGGCGACCACTTCAAGTAACCAGACTCCTTATTTAATCACGGTTTGGCAAACCTTATTGGAAAACCAAGACGTTGAGCCTTATCAGGCTGAGGTTATCGCAAATTCAACGTGGGAATTTGTTGATGCGGATACACGAACCACCTCTTCGTCTGGCGTAGAAGACAGCACGTATGAAGCGATGAAGCCCTCTTATTTGGCGGCGAATGGCTTAATGGCCGATGAATCGGAGCTACGAGCGGTTTATCAGGTCACTGGTGAAGTGATGAATAAGGTTCGCCCATTTGTTTGCGCTTTACCCACCGATGATTTCCGCTTGAATGTGAATACTCTCACGGAAAAGCAAGCGCCTTTATTGGAAGCGATGTTTGCCCCCGGTTTAAGTGAGTCGGATGCCAAACAGCTGATAGACAAACGCCCGTTTGATGGTTGGGATACGGTAGATGCTTTCATGGCTGAACCTGCCATTGTTGGTGTAAGTGCCGAAGTCAGCAAGAAAGCGAAAGCATATTTAACTGTAGATAGCGCCTATTTTGAGCTAGATGCAGAGGTATTAGTTGAGCAGTCACGTGTACGTATACGGACGCTTTTCTATAGTAGTAATCGAGAAACAGTGACGGTAGTACGCCGTCGTTTTGGAGGAATCAGTGAGCGAGTTTCTGACCGTTCGACTGAGTAGCGAACCACAAAGCCCTGTGCAGTGGTTAGTTTGGTCGACAAGCCAACAAGAAGTGATAGCAAGCGGTGAACTGTCTAGCTGGGAACAGCTTGACGAGTTAACGCCTTACGCTGAAAAGCGCAGCTGTATCGCTTTATTGCCGGGAAGTGAATGCTTAATTAAGCGTGTTGAGATCCCGAAAGGTGCTGCTCGCCAGTTTGATTCTATGCTGCCGTTCTTATTAGAAGACGAAGTCGCACAAGATATCGAAGACTTACACCTGACTATTTTAGATAAAGATGCCACTCACGCTACCGTGTGTGGTGTGGATCGTGAATGGTTAAAACAAGCTTTAGACCTGTTTCGCGAAGCCAATATAATCTTCCGCAAGGTGCTACCAGATACACTAGCCGTGCCTTTGGAAGATCAAGGCATCAGTGCATTACAGATCGACCAACATTGGTTATTACGCCAAGGTCACTCTCAACGTCAAGGTCACTATCAAGCCGTATCAATCAGCGAAGCATGGTTACCGATGTTTTTGCAAAGTGATTGGGTTGTCGCTGACGACGAAGAGCAAGCGACGACTATCTTCAGCTATACCGCGATGCCGAGCGACGACGTTCAACAGCAAAGCGGTCTCGAGTGGCAAGCAAAGCCTGCGGAATTGGTGATGTCTTTATTGAGTCAGCAAGCGATCACAAGCGGCGTAAATTTACTGACTGGCACCTTTAAAACCAAATCTTCATTCAGTAAATATTGGCGTGTTTGGCAGAAAGTGGCGATTGCTGCTTGTTTGCTGGTGGCCGTGATTGTGACTCAACAAGTGTTGAAGGTTCAGCAGTATGAAGCGCAAGCCGAAGCTTACAGAGCCGAGAGTGAACGTATTTTTAGAGCTGTGCTGCCAGGTAAACAACGCATTCCGACAATAAGCTACCTTAAGCGTCAGATGAATGATGAAGCTAAGAAATACGGTGGTTCAGGCGAAGGTGACTCCTTACTCGGTTGGCTAGCATTGTTGCCTGAAACCTTAGGGCAAGTGAAGACGATCGAAGTTGAAAGCATTCGCTACGATGGCAACCGTTCTGAGGTTCGACTGCAGGCTAAAAGTTCTGACTTCCAACACTTTGAGACCGCAAGGGTGAAACTCGAAGAGAAGTTTGTCGTTGAGCAAGGGCCATTGAATCGCAATGGCGATGCCGTATTTGGCAGCTTTACTCTTAAACCCCATCAATAACCTGCGTAAGGAGATCAGTGATGAGAAATATGATTGAACCACTCCAAGCGTGGTGGACTTCAATAAGTCAAAGAGAGCAACGATTAGTTGTTGGTTGCTCAGTTTTATTGGTGTTGGGTGTCGTTTATTGGGGGTTATTACAGCCACTCAGTCAGCGAGCTGAACTTGCACAAAGTCGTATTCAAAGTGAGAAGCAGCTTCTTGCTTGGGTAACCGACAAAGCGAATCAAGTGGTTGAACTACGAGGCAGCGGTGGCATCAGTGCCAGTCAGCCCTTGAACCAATCTGTGCCTGCTTCTATGCGCCGCTTTAACATCGAGCTGATACGAGTACAACCACGTGGTGAGATGCTGCAAGTGTGGATTAAGCCTGTGCCATTTAATAAGTTCGTTGACTGGCTGACATACCTGAAAGAAAAGCAGGGTGTTGAGGTTGAGTTTATGGATATTGATCGCTCTGATAGCCCTGGGGTTATTGAGATCAACCGACTACAGTTTAAACGAGGTTAATGTGAAACGCGGTTTATCTTTCAAATACGGCCTGTTATTCAGCGTCATTTTTATCGTTTTTTTCTCGGTAAGCTTGTTGCTGCATTTGCCTGCCGCTTTTGCTCTCAAGCATGCACCCGTCGTGCGTGGTTTAAGCATTGAAGGCGTTGAGGGCACCGTTTGGCAAGGTCGCGCTAACAATATCGCGTGGCAGCGTGTCAATTACGGCTCAGTGCAGTGGGACTTCCAGTTCTCTAAACTATTCCAAGCCAAAGCAGAACTTGCGGTTCGCTTTGGCCGCAACAGCGACATGAACTTATCAGGTAAAGGACGTGTCGGGTATAGCATGAGTGGTGCTTACGCGGAAAACTTAGTGGCATCAATGCCAGCCAGCAACGTGATGAAATATGCGCCTGCTATCCCAGTGCCAGTGTCTATTGCCGGACAAGTTGAACTTACAATCAAACATGCTGTTCATGCTCAACCTTGGTGCCAATCGGGTGAAGGTACGCTTGCTTGGTCTGGTGCCGCTGTCGACTCGCCAGTGGGTTCGTTAGATCTTGGCCCTGTGATTGCGGATATTACCTGTGAAGACAACACAATTGCAGCCAAAGGCGCTCAGAAGAGCGATCAGGTAGACAGCGAGTTCTCAGCGAGCGTAACGCCGAATCAAAGCTACACCTCGGCGGCATGGTTTAAGCCTGGCGCTGAATTCCCGCCAGCAATGCAGAGTCAGCTTAAGTGGTTGGGCAATCCTGATAGCCAAGGTAAATACCAATTTACTTATCAAGGCCGCTTTTAGTGCTTTGTTAAAAAGTGAACGAGTAAACGAAAGGGCGGTAGAATTAAATTCTATCGCCCTTTCTTTATGGACTAATAGTTACTTTGCGTCATCTACATATTGATAAGCAATCACAATATCAGCGCCTTGTGTCGGAATAGCTGCCCCTGTAAATACGATAGACTCAGATAGTGGGTAATATTGCCAACCGTTCGAAGAGTTACGGTTTACTTTCGTGCCGTTAACGGTGACTAGAATCGATGATGAAAGAATATGTTGTGCTTCAGCTTTAGAAAGCTTATAGCCAGCACTTGAAGCCCCAGCATTTTGGGCCATCACCTCAACAAACGCCTTGTACTCAGAAGTAACATTGATATTCAAGGTCTTACCTAGAGTAGATGTAGCAAGGTCATCATATTGGCTGCGAGCCGCATCTGATGGGTCGACAATAGAGTAAACTCGATAGCCGTTATCAAGGAATAAGTTGTTGTTTGGATCAAACTCTGAAGTGTTGTACTGTTTGTATTGACTGGGTTCATCACTCATGATGACGACTGATAGTGAAGCGCCAGATCTTGGGTATCCTGCGAGTTCTGCAGTTCCATCGGTTTGGAGTGCAAGTTCAGAGTAATATATCCCACGTTCCGTAGCGCTCCCTCTGGTACCAGGTTTAAAATCTTCAGCAATTTGGACTAAGTCATTAGTAAACCCATTCCCACGCAGTTCATCTGAATCTGTTGTAATGGTACCAACCATGAAATCCACACCCGCGTTTTGAATTGTGTCAGTAAAGGCTACAGTCAAATCACTGATCGCTTGCTGCTCATTACCCATGCTGCCTGAATTATCAATGACAAATAGGAAATCTGCTTTAGAAGTCGTTTGATCAAGAGCGGTAAACGTGTCATTTTGCAGTTGCAGTGTTGCATCTTTAGATGCTTGGATACTTTCCGATGTCGTTGAGACAATCAGATCTGAGTAATTCAAAACCTTGTCGTTTTGCACCAATGTACTGGTAATAACTGCACTGTCTGCAACCTTGTTGTAGCTAGTTGTAATATCAAGTTGGTACTCAGTTTGTATTACTTCAGAAGCAGCAGGAACCAGGGCACTTGCTGTCCCCCCAACTTTATTCACGGCTACTTGATTTATTAGAGTATTCAGAATGTCCGTGAGTTTTAACCCAGTTCGTAATGTGATTTTGTAGGTTGCATTAACATCACCATTTTCCAAAGTGGTTAGAGAGGTTTGTACAACTTGGGCACTATTTAGTTCAGATGCAAAAGCACTAACACCAGCAACAAGGATTTCTTGAGCTGTTGTTTGTCCCGTTAATGCCCCTCTCTCTGCAACAAACCCTGCAAGTTCAGTGTTATCTGGTGTTGGAAGTGAGCTTCTTGTCGAAGCGGCCGCTGCGGTAGTCACAGGCTCAGCGTAGATAATAGTACCTGTTACATCACCAGTAAGAGCACTGGTTGTATAACCTTCAGGTAAGAACACTTGTTGGCTGTCGAGAACGACAGACTGTGTTGGCGCAGGAGCTTCCGCGACGGTGATGATGATCTCTTTGGTTTGTAGTACGGTTTGACCTTGATCGTTGGTCGTTTCAATGCTGAGTTGATACTTCTCTTGGCCGACTGCAGCACCCGCCTGAATGGTGACTTGGAGCGGATCGGATGTCGTTAATTCATCACCATTTTCGTTATACCAAGTGACTTTATCATTCGACTGAAGGTTACTGATGGTTGCAGTTAGCGTTGTTTGTGCACTTGCAGCAACGATGGCCGGATTAGCTGTAATTGAGTTGATTACGGCACTTGGCGCGAAATCTGCCCCGATACTACACAATACTTCTGATGACTGAACTTCGCTGCTATCAAGAATACTATTATTGTTAGTATCTACCCCAAGAGTAACAAGTTGCCCTCCTGCATCACATCTGGTGTCCGTTTTAGCTATTAAAGCAACCGACACTAGAGCTTGATTGAAGATATCGCTACCTTCTTGCTGGGTATTATTTATCCCATCGTGACAAATAGTTTTGTTGGAAACATGTTCACTATCTTCTAGTACGTTATTTTCGTTATCATCGTAACCAGCAATAACTTTCAAGCCACCATTAGTGCATTCCGAATCACCAACAGGGAGAGTTAACGTAGAAATTAACGCGTCTTTCTGTACTGCCCCCTCATTTGATGAACTATCTGAAGAACCACTATCGCTCCCACAACCAGAAAGTAAAATAGACGCTACGGACGTAGCAATCAGAGTTTTTTTAGTAAGCCTAGCATTGACGTTCACTACCATATCCTTGTGATATATGAAATTAATATAGATACATATAAGGAATGTTTTTATCGGTCGGTATAAATTTTGTCAATGAAACAAGTATGGTATGAATAAGAACTTTGAGCTACTTAACTTTATGAATGATAATGATAAAATAGTCAGTTTCTATTGATGGAATTGTTATTTTGGTTCAGGGTTTTGAGAAGAAAAAGCACCACATCATCGATAGTGGTGCTTTAGATAAAGTTAATCTTTACCTTGTAAGATTTCTGCCCAAGGTAAGTCGGCATCGCCAAGAACAATGAAGTTCGGGTTCTCAAGCGTCTCTCTTTCATTGTACGAGAGTGGCTCTAATTGAGTGCTTAGGATTCGGCCTCCCGCTTCTTCAACAATGCACTGGGTTGCCGCGGTATCCCACTCTCCGGTTGGTCCAATACGTAGATAACAATCGACAGCGCCTTCGGCAACCAAGCATGCCTTCAGCGCAGCAGAGCCTAAAGGAACCAAATCATAGTTCCAAGCAGAGCTCATACGGTTAGTGATTCGATTGATGTCTTGTCGACGACTGATTGCCATTGCGATCGATTGGTTTGGCAGTTCGTGGCGATGCGTTTTGATTTTCACGCTGTCGTTAAGGTCAGGGATTTTCCAAGCGCCTTTACCACTGTAAGCGTAATAGCTCACACCCGAAACTGGCGCATAAACCACACCCATAACCGGTTTGTTATGTTCAATTAGGGCGATAATTGTCGCGAAATCGCCACTTCTAGCGATGAACTCCTGCGTGCCATCTAATGGGTCAACCAACCAGTAGCGATCCCATTGAGAGCGTTGCTCTAGGCTGATGTCGGCGTCTTCTTCGGATAATACGGGAATATCAGGCGTCAATTCACTGAGTTTTTTTAATATCAGCTTATGTGCTGCAAGATCGGCACTGGTTACTGGAGTGTCATCACTCTTAGTGAACTCTTCGTAATCCTTTTTCTCGTAAATCTCTAAGATGAGTTGGCCTGCAGAGCGAGCAATCTCAATGATAGAGGGTAGGAGGTGAGACAAATCTTTTGTTATTGGCATAAATATTCTCTTACTCTTCGAGCGAGCCTGAATGTTCTAATTATTGTTTAATACACGAAGGGCTAATAGTAGGGCTGTAATACTGCGAGCCTCACAGAAGTCGAGATGCGTTAACAGTTCTTCGGCTTGAGCAAGTGGCCAGCGCACAATGTCGAGTGGTTCTGGTTCGTCACCTTCTAGTTTCTCTGGGTAGAGTTCTTCTGCGATAAACAGCGTCATTTTGCTAGAGAAATAAGAGGGTGCAAGGATCACTTCTTTTAGGGGAGTAAGCTTGTTGGCACCAAAGCCAATCTCTTCTTTTAGTTCACGAACGGCGGCTTGATTGGGCTGCTCGCCTGGATCAATTAGCCCTTTTGGGAAGCCGAGTTCATAGCGCTCTGTGCCTGCTGCGTATTCACGCACTAACAGAATATCGCCTTGTTCAGTAATCGGAACCATCATTACTGCGTTGCGGCCGCTGGGCTTCATGCGTTCGTAGGTACGCTCTACACCGTTTGAAAAGCGTAAATCGAGAGACTCGATAGAGAATAGTTTTGATTGAGCGACAGTTTGTTGAGCCAAAATTTCTGGCTTGGTCCTTTTTGTCATTGCGCTCGCTCCTTAGCTCATTGGAATTCTTTCTTATAAAGTCATTCTAATATAGGGGAAATAGAGTTGAGTTCCTAGATCCGAGTTTTCATATCCTGGAATTATTGGATCAGGAACCGATTGCGATCACTTGAATACCTTACTCCAAATGGTAACCCGCCCGTCATTATGAGCATTGAATGAGAAATAGACGGTTCGAAAGCGCTCTGCTGTTTTAAACACAAAAAAAGGTTGATGCTTGCGCATCAACCTTTCGATTGAATCTTTAACTTTCTACCGGCTAAGACTGGATGAGTGCTTAGTCGTAGTAGCACTTAGTTGTAAGGTACTTGGTCGTGAAGTAGCTAACCATGAAGTACCTAGTCGTAAAGTGCTTAGTCGTAAAATGATTAGTAGTAAGAGTGCTCACCGCGATCGTGCTCAGTTGCATCACGAACGGCCGTCAATTCACCTTCGAATTGTTGAAGAAGTTCTTTCTCGATGCCTTCTTTAAGCGTTACGTCAACCATAGAACAACCGTTACAACCGCCGCCGAATGCAACGATAGCTGCGCCTTCTTCAGTGATCTCTACTAGGCTAACGTGACCGCCGTGGCCAGCAAGCTGTGGGTTCACTTGTGTTTGGATTGCATACTCAACACGCTCTATCAGAGTTGCGTCGTCTGATACTTTACGCATTTTAGCGTTTGGCGCTTTTAGCGTGAGTTGAGAGCCCATTTTGTCAGTTACGAAGTCAATCTCAGCTTCGTCTAGGAATGGTAGGCTTAGCTCATCAACGTATGCCGAGAAAGCGTCGAAAGAAAGCTTAGTGTCAGACGCTTCGATAGCATCTGTTGGGCAGTAAGAAACACCACACTCAGCGTTTTGTGTGCCTGGGTTTACCACGAACACACGAATGTTTGTACCTTCAGGCTGCTGTGACAGCAGATTGGCAAAGTGAGTTTGAGCTGTTTCTGTAATAGTAATATTTGACACGACGAATACCTGAGTAGATTTGTAGGTTATTAGCGCCATTCTACTCCTGTCAGATTTGTAATTCAGCCCTTTTTTGTTGGATTGCTGTACAAGTAGCGATTCACAGCTTTTATCCAGAGGGCTCAGGAGTGCGGCAGATGCAGTAAATATCAATCCTTTTCACGCCCACTTCAAGTAGTAATTGGCATAATTGATACACAGTACTGCCGGTGGTTACAACATCATCAATTATCGCGACGTGAGAAGGGACAGTTCCTTGAAAGTCTTGTTTTCGAAGCGTAAAAGCGCTCTTTAGATTAAGTAAGCGTGCGGATTTAGTCAGCCCTTGCTGAGAAGCGGTTGAGCGAATTCGACGGAACAGCACCTCATCTTTAACGCCAAGTTCTTGAGCTGTGTAATTAGCAAGCAGCTGACTTTGATTAAAGCCACGATGAATATATCGACGCCAATGCAGAGGTACGCTGGTGATCAGCGGAGCAGGGTGCTCGATACGTGAAGCCAATAACTTTGACAGATCGCGTGCAAACCAAAACTTATCGGCGTACTTCATTTGTTGAATGTAACGTGCTGTTGGAAAGGTGTAATCCCCAACGCAATAGAGACGATGCCAAGGTGGGGGTTGAGATAAGCACTGTCCGCACTGCTCTATTGTGAGCAGTGTTTTTAAACCACATCGTTGGCAGCGAGGAACTGACTCAAAGAGATTAAGACAAGAATCACACCATCGAGGGTGAGCATCACTGTGCGACTTATCTAGCTTGCACAGGTGGCATTGAGGTGTGACCAGACGTGGTGTGTGTTTTTGTAGCCAATCAGATAACATAGCTCGTGATGCTTTTGGGTTATGGTGTTCCTTTTACTCACCATACTGAAAAGCACAGATAATCGCCGATGAAAAAAGTAGGGAATATTGAGAATGAGTGACGCGTTGTATTGGCATGTTTCTGGGCAAGGGCCTGATTTAGTTCTGGTTCACGGTTGGGGTATGAATGGTGCCGTATGGCAGCAAACGGTTACTGCTTTAGAAGCTGACTTCCGAGTGCATGTTGTCGATCTTCCAGGGTATGGACACAGCGCGCACTGCCACGCTCAAGATCTTGAAGAGATTGCTCAGCAACTATTGGTCGACGCGCCCAAGCAAGCGATTTGGGTGGGTTGGTCACTCGGTGGTTTGGTCGCGACGCACATGGCTTTGCATCACTCAGATTACGTCAATAAATTGGTGACTGTCGCCAGTTCTCCTAAATTCGCCGCCGCAAAAGAACCCGTATTATGGCGAGGCATTCAGCCAAACGTATTAAGCGCCTTCACCGAGCAGCTGGTTGAAGATTTCCAAACCACCATCGAACGTTTTATGGCACTGCAGGCCATGGGTAGCCCTTCAGCAAGACAAGATGTAAAACAACTCAAGCAAGCGGTGTTGTCGCGCCCATTACCCAATCCTGACTCATTATTGGCTGGCTTAAAGATGCTGTCTGATGTCGACCTCCGTGAACAACTGCCGCAGATCTCTGTGCCTATGCTGCGTTTATACGGTCGATTAGATGGGCTTGTGCCAATCAAGGTTGCAAAAGATTTGGACAAAGCCTTACCTCATACCGAGCAATATATCTTCACGCAGTCTTCGCATGCGCCATTTATGACTGAAGCGGATGCCTTTTGCAGTGAACTGGTCAGCTTCGCCCAAAAATAATCGCTAAATTTATCGCTGGCTTGGTCGATATATAATCTAACCAACGTGTTGCATGATACTCAGACCTAACTCTCTCCTGAGCTGATTGCGGTAAGTTGGGCTATGCCTGTTGTGCTGACTCACAGTGCAACAGTGTTATAGCAATAACGATGGGCGATTCTTGAGGAGTTCGCGATGATTGTGTCACCTGCAACTGCAGTGAGTGTGCCACTGATCGCCCCATCCGTTAATGTGCAAACAGAGCAAGTTGCGCGTGACAATAGAGTTCGAGAACCTGTCGCTCCCGCCGTAGCATTGGCGAAAACCAATGCAGAGCGAAAGGTAAAACCGGACGATAAGCGAAGGCAGCAGTCGGCTTGGGATCCTTCAGACCATCCAGGTTATGAAATGGAGAACGAGTCAGAGGCCAATTCGATTAGCCAAGAAGAGCCACAAGATCCTTTTGATAGGTTGTTCAGCTTATTGGCACTGAGAACATACAGTGCTGATCAAGGAAAGGGCTATACCATGCGTTTCCGCCTGCCAAAGCATGTTTTAGATGCGGCGATTCAAGAGGGACAGATGGAGAAGCGACGTAAGGTCATAAAATATCATTATGGTCATGCTGTTGCGCCTCATGCTCCATCAGGAATGTTGGTCGTGTTATAGATATACTCTTCATACTTGAAGCTGCAGCGTTGTTAACTGCTTAAGTTCACCCTAATCACATAGAACCCCTATGTTCATAGGGCTGAACTTACTTGTTGCCTAGCTGCAACCCCAATTATTTTGAGTATAAACACGAAAAATACAACCAAACTTCGATGTCTTTTTTGAACACATAATAAAAACCTGCATACCCTAAGGGATGCAGGTTTTTTGTTTTTACAGGCTATTTATTTCACGACACGCAGTCGTTTCATTGACCTATTATTTCTTCGCTTTAGCAAAGGCAGCGGCAAAAGCACCACCCATCGCCGCGTTTTGTTGCGGTTCCTCACGGCGGCGTTGTCCACCTTGCGAATTTTGATTCGGGCGATTTTGCGTGCGAGGTGTACTTGAACGTTGTGCACGGTTGTCTTGGCCAGGTTCATCTTTCATACGCATGCTTAGTGCAATACGTTTACGTTGAACATCCACTTCCATCACCTTCACTTTGACGATTTCTCCCGTTTTCACGACTTCATGAGGATCAGAGACAAAACGATCGGTTAGCGCTGATATATGCACTAAACCGTCTTGGTGAACGCCAATGTCAACGAAGGCGCCAAAGTTAGCTACGTTTGAAACCACACCTTCTAAGATCATGCCGGGTTCTAGGTCAGACATGCTATTTACGCCATCGGCGAAGGTTGCTGTCTTGAATTCAGGACGAGGATCTCGACCCGGTTTATCCAGCTCTTTGATGATGTCGGTTACCGTAGGTACACCGAAGTTCTCATTGGTGTAATCAACCGCATGTAAACCACGTAAGAAGTCTGTATTACCCACCAGAGACTTGATGTCTTTGTGGTTTTTCTCGGCGATAGCTTTCACCAATGGGTAAGCTTCTGGGTGAACCGAAGATGCGTCTAGTGGGTTCTTACCATCCATGATTCTTAGGAAACCAGCACACTGTTCAAACGCTTTTGGCCCTAAACGAGCGACCTTCTTGAGTGTTGTACGTGCTTCGAAGCGACCGTTTTCATCACGGAAGTCCACGATGTTCTGGGCGATGGTGTTAGAAAGGCCAGCAACACGAGTTAACAGTGCGGCAGAAGCCGTATTCACATCAACACCAACCGCGTTTACACAGTCTTCGACAATCGCATCTAGGCGCTTAGCAAGCATAGTTTGGCTCACGTCGTGTTGGTATTGGCCCACACCGATCGATTTAGGGTCAATCTTCACTAGCTCTGCCAGTGGATCTTGCAGACGACGAGCAATGGACACTGCACCACGAATCGATACATCCATGTTCGGGAATTCTTTCGCCGCTAACTCAGACGCGGAATAAACCGATGCACCCGCTTCGCTGACAATAATCTTTTGTGCTGTTAGGTTGCCGCGTTTAATCACATCAGCAACAAAGCTGTCTGTTTCGCGTGAAGCCGTACCGTTACCAATCGCAATCAAATCAACATTGTATTGGCGAACCATCTGCTCAACCACGTGTGCAGATTTGTCGTATTGCTTCTGTGGTGGGTGAGGGTAAATGGTCTCTGTTGCCAGAACCTTACCAGTAGAATCTACAACGGCGATTTTTGAACCGGTACGTAAACCCGGATCCAAGCCTAAGGTTGCTCGAGGGCCAGCAGGCGCCGCCATCAACAAGTCTTTAAGGTTGGTTGCGAACACTTCAATCGCTTCGATTTCACCGCGTTCTTTCATCGCGCCCATCAGTTCAGTTTCCATGTGCATAGAAACCTTGATACGCCACGCCCAGCTAATCACTTGCTTACGCCATGCATCTGCAGGTGCGCTGCTCAGGGTAATACCGTAGTGATCAGAGATGATGTTCTCGCAGTATGAACCACGTACACCTTCTTCTTGTTCTGGGTCAGCATTCATCGCCAACGTTAGGAAGCCTTCATTACGGCCTCGTAGCATTGCAAGTGCGCGGTGTGAAGGTACTTTGTTGAGTGTTTCGTTGTGTTCGAAGTAATCTTTGAATTTCTCGCCGGCTTGCTCTTTTCCCGTCACGACACGTGAAACGAGTTCTGAGTTACGCGTGAGATGTTGGCGAATCTTTTCAAGTAGGTTGGCGTCTTCTGCAATACGCTCCATCACGATTGCACGTGCACCATCCAGTGCCGCTTTGGTATCAGCAATGCCTTTATCGCTGCTGATGAAGTTAGCGGCTTCGGTTTCCGGATCGTGTTGTGGTTCATTCCAAAGTGTATCGGCAAGTGGCTCTAAGCCTGCTTCAATCGCGATTTGACCTTTGGTACGACGCTTAGGTTTGTATGGCAGATATAAATCTTCTAGGCGCGTTTTGCTGTCGGCTTGAGTGATGTCACGCTCCAGTTCTGGCGTGAGCTTGCCTTGGTCTTGAATCGACTTAAGAATCGTTTGGCGGCGATCGTCGAGCTCGCGAAGGTATGAAAGGCGACTATCAAGGTTACGTAGTTGGGTATCGTCTAAGCCACCCGTGACTTCTTTACGGTAGCGGGCAATAAAGGGAACGGTGTTACCGTCGTCAATTAGGTTGACTGCGGCGATGACTTGCTCTGAACGAACATTCAGTTCTTCAGCAATCAGTCGACAGATAGCTTGGCTCATCCGATGAATCTCTTATTTAATATCATGACAAATACATGGGGGTGAGCGTACGCTTTTTCTAGCTTTGGCTGTGTAATTATCGTGTCAGAAGTCGAATTTCCGTTTGTGATATCCGCTTTGTGCGAGATCTCTCACACGTGATGTAAGCCTAAGTCGCCTTAAACCTGTAAATATGTCTTAATTTAACTGTAAGTTGTTGATTTTTAATAATATGGTATTTTGGGGCGTATTTCTCACTCGAAATGTTTTTTGGGACTATCTAGGAAACTCGCCCAAATACCGTAATATTTAACTTGTCGACAGGGAGTTGGCAGGAACAGGAAAAAGCCTAATGGACTAGGTATCTTCAGGATGAAGATTTGATTACTTAGGATGAGTGGTCAGCAAGGAAGTAATAATCTCTGGATGAGATTCGCCAGTCAGGATGACAGGCTAGAATGGACACCGCTAGGATGGCGATGAACAAAAAGGAAATTGGTTAAAGGATTTAGCCACTATCAAGGACAGATGCAGGGAGCACCTTATCTCGAAGAGATAAACAGTAGCCGGATTGCTGCGATAGAGACTTAACCCCGCCAGGCGCAAGCCTAGCGGGGTTTTCTTTTATCTGGAGTTTGGGTTTATCTGCTCGATCTGTGATGGCCGGTTAATCATGCTAAGCCATAAGCCATAAGCCATAAGCCATAAGCCATAAGGCAAGGCATAAGCAATAAGCTCTATGCGTCGTCTGCGTAGCGAATCGAGTTAATGAACCACTCTTTATCGCCTTCCGGTGTGGTTACCGTAAACTCATCATCCACTTCCTTCTTCAGCAGCGCTCTAGCCATTGGCGAGTCGATAGAGATATAACCTTTCGCATCACCGTAGATCTCTTCAGGGCCGACAATACGAAACTTCTTCATTTCCCCATCATCATTCTCAATCTCGACCCAAGCACCGAAAAATACCTTACCTTCTTGTTGCGGTGAGTAGTCCACGATCGTGACATCAGGCAGGAACTTGCGTAAGAAACGCACTCGGCGATCAATCTGACGAAGCAAACGCTTGTTGAACGTGTAGTCTGCGTTTTCTGAACGATCTCCAAGGCTTGCTGCCCAAGTGACTATCTTAGTGATTTCAGGACGCTTCTCGTGCCATAAGTGGTCATGTTCTGCTTTGAGCTTGTTATAACCTTCTCGGGTGATCAGTTTGGTTTTCATAAATCTGACTTAATGAAATGATGTTCTAAGATAGAATATATAGAAAGGCAACATACGTTAACAATTATTTAGGCGACTTTTTCTCCAATAATGTTACATTTTTAATGTCTTATACCAATATACAATTTACCAAGAATGCTTAACCTTAGGTTTGAGCTTTAATAGGTGGAACCATTACATGCAAGAAAACTACAAAATTTTAGTGGTCGATGACGATGCTCGTCTACGTGCATTACTAGAACGCTATCTGTCAGAGCAAGGCTTTCAAGTGCGTAGCGTGGCAAACAGTGAGCAGATGGACCGCCTGTTAACCCGTGAAAATTTTCACTTGATGGTATTGGATTTAATGTTGCCGGGCGAAGATGGTCTATCGATCTGTCGTCGTCTACGAAACGCAAACAACTCGCTGCCTATCCTTATGTTGACGGCAAAGGGTGATGAAGTGGATCGCATTGTGGGCTTGGAAGTGGGTGCTGATGATTACCTACCAAAACCATTTAACCCGCGTGAACTGCTTGCTCGTATCAAAGCGGTAATGCGCCGCCAAGTGATTGAAGCTCCGGGAGCGCCAAGCACAGAAGAATCTGTGGTTGCATTTGGTGAGTTCCGCTTGAACCTAGGTACACGTGAAATGTTCCGTGGTGAAGAGCCAATGCCTCTGACCTCAGGTGAATTTGCGGTACTTAAGTCATTGGTGACGAATGCTCGTGAGCCAATGTCTCGCGATAAGCTGATGAACATGGCTCGTGGCCGTGAATATTCAGCGATGGAGCGTTCTATCGATGTTCAGATTTCACGTCTGCGTCGTCTAGTTGAAGAAGATCCAAGTAAACCTCGTTACATCCAAACGGTGTGGGGCTTGGGTTATGTATTCGTTCCAGATGGCAAAGCTGTGTAATCCAGCTTTATAAGCTCTATAGCTGCTTTACCGATTCTGTGAATCTTACGGGTCATCTCATTAATATGCGATGGCCCGTTTTGTATTCAGCACAATGAGAGATACCAATCGTAGTAAATAACTGCTCATCCTAGCTTGTTAAAACGCTCGATAACTTCGTTAGAAATTTTGATTGTAGAATAACTACTTATCAAAAATTGCTGCCTTGTTCTCAAGCCTTTTTCCGGCGCTATTTATGATCATTTACTTACTGTGATTGGTATTACAGCTATAGTTCCCACTATATCCCTTTATCATCCCTCACTTTAGGTCTTCTATGCGCATACGTAGCTCCTTTACTCAGTCGATAGTGCTCTTTTTAACCCTGTTGGTTGCTAGCCAAATCTTTTCTTATTACGCGGTGTTTAACTATGCATTGATGCCGAGTTTGCAGCAGTTTAATAAGATTCTGGCTCACGAGCTAAACCTCGTCTTGGATCAAGGCAGTGATATCGAGATTGATGCGCCACTGCGTCAACGTGTGCTTGAGCAACTCGGAGTGACGGTTCACGCCAAGGACAGCGAAGCCGCGGGTGAGTATTACCATGCAGTAGCAATCGATCTGATGAGTGAGGAGATGACCAAAGAGTTGGGCTCTGAAACAGAAGTACGGCTGATTCTAGGCAAAGAGAGCTACGTGTTGTGGATGGACATCGCGCAGCTGCCTAACTCCTTGATTCGTATTCCTCTGTCTGAGCTGCAAGAAGAAGACTTTGCGCCTCTGTTCCGTAACAGCCTGATCATGGCGATGTTGATTGTCGCAGGTGGCTGGCTGTTCATTCGCTTGCAAAACCGGCCTTTGATAGTGCTAGAGAAAGCCGCCCAAGGTGTGGGGCGTGGTGATATTCCACCACCATTGCCAGTGCAAGGTGCGCAAGAAATCCGCTCGGTAACCCGAGCCTTTAATCAGATGTCGAAAGGTATCCAAGAACTCGAAGAAGACCGCGCTTTGTTGATGGCAGGTATCAGTCATGATTTACGTACTCCGTTAACGCGTATTCGCTTAGCGACCGAGATGATGTCGCCAGAAGATAGCTATTTAGCGGAAGGAATCATCAGTGATACCGAAGAGTGTAATGAGATCATCAGCCAGTTTATGGATTACCTAAAGCCCGTTGATCGAGATTCATTCCAAGAGGTATTTGTCGATGATATTGCCCGAGAAGTTTCTAGCTCAGAAGGTGGCTACGAGGTACAAATTGAAACCAATATTCCAGAGTCGATGAAGCCTGCGCTAGGTAACCCGATCGCGATGAAGCGTGCCGTGAGTAACTTGGTGGTGAATGCGCTGCGCTATGGCAATGGTTGGGTCAAGGTATCGACTGGCATGACGGCCGATAATAAACTGGCTTGGGTGACCGTTGAAGATAATGGCCCTGGGATCCCGGAAGACCAAGTCGGCAAGTTGTTTGAACCGTTCACGCGGGGTGATACCGCTCGTGGTAGTGAAGGTACCGGCTTAGGCTTGGCGATTGTGAAACGTATTGTCAGTCAGCACCAAGGCGCGGTAGTGGTTAATAATCGCAGTGAAGGTGGCTTAAAAGCGCAGATCAGTTTCCCTGTGAAGCCTTAAATATCATCGGTCTGTATTATGGCGACGGGTTCGGTTCGGAAAGGTGTTAAGAGATCCCCGACTCGGTCATTCTTCCCTCTCGAGGATGACGAATTGCTAACCATGGACTTTGATGATGAAAGTTTACTTTGATCGTCATTCCCTATCGTGAGGAACGAGCGAATAGGGAATCTCGCTCTTGCTTGATGAAAGTAACGCACACTAAAAAGGCTTCCTTGAGGAAGCCTTTTTTACGTTTGAATGCGGTCTCAGTGTTAACTATGACTTAATGTTAACTACGCCTTAGAGTAAACATCGCGCTCGCCTAGCCAGCGGTTAATGATCGCCTTGGCATTGTCTGGGTAGCTATCGTGAATATGACGAGCAATACGTTGCACTTCTGGGATTAAACGTTGGTCACGAATTAGATCGGCGATCTTGAAATCAGCCAAGCCAGTTTGTTTGGTACCGAGCAATTCACCGGGGCCACGGATTTCTAAGTCGCGCTGTGCAATCACAAAGCCATCGTTACTTTCACGTAGCACTCCTAGGCGTTTCTGAGCGGTTTTAGATAGCGGTGAGTGATACAACAGTACACAATGGCTTGCGACCGAACCTCGGCCAACACGGCCACGCAGTTGGTGTAGTTGCGCTAGGCCAAGACGTTCTGGGTTCTCGATGATCATTAAGCTCGAATTCGGTACATCTACACCGACTTCAATCACGGTTGTCGCAACCAATAGATGCAGCTTGTTCTCTTTGAACTCTCGCATCACCGCTTGTTTCTCGGCGGGTTTCATACGGCCATGGACTAAACCAATTTTTACGTCAGGCAGTTTGCGTTGCAGCTCTTCTGCCGTATCAGCTGCAGCTTGAGCTTCCAGTACTTCCGATTCATCAATCAGCGTACATACCCAGTAGGCTTGTTTGCCTTCATTGAGACACGCATTTTTCACACGTTCAACAATGTCATCGCGCTTGGTATCAGGAATTGCCACAGTTTGAATTGGTGTTCGTCCCGGTGGCAGTTCATCAATAATCGAAGTTTCGAGGTCGGCATAGGCCGTCATTGCTAACGTTCGTGGGATTGGGGTGGCGGTCATGACCAACTGATGGGGGTAGTAGCCTTGCTTTGCGCCTTTCTCACGCAGTTCTAATCGCTGGTGGACGCCAAATCGGTGTTGCTCATCAATGATCACTAAGCCAAGGTTTTTGAACTCGACATGTTCTTGGAATAGCGCATGAGTACCGACCACCATTTGCGCTTCGCCGCTGGCAATACGTGTTAGTTCCGTTTCACGAGCCTTACCTTTGAGTTTACCGGCCAGCCAACCGACTTGAATGCCCATCGCCTCAAACCAGTTAGCAAAGTTAATCGCGTGCTGTTCTGCCAATAGCTCGGTTGGTGCCATCAGTGCCACTTGCTGACCATGTTCGAGTGCGCGAACGGCTGCCAGTGCGGCGACTAAGGTTTTACCTGAACCTACATCACCCTGTACTAAACGCATCATAGGGTGTGGCTTTTCAAGGTCGGCTTCGATCTCTTTAGTCACCCTTACTTGAGCATTGGTTGGTGAAAACGGAAGTTGAGCTAACAACTTATCTTTGAGGGTGTTTACCGGAGGGAAAGGCATCGCTTTGTCTTGCTGCCCTTTACTACGAACAGACAGCATCGATAGGTTTTGCGCCAGTAGCTCTTCCATAATCAGGCGCAGCTGCGCAGGGTGTTTACCTTCATCAAACAGCTCTAGGTCAATGCCAGGAGGAGGCCTGTGAATGGTATGCAGTGCTTGCGCGAGTGTTATTTGGTGGTCGTATAAACCGGATGGAAGCAACTCATTAACTGCGGCCTTGTCGATTAAATCTAGAGCTTGATCGGTAAGATTACGCAGCGTGACTTGTCTTAGCCCTTCGGTGGTTGGGTACACCGGAGTTAGGTTGGCTTCAACGTCTGGCTGTTGCCTCGGCGCAAAGAATTTGTAATCAGGATGGACGATCTCAAGCCCCATATTACCGCGCTTGATCTCACCATAAGCATGCACTTGTTTGCCTTCAGCAAAGTTATTCTTCATGCCTGCAGTGAAGTTGAAAAAACGTAGGGTAATAGTGCCATTACCATCACTGATCTTTACTGCGAGCATCTTACGTTTACCGAAAATGGTATCGACGTGCATTACCTTGCCTTGCACTGCTGCCCATAAACCAGCATGCAGTTTTACGATTGGATAGATACGCGTTCGATCTTCATAGCGCAAAGGTAGGTGAAACAGCAGGTCTTGTACATTGTTAAGCCCAACCTTCTCTAGTTTCTCTGCGACTTTAGCGCCGACTCCAGATAAAGAGTTGAGAGGGATAGCAGATAAAAGCTGTGACATAACAAGGCTCATAAACGTAAGAGAGATAATCTATTCAAGCATTTTACTGGATTTTTGTACAGGGTAAAGCTTAGAAGCAGATACGGGATGAGAGTGAACGATATGCGAAGGTAATAAGAGCAGATGCGGGGTACGGGTAAACGAGATACGAAGAGATAAGAGTAGATTCGGGATGCGAGTAAGCTAGATGCGAAGGGAATAAGAGCAGATACGGGATGCGGGTAAACGAGATTCGAAGAGATAAGAGTAGATGCGGGATACGGGTGAACGAGATACGAAAAGATAAGGGCAGATACGAGGTGCGAGTAAACGGGGTACTAAAAGGGGATACAGAAAACAGGGCAGTACAAAAAATTAAAGCAGACTCGAAATACGAAGAGTTGAGGTGGTGAAAAGCTTTTGCTCTTCGCATCTCGAGACTCGTATCTCTCATCTGCTTTATTTATCTGCTTTTAAATCAGTTCTTACGACGTTTTACTTTCAGCGCGTGTGGCATCACACGTAGCTTTTTCATAATACTTGCAAGATGAACACGATCTTTGGTTGTCAGCAAGATAGTCACTGTGTACAGGCGTCCATCACGTTCTTCGGTTGAAATACCGTGAATGTTTGAGCCCGTTTTCGAGATAACGTTCGTTAACTCTGCTAGTGCACCTTGGTGGTTCTGGATGTCGATCTGAAGTTCAGCTGTGAACTCTTGATCGTAATCGTCAGACCATTCCACCGCCATGTATTTGTCTGGTTCTTTTTGGTAGCCACGAACGTTTGGACACGTTTCGCGGTGAACCACAAGACCACGACCGGGAGATACATGAGCAATGATGTGATCGCCTGGGATCGGGTGACAACAATTTGCAAAAGTCAGTAGTAGACCTTCAGCTCCGCGGATAGCTAGTTTCTTCCTAGGCGCATCGCTGTTGTTTTTCACTTCAGTCAGTTCGTCAGCATCACCCAGTAGGCGACGAGCAATGACGATACTCATCAGCTCGCCAAGACCAATCGATGCTAGCAAGTCTTCAACGCTTTCTAGGCGTAAGTCAGACAATACATGCTCGAGGTTCTCTTGGCCGATATCGGCAATAGAGTGTTCACCAAGTGCGTGATTCAGTAGACGACGGCCTAGGGTGATCGACTCTTCACGGCGCATGGTCTTCAGAACCTGACGGATCTTAGTACGAGCGCGTGAGGTCACCA
The DNA here is from genome assembly GCF_025195005.1 of Vibrio sp. NC2. Lineage (NCBI taxonomy): Bacteria > Pseudomonadati > Pseudomonadota > Gammaproteobacteria > Vibrionales > Vibrionaceae > Vibrio > Vibrio sp. NC2. The sequence goes on from NZ_JANVFC010000008.1 coordinate 106,239, forward strand.
CGTAGTTGAGCCATGCAGCATTCGGACGTGCGCCCGGAGCACTGATGATCTCAATGGTTTGACCATTCTTCAGTGATTTGCTGAGTGGGTAAGGGTTCATGTCGACACGAGCCCCTACACACATGTTGCCCACATCGGTATGTACCGCGTAAGCAAAATCGACCGCTGTTGCACCCGCAGGAAGTTCGACGATGCGACCTTTCGGCGTGAACACGAAGATCTCATCTGGGAACAGATCAGATTTAACGTTTTCAATGAATTCGAATGAGTTACCTGCGCTTTGTTGCAGCTCAAGTAAGCTCTGCATCCAACGCTGTGCTTTAACCTGTGCGGTTGTCCCATTGCTACTGCGTGAGCCACTGCCTTTGTAAGACCAGTGCGCCGCGACGCCTTTATCGGCCATTTGCTCCATATCTTCGGTACGGATCTGAACCTCTACAGGTACCCCGTGAGGGCCGATCATTGACGTATGAAGAGATTGGTAGCCGTTGGCTTTTGGTACCGCAATGTAATCTTTCATGCGGCCCGGACGTGGCTTGTACAAGCTGTGAGCCTGGCCAAGGGCGCGATAACAAGTGTCTGGGGTATCAACCACTACGCGGAAAGCGTAGATATCCATAATGGTGTGAAAGCGCTGTTCTTTGGTTTTCATCTTGTTATAGATTGAGAACAAGTTCTTTTCACGACCTACGACGCGAGCAGACAAACCGACTTCTTCAAGACGGCCTTCAATTTCGCTATGGATACGTTGGATCATTTCCTTACGGTTACCACGCGCAGCTTTCACTACATTTCTGAGTACGCGATAACGGTTAGGGTAGAGGGCTTCGAAGCCCAACTCTTCTAGTTCGGTCTTGATGTTATGAATACCAAGACGGTGAGCTAGCGGAGAATAAATTTCTAAAGTTTCACGAGCAATACGACGCTTTTTGTCAGGACGAAGTGCCCCAAGCGTACGCATGTTGTGAGTACGGTCAGCTAATTTGATCAAGATAACGCGGATGTCTTGCACCATGGCGAGAACCATCTTACGGAAGTTCTCTGCTTGCGCTTCTTTGCGATCACGAAATTTAAGCTTATCCAGCTTAGATACACCATCAACCAGTTCAGCAACGGTATTGCCGAATTGAGCTTCTAGCTCCTCTTTTGTAACTTCAGTATCTTCAATTACATCGTGGAGTAGGGCGGCTTGCAGGGTTTCGATATCCAGACGCATTTCTGCCAGGATTCTTGAAACAGCAACAGGATGGATTATGTATGGTTCACCCGTTGAACGGGTTTGCCCTTCATGGGCATTTCTCGCTACCACATAAGATTGACGCAGAGCCTCAATTTGAGGCTCTGTTAGGTATTCTTGGGCAACGTCTTTGAGGCTATCGAATAGATACAAATTAAAGGCCCGGAAGGTTAATTAGTTCGAATGACGTTGATTCTATCAGCGAGTGTGAGCGATGCTGCTTACTGCTGCAAGTTCAGCCGCTTCTTGCTCTTGTTGCTCTTGACGCTCACGAGCATCTAGTACGTCTTTAGTGATAAGACCTTCTTCGATTTCGCGAAGAGCGATAACCGTCGGCTTATCGTTTTCTTCAGGCACTAGTGAATCTTTGCCGCCAGTTTGCATTTGACGTGCGCGGCGAGCCGAAATAAGAACTAGGTCGAAACGGTTGCCAACTTTTTCAACAGCGTCTTGAACAGTTACGCGTGCCATGAGGACTCCAAATAGTAATTAACTAATAAATTTTATATGACGAGAAAGTATACAAGTTTAACTAGAGACTTTCTAGCTCACCGTATACTTATCTCAATGGAAAATCCAGTTATACCCATCACAGTAAATAAGTGATCATAAAAAGCGCCGGAAAAAGGCTTGAGAACAAGGCAGCTCTAATCGACAAAGAGTTTCGATAAGTAGTGACCCTACAATCAAAAATTATAACGACGTTATCAGGCTTTTTAGCAAGCTAGAATGACCAGTTGTTTACTACGATTGGTATCAGAGATTATTCCGCTAGTAGTGCTGTAAGCATGCCGCTGTATTTAGCTGCTTGCTTATCTTCTTTCAAACGTTCCGCACGAATGATTGCTCTGAAGTCCATTAAGGCTGCATCAAAGTCATCATTTACGATCACATAATCGTATTCTGCATAGTGAGAAATCTCTGATTTTGCTTCGCTCATGCGTTTCGCAATAACTTCGTCGCTATCTTGACCGCGAACATTCAAACGACGCTCTAGCTCACCATTTGATGGTGGAAGAATGAAGACACTCTTCGCTTGAGGCATTTGTTCACGGATCTGACGAGCACCTTGCCAGTCGATATCTAGGAATACATCGATACCGCGGTTTAGGTTTTCTTCAATCCAAACACGTGAAGTGCCGTAGTAGTTGCCGAATACTTCAGCATACTCTAGGAACTCACTCTTCTTGATGAGATCTTCAAAGTGATGTTTCTCTACAAAGTGGTAGTGAACACCATTCTCTTCACCAGGGCGCATACCGCGAGTGGTGTGTGAAACAGATACCTTCATTGCGTAGGTTGGATTGGTTTCCAGCATTGCTGAGATCAAGCTCGATTTACCTGCGCCACTAGGTGCAGATACGATGTAAAGAGTACCTATGCCCATCTGTATATTTCCACTGTTGGTTGGATTGAGTGAAGGCGATAAACCGACACTATAAAAGATAGCACTGACCCTAATTTTTGTTCCGGTGGTGCATCTACTAATTGTTCCGGTGGTTACATCTATAAAGAGATAACGAGTGAAACCAATAGAGACAACTGGTGAAAATTAGGTCAGAAAAATGGAGGCGAAGAGTAGCATATTTAGATGATTGAGAACAACTGGCTTGATCGTTATTTATTCTCAAATGATCCTCAGTCTGATCTTCATATAAATGTAATGACTCGTCATCTTCACTTTTTTATGTGATCTCGACAAAATTTGTTGAAGTTTTAATCTCAATCCTTACAATCCGCGCAAACGATTAAATGCTGTATATATCTAGTGATATGGACTAGATGTTTCTACTACCGAGCCTACCTTGGTGACTACAGTTTTTAGTGTAGAGATCCCTCTATTCTCACAGCATTTGAATCTCAAATTTCTTAATTTATTACATAGGTTTTGTTGTGAATACCGACTCCACCCTGAAAGCCCAGAAAACGTCTGGCTCGCTTGACACCCTGTTCAAACTCTCAGAGAGAAAGACCACGATCAGCACTGAGCTATACGCAGGTTTTATTACCTTCCTAGCGATGAGTTATATCTTGGCGGTTAACCCAGCAATTCTGGGTGGCATCCCGGGGATGGACAAAGGGGCTGTCTTTACGGCTACGGCTCTTTCTGCTGCTATTGCAACGCTTATCATGGGCATTTGGGGTAACTACCCAGTCATGCTGGCGCCAGGTATGAGTATGAACGGCTTCTTCAAAGGCTTACTGTTAAGTGGTTCAGTCGCGGTACTTTGGAATGAAGCGCTATTTGGTATCTTCCTATCCGGTATCCTTTATCTCGCTTTCTCGTTGACCAATATCCGTAAGTCGATGATTGAATCAATCCCTGAAGATTTGAAGCTAGCGATTACCGTGTCTCTCGGCTTGTTCATTGCTTTCTTAGGCCTTAAGAATGCAGGCATCATTGTTTCTAACCCGTTTGTACTGGTTGGCTTAGGTGACATCTCCGATCCGAAAGTGATCATCGCTTATGTGAGTATCTTTATCGCATTGGGCTGTATGGTTCGTGACATTAAACTAGCAACCTTCATCTCGTTCGTTTCTGCTATCGCGCTGACCATTCTTGCTGATGTATTCATGGGCACATCAAACGCACCAATCCCAGACCAATTTTTTTCTATGCCACCAAGTATGGCGGGCAGCTTTGGCGCTATCTTTGATTTCTCAGCTTTCACGCCTGAGAAAATGTTCGATTTGTTGTTCATCGTACTTATCTTCTTGATTGTCGATTTCTTCGATGGCTTGAGCACGATTGTTGGTGTGGGCCGCGATGCGGGCATCATCGATAAAGACGGTAAGGTGCCAAATGCAAAATCGGCACTAGTGGCAGATGCAGGCGGTACGGTGATTGGTTCGATTCTCGGTACCACATCGATCACTGCGTTCTCTGAATCGGGTATTGCTTCTTCTCAAGGTGCGAAAACAGGTTTAGCGGCAGTCATGGTGGCTGGCTTATTCCTAGTGTCTCTATTTCTATACCCAATCTTCTCTATCTTCTCAGCGGCAATGGTCGCGCCTGCGATGGTTGTGGTAGGCATCTACATGGTAGGTCGCCTTGGTCAGATTAACTGGGAAAAGAAAGAGTCACGCATTGCAGCCTTCTTTACCATCATGTTCACAGTGCTAAGCTTCTCACCAGCGAACGGTATGGCGATGGGCTTTATCAGCTACGCATTCACGATGGTTGTGGCAGGTAAGCGCAAAGAAGTACATCCGCTTATCTACGGACTGTGTGTGGTGTTCTTAACTTACCTGATACTGCTATAAGCCTAATGGCGAAATAACGTTTGTTAAGTAGCAGTCGTTAAGTAAAAGATAAATAGATGGCTCTGCAGTGAATGTGGGGCCATTTTTGTATCTGTTGTTTCTTACCTTTGCTTCTTCCTGGTGGTTACCGATGAATTGATGGCGTTATCCCCAAGTCGATGCTTTGACAGTACGCGACTTATATTGATGCATGCTATTGTAGAGACTGGATTAATTATTTTTTGAAGAGTGACTATGCCTTCTAACTTACCTAAATCTTTTAGTAAGCCGTTTTTAAAAGTATTCCACATTATGGAAGCGGTATTGCTGGTGGCGATCACACTGGCGACCTTGTTTGCGATGGTCGAAGAGTTCATGCATGTCTTCGCTGAACGCCGAGTGCAATTGACCGACATTCTGCTGATGTTTATCTATTTAGAAGTGTTGGCGATGGTTCAGCAGTTTGTGATGAACGGTAAGATCCCAGTGCGATACCCCATCTACATTGCGATGATGGCAATTGCTCGTTACATCACTTTAGGCATGAAAGAACTCGATGCGGTATTGATCGTTTGGTTATCTTTAGCGGCATTTATCTTGGCCGCAGCAACACTCTTGATTCGTGTTGGGCACCATTATTGGCCATATGTCGATCTAAGAACCAAGCAGCCGGATGAGTAAATCAATCAGGTTATAAGCTAATAAGAGCCCAGCCATGTTGCTGGGTTTTTTATTGCTCTTGATGTGTCTAAAAGACATAAAAGTGTCTCTTTTATTATTTTTATTATGCTGTCAATAAGACTCTTATTGTTGTTTTTGCCTTGATGTACAAGGCTTTGTGTTTTGGCATGAATGTTGATTGGTAAGTATTAGACTCATATAAGGAACACGCTATGCATTTTGAAAGCACTCATTATAAACCTGAAATATTCTCCGAAAAGGTTGCACTTCTTGTTACTCGACTTCTCAAAAAGACACTTAACTTGTTTTATGGAAAACACTTAGCCAAACGAGCCATGTTGTTGGAAACCATAGCAGCGGTGCCGGGCATGGTGGCGGGAGTGTTCAACCACCTCAAAGCTCTGCGCCGCATGAAAGACGATGGTGGTTGGATCAAAGAGCTACTGGACGAAGCGGATAATGAACGGATGCATTTGATGATTTTCCTTACCGTTACCAACCCGTCCATTATAGAACGCATTTTAGTGATGCTATTACAGTTCATCTTTCTACTCATCTATGGCGTGATCTACTTAGTCTCATCTAAAACAGCGCATAGGATCGTTGGATATTTTGAAGAGGAAGCTTGTAATAGTTACTCCGAATATATCTCGAAAATTCAAGATGGCACGTTGCCCAATCATCCCGCTCCTGACATTGCGATTAAATATTATCGCTTACCCGAGAATGCTACGTTTTTGGATGTGCTTTTCTGCATAAGGGAAGATGAAGCTAAACATAGAGATAAGAATCACGACATTGCCGATCTCTATAAAACCCAAGACTTACCCGATCATCAGTGCTAATCATCAAAAAGACATAATTATGACAAATAAAGCTCAACAACCAGAAAATAAGGTCGTCTTAATTACTGGTTCAAACCTGGGATGGGGTTGAGCTTTTTTGTGGATACTAGAAATACGGACTTACCTGAGGGGGAGTGCTTAGAGAGTCGTACTATGAGTAAATTTCTTAAGATCAAAGCGTTATAAATGAGCTTAATGGCGTAGTAGGGCTGTAATCTGAGTCAACCGAACAAAAAAACATCAATTATTTTCAAATAAAGCTTTACAACCCGACCCAGATCACCAAGAATGGCCTCGCTCTGTTTTCAGAGTTATTAAATGAAACATCAGTTGTAAAGTAAAACCCTTAGTATTGCTTCATTGTTATTCTCAGTGTTTCCCTTGGCTTCATAGATACATTAAATAATTCAAGCTTTCAGCGCATCGCACTTTTGGCGATTAATTTTTTATTTTTATATAAGGGACACATCATGTCTAACAAAACAAACGGCGTAGTAAAATGGTTTAACGAAGAGAAAGGTTTCGGTTTCCTAACTCAAGACAACGGCGGCGCTGACGTATTCGTTCACTTCCGTGCTATCGCTTCTGAAGGTTTCAAGACTCTTAAAGAAGGCCAACAAGTGTCTTTCGAAGTAGAGCAAGGCCAAAAAGGTCTTCAAGCTGCAAACGTTGTAGCTCTATAAGATTTTAAGTCGGCGCAAGTTGCATTAGCAACTTGCGTCACTTTCTCCCTTAAATCTTTCCCCTCTAGTTCCACCTGTAATACCCCCTCAAAATATTCTAAAATCCTTTGCTACATCCGTTTCTCTGTTTTATCTATAGCTATATCTATCTCTTGCTCCAAACAAATCTCCTGCGTAACAACCTGCTCACTTACTCATCCTGATTGTCATTATTGTATCCATAAAAAAAGCCCCTAAAACTAGGAGCTTATCTTGATCTAATCAACACTGATTCAGCTAATGGCTATTCACAGCGTGTTACTGACAAACTGTTATTCAATATTCTGGATCTGCTCACGCATCTGTTCGATAAGAACTTTAAGCTCTACGCCTGATGCTGTGATGTCTGTGCTGATAGACTTAGACGCTAGTGTGTTTGACTCACGGTTGAACTCTTGCATCATGAAGTCTAGCTTACGGCCACAAGCGCCACCTTTCTTCAGTACTACATTTGCTTCTTTCACGTGAGAGTCTAAACGGTCTAGCTCTTCTGCTACGTCTGACTTCTGCGCAAGTAGGATAAGTTCTTGCTCAACACGAGAACCTTCAAGCTCAATTTTCGCATCTTCAAATTTGGTAAGAAGGCGCTCGCGTTGCCATTCTAGAATTTCAGGCATGCGTGCACGAACTTTCACGACTTCTTCAGTGATTGCATCTAAGCGCTGTACGATGAGCGCCTTCATGTTCTCGCCTTCACGAGCACGAGCATCAATGAACTCTGCAATAGCATCGTTAAATGCTTCCAGTAGATCTTTGTTGATGGCATCCATGTCTTGCTCTGGCGTTTCCATCACGCCAGGCCAGTTCATGACTTGGAATGGGTTCAAACGGCTCTCTTCACCTGTCATCGTCATAACTTGGTTAGCGGCATTGATCACCTGCTGAGCCAAACCTTCGTTAATGCTTAGTTCACCCTTTGCTGCTGGGTTTGCTTCGAAGCGTAGGTTACATTCAACCTTGCCGCGCGCTAGACGCTTACGGAAACGCTCACGTAGGATTGGCTCTAAACCACGGAACTGTTCAGGCATACGGAAGTAAGTTTCAAGGTAGCGTTGGTTTACACTACGGATTTCCCATACTGCTGTACCCCAATCGCCTTTTACTTCTTTGCGTGCGTACGCGGTCATACTATAAATCATCGAATTTTCCTGTCTTTTATCATTCTGAAAATAACGCGCACGCATAGTATCACGATACGGGGTGCACCCGAAGCCTGTCGCTTTTCCGCGATAAATAGCCTTTCACGGTAAGTATCTTTGAGTCGCAAGTCGCTTTAAGTCGTAAGTCGCTTTGAATGGTAAATAGATTTGAAAGATAAACTGCTATATAATCTTGCCCCAATCAAAACTGTCTCACCCCTTTCTTAGGTGATGCACTCTTTCGATAGTAAATCACTTCAGACTGTTAATAAGGTAGATACCAATGCGTCCAAATGACCGCGCTGTAGATCAAATTCGTCCAATTAAAATTACTCGTAACTACACGGCTTATGCTGAAGGTTCTGTATTAGTTGAGTTCGGCAACACTAAAGTTCTATGTAATGCGACGGTAGAAGAAAACGTACCGCGTTGGTTAAAAGGCCAAGGAAAGGGTTGGGTAACGGCTGAATACGGCATGCTGCCACGTGCAACGCACACTCGTAACCGTCGTGAAGCGGCGAGCGGCAAGCAAGGTGGCCGTACGATGGAAATCCAACGTCTGATCGCGCGTAGCCTACGTGCTGTTGTTGACCTGAAAGTAATGGGTGAAATCATGATCACTGTCGATTGTGATGTTATCCAAGCAGACGGCGGTACACGTACTGCTTCTATCTCAGGTGCAAGCGTTGCAATGGCTGATGCTATCAACAGCCTACTAGCAAGCGGCAAACTGAAAAAGAACCCAATGAAAGGCCACGTAGCGGCAGTTTCAGTGGGCATCGTTGGTGCACAAGCACTGTGTGACCTTGAGTACGTTGAAGACTCAGCAGCTGATACCGACATGAACGTTGTAATGACGGAAGACGGTAAGATGATTGAGATTCAAGGCACCGCAGAAGGCGAACCGTTCAGCCACGAAGAGCTGATGCAGCTTTTAGCCCTGGCGAATAAGGGCATTACCGATATCGTCGAAGCGCAGAAAGCTGCGTTGGCCGACTAATCATTTGATAGCTCCCACATTGGGGGCTATTTTTTTATCTTCGTCGTATTCGCGCCCTCCGCGTTGTTAACTGCGCTTACTCACCCGAATCACTTACTACTCGTAAGCTCACGGGTTTCGTAAGCTTGTTGCCTAGCGGAAAACACGACTACTTAGAAGATACTAAGAAGAGTTTAAGTTAATTAAGTTTTATTGGATAAACGTAGAGGAAAAACATGAAAGCATATCAACGTGAATTTATTGAATTTGCACTAGAGAAAGAAGTACTTAAGTTTGGTGAGTTTACTTTAAAGTCTGGCCGTAAGAGCCCTTACTTCTTCAATGCTGGATTGTTTAATACAGGTCGTGACTTAGCGCGTTTAGGTCGCTTCTACGCAGCAGCATTGGCAGATTCAGGTATTGAGTTCGACGTACTATTTGGTCCTGCGTACAAAGGCATCCCAATTGCAACGACAACAGCGGTTGCACTTGCTGATCACCACGATGTGGACACGCCTTACTGCTTCAACCGTAAAGAAGCGAAGAACCACGGTGAAGGTGGCAACCTAGTGGGTAGCGAACTTGAAGGTCGCATCATGCTAGTGGATGACGTGATCACTGCAGGTACTGCGATTCGTGAGTCGATGGAAATCATCCAAGCAAACGGTGCTGACTTAGCGGGTGTGCTTGTTGCTATCGACCGTCAAGAGAAAGGCAAAGGTGAGTTGTCTGCGATTCAAGAAGTAGAGCGTGACTTCGGTTGTGCGATTATCTCAATCGTTAGCCTGACTGACCTTGTGACTTTCCTTGAAGAGAAAGGCACCGACGCAGCACATCTTGAATCTGTAAAAGCGTACCGCGCTCAATATGGTATCTAATTCGTAAACTGAAGAAGTTGAACCTGATGGTTTAGCGCTCTAGGTTAAGAATCGAAAAAGCAAAAAGGCCCGAGAGAGATAACTCTTTCGGGCCTTTTACTTTTCTATTGGGATGAGCTGCTTTCTTATCTATTTATAACGAATACCGCGCTCAATTTCTGGGTCTTCCATGGTTTTGAAGCGTTTGTGCAGCCACATCCATTGCTCTGGAGCTCGTAAGATAATTTTCTCAAGATAGCGGTTTAGATAAGCGGCCGCGGCTTTTTCATCTTTGCGTGGATAGTCATCTTCGATGGACTCATCCGCCATGATTTCATACTTACCATCGGTATTTCTAAAACCAGAACCCGGAACAAGTGCGCATCGGCTGGTGTAAGCCAGAATACTGGTGCCTGTTGTGGTACATGCATCTTCTACAGCGAAGAAAGGCACGAACACAGACTTGTTACGGCCGTAGTCATGATCAGGTAGATAGAAAAGGATCTCACCTTGACGCAGGACCCGAATCATACGCTTCACATCTTTACGGTGGATAAGACGGTTGCCGTTCTGAGTACGACCACGGTATTGAATGAATTCATAAGCTGGATTGTTGTGCGGGCGGTAAACACCTAAACCAGAAATACCAAGAACGGCCATTGCTCGCGCAGTGATCTCTAGGTTCAAGGCATGTACACAGCACAACAAAACACCTTTACCGTTGGCTTTGTGAGTTCGTAGTGTTTGGGTGTCTTTATCGACGAGGATTCGCTTGAAACGCCACGTTGGCCAGAACCATGTAATGCCGGTTTCGATCAGCGCCATACCAGTATTCTTAAAGTTCTCACTGACCATGGCAGCGACTTCATCTGCAGGCTTGTCTGGGAAGGCGAGTTCCAAGTTACGTGTTGCGACCGCTACGCGCTTTTTACCATAGCGAGCCCCAAGAGAGCCCAATGAACGACCTAGCAGTAATAATATACGGTAAGGGAGAACATTAACGATAAGCGCCAATAGCCCAAAACCGAACCACACTCCCCAGTATTTAGGGTGGAGTAGTGCCAGAGTAAAAGGTGGCTTAGTAATAACGTGTTGTGCCGTGCTGTTTGTCGGAGAAGTTTTCGTCGTCATAACCATCACTTAAGATTTGATTGCTACTTAATTTGATTGCTACTTAATTTGAGCGCTCAGTAGTGCCCAATAAGCATCAAAGTTTTCTGTCGGTTGATATTTGAAGTCAGAACGTACAAATCGATTCAAGCTGCCTTCAACCTGACCGAGCAGTTGAGCCGCTAAGATCTTCTCATCAACAGGGAACGATTTCCCTTCACGAAGTTTCCTTTCACGCAAGATCTGGCGAAGTTGAGTCTCAATGCGCTCAAAAAGCTGATTGATGCGTTCACGCAGGCGCTCATTCTCAAACATTAGGGCATGGCCCGACAAAATACGAGTCAAACCAGGGTTGCGCTCAGAAAAGACCAAGATAAGCTGCATGACTAAGCGAATACGCTCAAGAGTGTCTTTTTCTTCATCGAGAATGCGGTTGATTCGAGACATCAACGCTTCTTCAATGAACTCGATCAGGCCTTCAAACATGCGAGCTTTGCTTGGGAAGTGGCGGTAGAGCGCAGCTTCAGATACGCCGACTTGCTTGGCCAACTTTACCGTTGTGATACGAGAAGCACCTTCGGTCGATTCCAACATTTGTGCGAGAGCTTGTAGGATTTCTTCACGACGGTTTGATTTTCGAGTACCAGCCATCTATTTACTTCCTTTCCTAAAGATGAGGATTGAGTGAAGCAGGATTATAAACACCATTCAATTCTGTTTCCTAGTTTTGTGAGCCCTAGGTCAACAGAATCGAGAGGTGTCAGCAGATTGTCAGAGCAAATTTGTGCGTTTATGCACCAATAAGCTGTTGGATCTGATCGAGGATCTGGAAACCAAGTGTGTCTTTGCTATCCAGTGGCAGAGATTTATCACCGTCTTTCCAATAAAGGTGCAATTCATTACTGCTGCTGTTGAAGCCTTGTCCTTCGACAGAGACATCATTAGCACAAATCATATCGAGGTTCTTTCTTTCCAGTTTGCCGCGCGCGTACTTCTCAACATCTTGAGTTTCTGCAGCGAAGCCAACAGTAAATGGGCGACCTTCGGACATTGAGGCGACAGAAGCGACGATGTCTGGGTTCTTAACCATTTGAATGGTCATGTCGTCTTTACCGTCGACCTTTTTAAGCTTTTGGTTTGCAATGGTCTCAGGGCGGTAATCGGCCACCGCGGCGCAGCTGATGAAAATATCGTGTTGAGCTGCGTTGGCAGTAACGGCATCAAACATCTGTTGTGCGCTGTCGACATCAATGCGAGTGACCTTGTTTGGCGTCGCAAGTGAAACAGGGCCACTGATTAGAGTCACTGTTGCACCTTGTTTAGCGGCCGCTTCAGCCAGTGCATAGCCCATCTTGCCTGAGCTATGGTTAGTAATGTAACGCACCGGGTCGATGGCTTCACGAGTTGGACCCGCAGTAATCAACACCGAACGGCCAGCAAGCGGCTTAGGTTGGAAGAAGTCTTCGCAACGGTGCACGAGCTGCATTGGTTCTAGCATACGACCCATGCCGACATCACCACACGCTTGTTCGCCTGCGGCAGGGCCCCAGATTTCACAGCCACGACGTTTTAGCGTCGCGATATTCTCTTGAGTCGCCGGGTGGCTGTACATCTGTTGGTTCATTGCCGGAGATACCGCAACTGGCGCATCGGTTGCTAAAAGCAGCGTGGTCAGCAGGTCGTTGCCCATACCTGCCGTCATGCGAGCAATCAGGTCAGCGGTTGCTGGTGCTAGTAATACTAAGTCAGCCCACTTTGCTAGCTCAATGTGCCCCATGGAAGCTTCAGCCGCAGGATCAAGCAAACTATCAGACACGGGCCTTCCAGAGACGGCTTGCATGGTGAGAGGAGTGATGAACTCCTTGGCTGCATTCGTCATTACGACTTGTACTTGCGCCCCACGTTCAATTAAGCGTCGAGTCAGTTCGGCACATTTATACGCAGCGATACCACCACTAATGCCAAGTAGGATTTTTTTCCCAGCTAGGCCTTGTAGGTCAGCGTTATCCAGTTGATTAACCAATGTTTGCATGATTCTGTTCCTTAATTTCTCTGGGACTTACGATATCAGAACAAAGGATTAGTGCCTAGAAGCAGAATTCGAACAGACTTGATGCTCATCAAATTGGTGTTATCAAACTTATCAATTACACGGTTTTGCTAGCGACTCGTTTCCTTTTCTCTTTATCAAAGGATCTCTGGTGGCAAGCTCATTAAGCTGACGGATCGTATTCATGACCCTAAATAGCCTTTATATGCCTATAAGTAAGATGCCTGTTGAGTCGATGCCAAGAGAAAAGTTACTGAGTCGAGGGCCAGATTCTTTAAGTGATGCGGAGTTGTTAGCGATATTTCTTCGAACGGGCACACAAGGAATGAACGTTTTAGAGCTTTCTGACAAGTTGATCAAAGATTTTGGTTCGTTGCGCCAACTTTTTTCTGCAACCGAGACTGAGTTTTGTGCTCATAAAGGGATGGGGCAGGCGAAATATGTCCAGTTGCAGGCCGTTTTAGAGATGACGCAACGTTATTTGGCCGAAACTTTATCTCGAGGCGATGCACTCACTAGCCCAAGCCATACCAAGTTGTATCTTTCGAGTATATTGCGCGATCGCCAGCGAGAAGCCTTCTATATCTTGTTCCTAGATAATCAAAACAGGGTAATAAAGGATGAAGTGATGTTTGAAGGAACCATCGATGCCGCATCAGTTTACCCTAGAGAAGTAGTGAAACGGGCACTTCATCATAATGCAGCAGCATTAATCCTAGCGCACAACCATCCTTCTGGTGTTGCGGAGCCAAGCCAAGCAGATAGGCGAATTACACGCAGATTAACCGACGCATTGGCGCTGGTGGACATCCGAATTCTCGACCATTTTGTGGTTGGAGATGGCGAAGTTATCTCTTTTGCAGAACGCGGATGGATTTGAATCACATTTTAGGTTGTTAGTTGCGTTAAATCTGCTATCATTCCGCCCACATTTTAGAACCTTAAATCAGCTCTGATTACTCAAATAGCTGCCCTGTTCAAAAAAAGATCACGAAATCCTTAAAAAGGATCTGTTCGGGTCTTGAGCAATGCATGTCAAGTTAGTATAATACGCGACCTTTGATAGCCTTGAATGGATTTTCCATTATGGTTTTTACCTCTATTTTCAGAATTGATAGAGAGGTTCGGCCACCAAGGTTGATATCGAGCTGAAACGATTTGGAGAGACATTCATGTCCCGAGTATGTCAAGTAACTGGTAAGCGTCCAGTAACGGGTAATAACCGTTCACACGCACGCAATGCTACCAAGCGTCGTTTTCTGCCGAACCTACAAACTCACCGTTTCTGGGTAGAGAGCGAAAAACGTTTTGTTAAACTACGTCTAACTGCTAAAGGCATGCGTATTATTGATAAGAAAGGCATCGATGCTGTTCTTGTTGATATCCGTGCACGTGGCGAAAACGTTTAAGAGGAATTAAGCAATGGCTAAAGGCATTCGTGAGAAAATCCGTCTAGTATCTTCTGCTGGAACTGGTCACTTCTACACAACTGACAAGAACAAGCGTAACATGCCAGGCAAATTTGAGATCAAAAAGTTTGATCCAGTAGTTCGCCAGCACGTTATGTACAAAGAAGCTAAAATCAAGTAATTGATAGCCCCTTTGTCTCTTCTTTTATAGAAGAATAAATTAAAAACCCAGCTTATAGCTGGGTTTTTTTATGTCCAAAATTTGGGAAGCCCCATTGTTTTGAGAGGTCTAAGGTTTTTTGATAAGCCTAAGCTTTTTCGAGAAGACTAAGTGTTTTTGATAGACGTAAGTTTCATTGGCTCAATTTGGCACCTACCGCACAGACATTACACTTGCCGATGGGCTTATGTGATAGAAAATAGCGCAACATAGAAAGCATCGCCTTTTTCACGATATACTGAACACTCAATAGGTTAGATGAGCAGAATCAGATGAGATATCGTGGACGCCGATGGAACAACATACTCATGTTCAGTGTGATTGCTTTTATTGGGGTGTTAAACCTTCCAACATTGATCAAAGCTTATTTGATCGAGCCCGAACCTGAAGTTACGGTCAGCAGTCCTTATCCTTCTCTTTTAAATCCAGCAGCTGAGCTTCAAGCTTTGCACTTTGCTCATTGGTCAGTTGTGCTAGAAGACGATCATTGGGTTTATCAATTTAAAGAGACAACACTTCCTCAAGCTACCAGTGCACAAGAGTTGTCGCAGCGATGGAAAGAGCTTGTGGGTACCGAAGTCGACTCTCAAACCTATACCGACCTCTCACCACAACTGAATACCCCGCACACCATCGAGGTGTGGTATCAAGATCAAGAAGAACCACAACGCATTACCTATTATCAACTGCCTCAGTTCTGGCTGCTAAAAAACTGGAATGATCAGTGGTTGGCGGTGTCTATTGAAGAGAGCTACTTGTTTCCAAGCTTTGGCTCAGAACACTAATAGTTTTAGCAATTTATCTTGCTGAGAATGGAGTTTTCTTCCTACACTTAAATAAGAGTTCTAGATTCAGAATTAATTTTTGAGAGTAGTAACATGAAGAAGTTTACCTTTACTCTATCGACTTTTTTACCATTTTTAGTTCAGGCACACACTTTTGAAGTCAGCACTAACCTATTAGATGGTACTTATGTTGGAGAGCCTAGTTTCTACCACACTGAAAATAGCGTTGAGGGAGGCTTAGGTATTCGTTTTATATACGAATTGGAAACCTGGGATATATTTGCTAGGTACGCAATGGGGAACTCAGACTTTCGTGATTCAAAAACATATGTAGGTGGTGTTCGTTATCGGGTTAATGGTCAACATTGGATTTCTGCTGAATACAAAGGCCTGTATGCAAAAGAACAGTATGAAGTAGATGATAGAGTATTAGACCCAAACCATCAAAATGCCATCACAAATGGTGAGTGGGGGACGTTTGCTATTGCTCGTTATCAATACAATTTAGAAAGTGAGGATTACCCATTTTACTTTGGTTTTGAAGTGGCGACTGATACGACTACAACGGCCTTGGTCGAAGATGATGCGTCTATTTTGGCAGGTTACAACAATGATAAATATTTCGCTGAAGCAAAAGTTGGAGAGGAATTAATGTGGCTCTCTTTAGGCTTAACATTTGAGTTGTAAATTTATTCAGGATAGATCAGATATAATTAATAGCGTGCAATGAATGAAAAGAGAATGATATGCCAGAGTTACCCGAAGTTGAAGTAAGCCGCATGGGGATCTCGCCTCATTTAGTTGGCGAGATGATTAAAACGCTTACCTTTCGTACCCCCAAGCTGCGCTGGGATATCCCTCAAGAACTTAAGCGATTAGAAGGGCAGGTGATTCGTTCTATCTCACGCCGTGCTAAGTATCTTTTGATTGAAACCAGTATGGGAACGGCCATTGTTCATCTTGGTATGTCTGGCTCACTGCGCGTATTAGATGCCGATTTTCCTGCAGCAAAGCACGATCACGTGGATCTCAAACTCACCAATGGCAAAGTATTGCGCTACAACGATCCGCGTCGTTTTGGTGCTTGGCTATGGTCGGCTCCTAATGAAGTCCATCCTGTGTTACTTGGGTCAGGTCCAGAACCATTAACTGATGACTTCAACACTGACTACATTGCTGAAAAAGCCGCAAAACGAAAAGTCGCTGTTAAACAGTTTATTATGGACAATAAAGTGGTGGTGGGCGTGGGAAACATCTATGCCAATGAAGCACTATTTTCTTCACGTATTAACCCTTTGCGCCCAGCTAACAAGATAACTCAAGCCGAGTGGATTTTACTGACCAAAGAGATAAAACAAGTACTCGCGACTGCGATAAAACAAGGCGGCACCACGCTAAAAGATTTCGCACAAGCGGATGGTAAGCCGGGGTATTTTGCTCAAGAGCTGCAAGTCTATGGGAAAGCAGGTGAAAAATGCCCTAATTGTGAAGAGCTAATCCAAGAGTTAAAAATAGGGCAGAGGAACACGTTCTTTTGTGAACACTGTCAAAGCTAGCTGTTTTGGAAAGGTCACTTTTTGATTAATGAGCCGAGTGTAGAACTCGGCTGTGGTAACATGCTCCGTTATATTTCAAACCACTTTATCCACAAGCATATCATATGGATTTTGACCAAAACTATCGTAAGTTAACTCGCACCCTCATAGTGCTTTTTTTTACTGGCATTGCACTCTTATCGCTTTCTCGTGCAATGTTCTACTTTCAGATCGTTGACTCTTCAGAACTGATAGGTATTGAGGCGGATGTCTGGCGCGCCTTTTGGGTTGGTTTTCGTTTTGATGCTAAAGTTGTTGCAATAGGTTTTGCACCACTGTTACTTGTTGGACTTATCCTTTCTAGTTTTTCTTATCTATATCAAAAATTCATCCGGTTTATACCTAGCTACAGCGCATTGATATTTTTTCTACTTTCAGCAATGTCTATTGCCAACTATTACTACTATGTCACTTATGGGACTTATATTGATGTCTTTGTTTTTGGTCTTGTAGATGACGATACAGAGGCCGTTCTTGAGAATGCTTGGGCAGACTATCCGATATTTCGCTCTTTTCTTACCGCTATCTTCGCCGGATTGTTAGGCTATTTGGGTTCAAGTAAATTAACCACCTATTTTAATGAGAAAAAGTGGGCTGGTCGTAGATGGTGGCAAGTTGTAGTGTCAGTCGTTATGGTCATTGGGGTCACGGTGGTGATAGCTCGTGGTTCTATCGGGACGCTACCTTTGAAGCGCTATCATGCAAATGTTTCACAATACGCACCTCTAAATAATATTACCCCGAATGCGTTTATGGCACTTGATTGGGCTAAGAGTGATTATAACAAACAGTCTAGGTTCGAACCCATTTCAGCGCAATTAGTAGAAGAACAAATGATGAAGGTGTTAGGGCAATCGACACCAGTATATACGACACCAGCCAATGATTATCTAGCTTCTCATCAACCCCATGTTGTAATGGCATTAATGGAAGGGCTTGGAAACAATGTTCTCGTGGAAGATGACGCGATAAGTAATGACTTGCTGGGATCTCTAAGACCACACTTTAAGGAAGACTTTATCTTTGAACGCTTTATGGCTGGGACATCAGCCACCATAGATAGCATTGTTATGATGTTATTTCATAGCGATGTACCAACGATAAGCCACTCCAGTGTACAACGAGTCGAGTTCCCAAGTTCAGCTGTCTTGCCCTATAAAGAAGCCGGTTATGATGTCGTGTTTATATATGGTGGAAACAGCATGTGGCGCAACTTAGCGAACTACTTACCACGTCAAGGGTTTGATACGGTTTACGATGAAAACAGCATTATTAAGGCTTTTCCTGAAGCAAGAGAGGAAGCTGATACGTGGGGAGTGCCGGACGAATTCACGTTCAAGTTTGCGCGCAAGTTGCTAGATGAAGCTGACAAGCCGCTGATGATTTATATCATGACGGTGACTAACCATTCACCATTTAGAGTACCTTCAAGCTATAAACCGCAACCTGTCCAAGTAAGTAGTAGATTGAAAGACTTGCTAGGGCCAATGGAGGAGCAAGCAGAAGATTTACTTCAAGTTTATCAATATGCTAATGATTCACTGGGCAAATTTATTGATGGGGTCAAGTCATCTAGTTTAGGTAAGAAAACGGTGATTGCGGCTTCGGGAGATCATCGTGTTCGCTATCTAGCGACGGATACTATGGAAGAGTTCGGTCTTACGTTTGGTGTACCTTTCTATATGTATGTTCCGGCAGAGATTTTAGATAATACAGGTTACGAATATGATCAGAATCGAATTGGTTCACATCGAGATATCTATCCAACGCTATATCACTTTAGCTTATCGAACCAAGAATATACATCTTTAGGCGGGGAGAACATTTTATCCAAAGAAGGTGTGATTGATGTTGGCTACAACGCCTCTCGTACAATCACGAAAATGGGAGCATTTTCAAACTCTGATCCAAGCCAGTTATATCCTTGGTTTGATGATAAACAGTTAAATGAAGCAAGCTCTATTGAAAATCCAGATTTAACCTGGGCCCAAGAGTATCGCAAACTACAAAACTACTTCCTGCGCTATCAGGTCACTTCTGCCCAGGAATAACGATAATTGATAGCAGCTCTCAACCTGAGGGTTGATATCAATTAGACGTGTTTTTTACTGTGAAGCGCTTCGGCGATTATGTCTGGGACAAACTGCGTAACGTCTCCTCCATGAATGGCGACTTCTCGTACAATGGTAGATGAGATAAAAGAATGCTCTTCCGCAGGAGTAAGAAAGACACTTTCTAACCCCGGCATCAGTCTTCGGTACATATTCGTTAGACCGAACTCATATTCAAAGTCGACAGTGGTTCGTAATCCACGAATCAAAACATTCGCTTCCACTTCTTTTGCAAAGTCCACCATTAACCCGCTGAATCCTTGGGTGGTAACATTATCAAGGTGCTGAGTCACTTCTTTACAGAACTGAACGCGCTTTTCGAGAGTGAACATAGTGTTTTTACTAGGGCTCGCTGCGACAGCAATGATCACTTCATCGAACATCTTGGATGCTCGCTCAATCAGGTCAAGGTGTCCATTTGTGAGTGGATCAAAGGTACCTGGGTAAACTACACGTGATAGAGTTTTATTAGACACGATTTTTTCTCAAATAATTAATCTGTTGCAATGCTAACAAATACCCTCCTATTTCACTAATTTAGTCGGTATGATTGAGAGATAGAAATAGATGGTATGCACTGAAATGAAAAAAATTCTAGTTATTCGTAATGATAAGATTGGTGACTTTATGCTAGCTTGGCCAAGCTTTGCAATGCTGAAGTTATCGATGCCTCAATGTCGTATTACGGCTTTAGTTCCCCAATATACAGTCCAACTCGCTAAACTGTGCCCTTGGATTGATGATGTGATCGTTGATTACACAGCGAATGCAGACAAATCTCAAAAAAAAGCGTTAGTCGCTGAGATAAAATCTAGAAATTTTGATGCATCAATAAATCTATTCTCAACGACATACAATGCGCTTCTCGTCTGGAAAGCTGGAATAAAATATCGACTTGCCCCGGCAACCAAGTTCGCACAAGTATTTTATAACCGCCGAATAAAACAAAGGCGTTCTTTGTCTGAAAAAGCAGAATATCAATATAATCTAGATCTCATTAGAGCTTTTTTAAGTGATCAATCCATTCCAGTGGTTGAACCTCAAGCACCTTATTTATCTTTTCCTAAGGACGAATTGGCGCAACAGAAACAGAAGCTAACTAATTTGCTCCACCTTGATCAAAACAAACCGTGGTTATTTGTGCATGCAGGAACGGGAGGCTCGGCAAACAACCTTACGTTAGAACAGTATGCAACGATGCTGGTTGGATTAGATTATGGGCATGAACTTATTATTACCGCGGGGCCTGGAGAAGAAGAAAAAGCGCAACAGCTACTAGAACTCGTTAATAATGGTAATGGTAATGGTAATGGTAATGGTAATGGTAATGGTGTGGTCTACTCGAAAAATGATGGGTTGATTGATTTCACTCGCTCGATAGCTTGCGCTAGTTTGTTTATTGCTGGTTCAACAGGACCATTGCATATTGCAGCTGCGATTGATGTTCCGACAGTAGGCTTTTTTCCAAGCAAACGTTCATCAACGCCACTTCGCTGGTTGCCATTGAACTCTGATGGGCGTCACTTAGCCTTTTGCCCACCGAAAGGCGGGGGTGCTGAGCAAGAAGCAGATATGAGCCGTATCAGTGTAGATACGACTCTAGAAAAGCTTAATCCTTGGGCTTATCAGTACTTGTCCTGATCCAAAGATCTGCGTATTTCACAAGGGTGGAGTGCGCTGATAACACTGAAAGTAAGAAGCCTTGCTTTCCGTCTAAAAAGCCCGCTTTAATAATATACATTTTCACAAAGCAGGCGATCGCATGCCCCATGCCTTCTAAAATACTGCTTTTCTTACCACGTTTTTCTCTTTGCTCTGCCCAAGCTTTAGCGTATCCCGCAGACTTAACTAAATAATGGTGCAAATCGTTATAGGTATAGTGAATAGCATCACCAGAAAGCTCTTTTACTTTCATGTCGGCATTAATTTCAACTTTCTCATGAACGAGTGAATCATCATATTGAGTCAGTTGCGTCGGGTATAAACGTACAACACGGTCTGGGTACCAACCACAATGACGAATGTAACGGCCAAACACCCAGCTTAATCGACAGATGTTATAGAGGGTATTCGGCTCATTTTCAGCAACTGCGGCTTGGATGCTGCTTTGTAATTCAGGAGTGATACGTTCATCGGCATCAAGCCACAGAACAAAGTCAGATTCAACATATTGTTGGGCGATTCGCCTTTGTGGACCAAATCCTGGCCAATCAATATTGGTATGGAACTGATCTGTATATTTACGAGCAACTTGTTCTGTTTCATCTGTGCTACCCGAATCGAGAATAACAATTTCATTCACCCAGTCGGCGACAGTTTTCAAACAAGCATCGAGGTTTTTTGCTTCATTTTTCACTATTAAAGCAACGGCTAATGTTGGTTTTGTTGAGCTTGGCATGATGTTATTTACCTTGTGTAATTTGTTCGAAAGATTGCACAACAGATGCGACAGAAATATCTGCCATAATATGGTCGCCTTTGACCCGAGTACTCCATGGTAACGCAGAGGTAGGTTTTTTATGCTGCTGTTCAACGTGTTTTTCGTAGACACTGACGACAGAGGATAAGTTGTTGTAGGGACCGGTTCTCAAAGGGTTACTATGCCCATATAAACCTATGACAGGCGTTCCTTGAGTTGTGGCAATATGAGCGGGCCCTGAATCGGGAGCAATAACAACAGCTGCTTCTTTTAGAATAGCCGTTAGTTGTTTTAACGAGGTTTTTCCAACAAGGTTTAGAGCTGGTTGAGTCATCTTTTCTGTGATCAATTTCGCTAAGGTTACCTCTCGTTCAGCCGGAGAGCCACAAATTGCGACCTGATAACCTTGAGATACAGCGTAGTCCGCAAATTTTGCATAGCGCTCTGGTAACCAGTTGCGCTCATCTTTACTTGCTGCTGGACTAATGACAACTGTAGGGGTTGAACCTAGAGATTCTTTTGCAAACAGAGTGTCTCCTTCATTGATTGGTAAGCTCCACTCGGGCGCAGAATGCGGCACACCAAGATATTCAATAAAAGAGTAGAAGCTGTCGAGAACGTGTTGAGATTTGCTATCATTTATCTTTTTATTGGTGAATAGCCACTGAGCTTCTTTTGCTCGTTTAAAGTTAAAGCCGACCTTATACGTTGCGTTGATTCCTAGAGTGAGCAAGCTAGCTCTTAAGGCGAGTTGCATATGAACTAAAACATCAAATTTTCGACCAGATAGTTGCTTCCATACGGATTGCATTCCGGATAGCCCAGCCTTTTTATCAAATATGACCAGCTCGACGCCTTCTAGCCCTTCTAACAGTTGAGCTTCAATTTTTCCGATAATCCAGGTGACCTTCGTTGTAGGCCATTGTTTTTGCAAAGCTTGTATAGCTGCTACCGCATGGCAAACGTCACCAATCGCTGACAAACGCAAAAAACAAACAGATTCAGGTGGTTGAGAAAAAAGGGGCATAAAAAACGCTCATAAACTTAATTGTCTAAGATTATGCAGACAGCGCCGATAAATGTAAAATAGTGCTCGTTTTATACTTACCAAATAGCAGATGACTCACATATGACGACAGAAAACCAAGGAAAACCAGGAAATACCGGCCTTAACCGGATCCTGAAAGCAACGGGTTATTCCGTTCAGGGCTTAAAAGCTGCTTTCAAACATGAAGCTGCAATTCGGCAAGAATTGGTTTTGTTGTGCGCCGCGATCGTCTCGTTAGTTTGGTTAGATGTTAGCATGATAGAAGCAATTCTAATGCTGGGCGTTGTTGTGTTGGTTTTGATTATTGAGTTGGTTAATTCTGCGATAGAAGCGGTTGTCGATCGGGTTGGCGTTGAACATCATGAGCTCAGTGGTAGGGCGAAAGATATTGGTTCGGCTGCGGTATTAGTTGCATTGTTATTTGCCAGTTTCACTTGGGCTTTTATTCTGTTCAATCACTATTGGTAACAATGACTAATGATCAAAACTATCCAATCAAATAACTCTGTAATTTGGTTTGACGACCAACTATTAGAGCATCCGCCGGAGCAGATATTTGATATTAGATACTGGCAAGCTCAAAACCGTGTAATTGGCAGTGCAACCGGGCGTGGCACAACGTGGTTTGTTGATACTGGTCATCTTCCCGCAGCCTTTAGGCATTATCGACGTGGTGGGCTATTTGGAAAGGTAATTCAAGATAGCTACTGGTTTAGTGGTTGGGAAAAAACACGTAGCTTTATGGAAATGATGCTTCTTAGTGAACTGATTGAAGCGGGTGTTAATGTACCGAAACCTATTGCGGCAAGAGCTGTCAAAAGTGGAACCACATATAAAGCGGACTTGTTAAGTGAAAAAGTTGCGGATGCGACAGACCTTGTTGATATTCTATCTGGTGAGTCTATCTCTGCTGACTTGTACCGAAAGGTTGGGTATCAAATCGCCATCATGCATCAGGCAGGAGTCAATCATACCGATTTAAATATTCATAACATACTCATTGATAAATGTGAGGATGTTTGGCTCATCGATTTTGATAAATGCGGTTACGGTAAAGGAAGTTATTGGAAACAATCAAACCTTGATCGCTTGAAGCGTTCTTTTGTAAAGGAACTCAACAAGCGTCAGATACATTGGCAAGAAGAGGATTTCAATATTCTTCTTGAGGGATACAATGGTTATTCAACGAAATAATCGCTTATAAAATTAGTTAGGATAGTAAATATGTCTTTGAAACAGAGGCTGCACGCACACGGGTGGTTTATTCTCGTCAATTCTCTCGTTGCCATGTTGGTTGCGTGTCGTTATTTCTCATTTTTGCCTGAATTTCCATCTGAGCCTTTAGCGATTATTTTCATTGTAGTGTCCATCTTTGGTCAGATGACATTGATTGCAGCTTTAGTTGGTCTTATCTCTTTACCTAGCCTGCTCTTACCAAAGAGCCCGCGAAACCTCTTACAAGCAGTGATTGCTTCAATTGGTGTCGCGACACTCTTCATTGATACGATTGTTTTTGCGCAGTATCGTTTTCATATCAATGCAGTCGTTCTTGAGCTAGTGCTTTCAGGACAAATTGTCAGCTTCCCACTTATTACGTGGGTTATGGTGATTGGTGGTATCGCGTTGTTATTAGGATTCCAATGGGGTTTAATTCGTTGGTTAGAAAGTGGTGCACCAATACGTTCATACCGACTTGGGCGTAAGTTTACTTGTGTTACTTTCCTCGCTCTATTAGCAACACATAGTATCCATATCTGGTCCGCTGCTCATGCTTATCAGCCGGTTACTATGATTAAACGTTATCTACCACTTTTTTATCCAGCGACTTCAAATAGCATGATGAAAAAGTATGGTTGGATTGATGAAGAAGCCATAGCTCGACAAAAAGCATTAACATTAGATCGCAAGAGTGATCTTAATTATCCACTTTCTCCAATTAAGACACTAGATGTTGAAAAACCAGTAAATATCATGTTTTTGGTTGTTGACTCATGGAGATATGACACATTCAATGCTGATAATACTCCAGTAATGTGGAACTATGCGCAATCTGGTTTGGTATTTAACAACCATATTGCGACAGGTAATGCGACTCGTACTGGTATCTTTGGGTTGTTCTATGGTGTTCCGGGGACGTACTGGCACGGTTTCTTGGCAAATCAACAGAGCCCTGTTTTTATCGATCGCTTACAAGAGCTGAACTACGACTTGGGCATATTTACCGCAGCTCAGTTGAAGAAACCCGAGTTTGATCAAACTGTTTTTACTAATGTTAAGAACCTTCGCATTGGTTCAAAGGGTAATCGCCCTTCAGCCCTTGATGCGGATTTAACGAAAGATTGGCTTGAATGGTATGAAAACAGAGATCAATCGAAGCCTGCATTTTCATTCCTATTTTATGATGCACCACATGGTTATGACTTTCCTAAAGGCTTTGAACCTCGTTATGAGCCAATGCTGCAAGTAGTTAACTACTTGAAGTTGAATAATGAAACCAATCCTCAGCCATTCTTCAACCGCTATAAGACAAGCGTGCGCTATGTTGATACTGTTGCTGCACAGGTCTTGAACAAACTTAAGGAAACTGGCGACCTAGAGAATACAGTTGTAATTATTACGGGTGATCATGGCCAAGAATTGAATGATAACAAGCTGAATTTCTGGGGACACAACGGCAACTTTACCGATGCTCAAGTTAAGGTGCCGTTTGCTATTTTTGGACCTGGTATCAATAAATCAGATATCAAATGGTCTCCTGAAAACTTAACGAGTCACCAAGATGTTGTGCCAACGCTAATGAAGCACTATTTAGGTGTAACCAATGACATCAAAGACTACTCTGTAGGGGAAGACCTACTGAGTGACCACGTTGAAAGAGACTGGATCATCTCATCTAATTACAGTGGTTATGCGATCATCTCGGATGATCATATTCTAGAAGTTGGTGCTGGTGGTCAGTATCAATTTATGGATAAAACGAATCGTCAAGTCAAAGAGGAGCAGCCTAATTTTGCTCACCTTCAAGGTGCTCTAGAGCAGATAAGTCGATTTAGTAAGTAGCCAGTTAATTGGGGGTGAGGTACTAATTCACACCCCAATAACAAGATGAGCTTAAAACTAAAAACCTTAAGAAATAGAATCTCACGTCGATTGTGTCTCTAGTGAGATAAGGAAAATGAATGAAGTTACTTGTCACTGGTGGCGCGGGTTTTATTGGCTCTGCAGTTATCAGACATATCGTTGAAAATACATCTGACTCGGTAGTGAATGTCGATAAACTCACATATGCCGGTAATTTAGATTCTCTTGTTGATGTCGAATTTAGCGACCGTTACGTTTTCGAGCAAGTCGATATTTGCAACCGTGCTGAACTTGAACGTGTATTTGCTGAGCACAAGCCTGATGCCGTGATGCACCTGGCGGCAGAGTCTCATGTTGATCGCTCTATAGATGGTCCTGCGGCATTTATTGAGACTAATATTGTCGGTACTTACACTATACTTGAGGCGACAAAAGTCTATTGGTCTCAGTTAGCAGATGCTGAAAAACAAGCGTTTCGATTCCATCATATCTCAACAGATGAAGTTTATGGTGACCTAGAAGGCACTGATGACCTGTTTACCGAAACAACATCTTATGAGCCTTCTAGCCCGTATTCAGCTTCCAAAGCTTCTAGTGACCATCTTGTTCGCGCTTGGTTAAGAACCTATGGTTTACCGACAATCGTGACCAACTGTTCAAACAACTATGGTCCTTGTCACTTCCCAGAGAAGTTAATACCGCTCATGATTTTAAATGCGCTCGATGGTAAACCGTTGCCAGTGTATGGCGATGGTATGCAAATTCGCGATTGGTTGTATGTAGAAGATCATGCTCGAGCGCTTTATAAAGTCGCCACTGAAGGTGAAGTTGGTGAAACATACAATATCGGTGGACATAACGAGAAAGCCAATATTGAAGTAGTGAAAATGATTTGTTCACTACTAGAAGAGCTTGTACCGAATAAGCCTGAAGGTGTGAACCAATATCAAGATTTGATTACTTATGTAACCGATCGTCCAGGGCACGATGTTCGTTACGCAATTGATGCATCTAAGATTGAGCGCGAGCTCGGTTGGACACCAAAAGAGAGCTTTGAGACGGGTATTCGTAAAACTGTTGAGTGGTACTTGAACAACAAATTTTGGTGGAGCCGAGTATTAGACGGCTCGTACAGTATGGAACGACTAGGGCAGGGTAGTTAATGAAAGGGATCATTTTAGCGGGTGGCTCAGGAACCCGCTTGTATCCATTAACACGTGGTGTATCTAAGCAACTGTTACCTGTTTACGATAAGCCGATGATTTATTACCCGCTGTCAGTACTCATGCTGGCTGGTATTCGCGATATTCTGATTATCACGACACCAGAAGATCAAGATGGCTTTAAACGTCTTCTTGGTGATGGTTCTGATTTTGGTGTCTCATTAGAGTTTGCAATTCAACCTTCTCCTGATGGATTGGCGCAAGCCTTTATTATTGGTGAAGCGTTTATCGGTGATGACTCAGTTTGTTTGGTGCTTGGTGATAATATTTTTTACGGACAAGGTTTTACTCCTATTCTGCAGAAAGCCGCTAGCCGCAATGTTGGTGCTACCGTATTTGGTTATCAGGTGAAGGATCCAGAGCGCTTTGGTGTTGTAGAGTTCGATGAATCGATGCAAGCAGTGTCAATTGAAGAAAAACCACAATATCCGAAGTCGAATTATGCTGTGACTGGCCTTTATTTCTATGACAACAATGTTGTTGAATTAGCGAAAAAAGTTCAACCTTCCGAGCGTGGTGAGCTAGAAATTTCAACACTGAATCAAATGTATTTGGAGCAAGGTAACCTAAATGTTCAGCTATTAGGGCGAGGCTTTGCGTGGCTAGATACAGGGACTCACGCTAGTCTTCATGAGGCATCATCGTTTGTTCAAACTATTGAAAATGTGCAAGGATTGAAGGTTGCTTGTTTAGAAGAGATTGCTTGGCGTAATGGTTGGTTAACTGATAGTGAAGTGGTGAAGCTAGCCGCACCTATGTTAAAAAATGACTATGGGTCTTACCTAAATAACATGGTTGTGAGTGATTAAACTATTGGTCACTCTTGTAGAACCAAAGATTGGTTTCCGTTAATCGGAAACCAAATCTTGTATACAAATTCAAAGCGTGAATATTACTTGTTTGAGTGGCGACATTTAAGGTTGTACAGTTTCGTTGCTTTAGATATTGCTCGGCGACAGAGAGCAACTTCTTTCCTATTCCTTTTCCTTGATACTCAGAGCCAACACCAATCAAGCCGATTTGTGCGTAATCCGAGAACTCTTTAAGGGTTACGAAGCCGCATATCTTATCTTCTTCAGCAATCATCAAACAGCAATCATCAAATGTGCCGTATACCGCTTTAGTTAGCCACTCTTTATAAAACCTATCTCTATCTTGTGTCGCAAACCAAGGTGCTTTGAAGCGGCTGATCTGGTACATGTTATCAAGCATAGTTAAGAGTTTAGGTAACTGTTCTTGAGTAGCCATTTGAAAGTCTATTTCAGAATCATTTGAATGGATATCTTTGGTCAGCTGAACATCACCGTCACAATATACAAACCCATGATTTTGAAGCACTTCGATTTTTGTATGTTCTAAAGAACCAACGCGAGTCGTAATGAGGTCGTAACTGTTTGCGGAAGCGAGTTGAGTCTTTTCAATACCCCACTGAACATCACCAATTTTTTTGCTAAAAAACTGAGAGTCCCATTCACGCAGTGAAAAGTGATATACGTTAGAGATGTTTGTTTTCATTATGATTAGGTTTATGCCAGCATAGTTAGATGCTGTTATAATAGCAGTTATTAATATCGTTTTTCACGAGTTATGCGTTGATAAACTCAACACCCATTATGAGTAGTATAATTATGATCCCTTTTAATAAGCCCCCTGTGACTGGTCAAGAGATTCAATATATACAGGAAGCTTTATCAGGAAGTAAGTTGTCAGGAGACGGTTACTTCGCAAAAAAATGCGAGCAGTGGTTTGTTGAAAAAACCGGTTGTGTAAAGTCTCTCTTAACGCCTTCATGTACTCATGCTCTAGAACTTGCTGCACTTCTCATTGATGTTCAGCCTGGTGATGAGATCATCATACCAAGCTATACCTTCGTGAGCACTGCCAATGCGTTTGCTCTACGTGGTGCAAAAATTGTATTTGTCGATATTCGCCCGGATACAATGAATATTGATGAAAACCTTATCGAGCAAGCCATTACGTCAAGAACTAAAGCGATTGTACCTGTTCATTACGCGGGTGTGGCGTGTGAAATGGATACGATCATGGCGATTGCAGACAAGCATTCACTCTATGTGATCGAAGATGCTGCCCAAGGTGTGATGTCCACTTACAAAGGAAGATCGCTAGGCTCGATTGGTCATTTAGCTGCGTATAGTTTTCATGAAACTAAAAACTATACCAGTGGGGGTGAAGGCGGTTTACTGCTTATTAATGATGAAAAGTTGGTAGAACGAGCAGAAATAATTCGTGAAAAAGGCACAAATAGAAGTCAGTTCTTTCGAGGTATGGTTGATAAATACACGTGGGTTGATATTGGGAGTAGCTTACTACCAAGTGAAATTCAATCGGCTTATCTTTGGGGACAACTTACATTAGCTGATGAAATAAACCAAAAGCGTTTGTCAGTCTGGAATAATTACTATAAGGCTTTGCAGCCCTTGGCAAATTCTGGGGTTATCGAGTTACCTCTGATTCCAGTAGATTGTGTACACAACGCACATATGTTTTACATTAAATTAAACGACTTAACTCAGCGTGAAACGTTAATTAATGAGCTCAGCCGTCACGGTATAATGGCAGTCTTTCATTATATACCGTTACATTCATCACCAGCAGGGGTAAAACTTGGAAGGTTTGATGGTCAAGATCAGTTCACAACCCAGGAAAGTGAAAGATTGCTGCGCTTACCACTGTTTTATTCTTTGACAGATGAAGAGCAAACACTGGTCTATCAAGAAATCATTAACATCCTATCGGAGTCAAAAAAGCAATGATGTTTAAAGACCAGAACGTATTTTTTATTACTAAGAGCGACCGCTTTTTCTATCTTTATGCTGACGCTCTGATTAATAAGGCCAGCATTGCACCTGAGTGCATTAAAGTTGTAGTTTTTGACTGTGTGGATAATGGAAGTATTGATAAAGTTCCGGGTGTTGATTACCTCAACTATGATGAGAAAACCTTAAGCTCGCTTGACGAGGCTCGAACCATTACGTTCATGTCTTTAAACCAAGTCAATTCAACGATGGTAAGAAACGTTATTGATTACTCGGCAGCCCTTCTGAAAAAAACGTATATATTCCTTACAGATGACGAAATTGATCGTTGGCATCGTAGTATCGATAAACACGGTAAAATTGTACCGTCGAAGAAGTTGGCGATTGCGAAAAATGATATATATGTCTCTGAGCGTATTATTAATTTTATTGGTCATGAAAAGACGTTTTATACGAGAGTTACAACGGCACTTGGGAGAACTGATATTGAGTTCATTAATGCTGGTGTGATTTTTGATACTTTATCTAGCCATATTATAACCCCCCTTAATGACGCGATATTAAAGAGTGAACTGTCGGCAGGAAAAGAGCAAAAAATCCTTATTGGAACAAAACAAAAATCATTTAATTTAAATGAAATTAAATCGATTTTGCTTTCACTTTGTCGATATAACGCAGGAGACAGTCACAAAATACTCCTTATGTGGCATAAGAAGCACAGGAAGCAGAGAATGTTACTTGACCTGTATATCACATGGTTGCGTCATATAAAAAGGCAAACGATAGATATCTCTTACGTTACTGCTTTATCTCCTGTTGCATATACTAGCCTTATCTCGTCATGTTCACATATTGTACTCCAGCGCCGAGGTGGAGCGAGTACGGTTCGTTCTTATCTGAAATTAGGTAAAGGTATTATTTGTGTCCCAACAAACTCTGAGAATGAACTTGGATTTAAAGATGCATTAGGTCTAGATATCGTTAGTTTTGAATCTTCTGATGAATTAATTTTAGGAATGTTGAACTCACAGATAGATGTTCAATTGAATGCGGGAAAAACCATAGCGGAAGAAAAACGCTCGATAGATGTGTTAAGAAAACTTTATTTTTCATAATGGTTTTTAGCTAAAATGACTATTTAAATTTTGTCTATAGAATTAATAAGTGGATGATGTAATTATTATATCTACCTAGGATATATCGTTTTCCAATAATTCCGATCCATTTCAGGATTGTTAATGACAGGGATTATATACAATAGTTTGAATTAACTAACTTTTTATTTGTAAAATATATCGTTCAAGAGTTCGTCATATGTCGTCCGCATTGATTTTTTACTTGCACAAGAAGATGCGTCCAGATGCGTATCATGAACACCGTATTCTAATCACCGAACCCTAATAAGATCTAGGTCTCTACCCAAGGGGAAATTGATATTGCAATGCGATATCATGCAAAAGTGGTAAATCCTGATCGATCAGCATGAGATTTGTAAGATCACTTACGTGGTTTCTGCGGAAAGGATGGATTAAGCTTGTCGATGTACTTTACCACGCACGCATATTTTTGATTATTCTGAACAGTGAATTCAGGATTCACCCTAGATAAGTATTTGCGTAAAATGATCCAGCCCTGTTTAATTGTTTTTTTACAGGAACTGAGGTTTCGTCATTCGTAACCTTAGTTTAAAATCCTACTATGATTAACAAAAGTAGCCATATATGAATTCAATTCTGCCTCTCATCGGTCGTACCGATGCTTTGTTTACTCAGGACATTGGTCAGCATGAAGCTGAGCTATCTCGCATTGTTTCTGAATCTCGCTTTCTTGTTTTAGGTGGCGCTGGTTCGATCGGCCAAGCTGTAACAAAAGAGATCTTTAAACGTAGCCCTAAGAAGTTGCATGTTGTTGATATCAGTGAAAACAATATGGTTGAAGTGGTACGAGATATTCGTAGTTCTTTTGGTTACATCAATGGTGACTTCCAAACATTTGCTCTAGATATTGGTTCGATTGAGTATGATGCGTTTATTAAAGCTGATGGACAATATGACTATGTATTGAACCTATCGGCACTTAAACATGTCCGTAGTGAAAAAGACCCGTATACACTAATGCGTATGATCGATGTGAATGTGTTTAATACTGACAAGACCATTCAACAGTCTATCGATGCAGGTGTGAAGAAGTACTTTTGCGTATCGACAGATAAAGCGGCAAATCCAGTGAATATGATGGGAGCATCAAAGCGTATTATGGAGATGTTCCTAATGCGTAAAAGTGAAGAGATGGCTATCTCGACAGCACGTTTTGCTAACGTGGCATTCTCTGATGGTTCCCTATTACACGGCTTTAACCAACGCCTATTGAAAAACCAACCTATCGTGGCGCCAAATGACATTAAACGCTACTTCGTCACGCCTCAAGAGTCTGGTGAGTTATGCTTAATGTCGTGTATTTTTGGTGAAAACAGAGACATCTTCTTCCCTAAACTTAGTGAAGCGCTTCACTTAATCTCATTTGCAGATATTGCTGTGAAGTACCTTGAGCAACGCGGTTACGAACCTCATCTTTGTGAAAGCGAAGATGAAGCCCGTGAGTTGGCGAAAACACTTCCATCACAAGGCAAGTGGCCTTGTTTGTTTACGTCTAGTGACACTACTGGTGAGAAAGACTTTGAAGAGTTTTTTACCGATAAAGAAACACTCGATATGGAGCGTTTTGCAAACCTAGGCATTATTAAAAACGACCCTTTGTATCAGCAAGAGTTACTGAATTTATTTGAAAGTACAATTGGTCAAATGAAATCAGATCGAGAGTGGAGCAAAGAGCAAATCGTCGAGCTATTCTTTACCATGATTCCTGACTTTGGACACAAAGAAACAGGCAAATATCTAGACAGTAAAATGTAGGAGAGAACATGAAACCTGCATCATTAGTTGAATTTGTTCGTGATACTTACCAAACCAATGAGTTTGTTCCTTTGCATGCGCCAACATTCAATGGCAACGAGAAAGCTTACGTCACAGAAACCATTGAGAGTACGTTTGTCTCAAGTGTTGGTAAATTTGTGGATCAGTTTGAATCGAAGATTGAAGCTTACACCGGAAGTGCTAAGGCGGTAGCTGCTGTCAATGGCACTGCAGCTCTACATGCAGCACTCTATATGGCGGGCGTACAACGCGGTGATTTGGTTGTTACACAAGCTTTGACCTTCGTTGCGACTTGCAATGCCCTGTATCACATGGGTGCAGAGCCAATTTTTGTTGATATATCTCCGGTAAGCTTAGGCTTGTGCCCTAAAGCGGTTGACCACTATCTAACACAACACGCTGAGTTGACTGAAAAAGGTTGTATCCATAGACAAACAAGACAACGCATCCGCGCTGTGGTTCCGATGCATACTTTCGGCCACCCTGTCGAACTCGATGAGTTAGTCGCCGTATGTTTAAAGTGGCAACTGGTCTTAGTGGAAGATGCAGCAGAAAGTTTGGGCTCTTTCTATAAAGGCCTACATACAGGTACATTCGGTGATTATGCTGCGATCAGCTTTAATGGCAATAAAGTTATTACAACCGGTGGCGGTGGTATGGTTCTGTGTAAAACTCAAGAGCAGGGTGCTCGTACTAAGCACGTGACCACGACAGCTAAGGTCCCACACCCTTTTGAGTTTTATCATGATGAGCCTGGCTTCAATTATCGAATGCCAAATTTGAATGCCGCATTGGGTTGTGCACAAATGGAAGTGCTCGAATCATACCTAGTTCAGAAGCGCCAATTGGCTGAACAATACCAACATTTTTTCTCAGGTTCAGAATTTACATTCGTGACAGAGCCAGAATACGCGACATCGAATTATTGGCTGAATGCGATTATTTGCCCAGACACAGCATCACGAGCACAAATTTTGGAAGAAACCAACTCTGCGGGTGTCATGACGCGTCCTATTTGGCAGTTGATGCATCGTCTTCCTATGTTCGAGAACGCATTGCGTGGTGACTTGACGCAGTCTGAGTTTATTGAAGCGCATTTGATCAACATTCCGAGCACACCCATTCAACTGTCTAAAGGCGCTTAATGGAAAACAAAATTCAGAAAGTAGCGGTTTTTACTGGAACAAGAGCAGAGTATGGTCTGCTCTTTTGGCTTTTGAAAGATATTCAAAGTGATCCCGATTTAACACTGCAGCTTCTCGTTTCGGGGATGCACCTTTCGCCGGAGTTTGGGGAGACCTATCAGCAGATAGAAAAAGATGGATTTAAGATTGATGAAAAAATTGAAATCCTGCTTTCGTCTGATTCTGCCGTAGGAACAGCTAAAAGTATGGGCCTTGGTGTCCTTGGATTTTCGGACTCTTTAGCTCGTCTACAGCCTGATGTATTGGTTATACTTGGCGATCGCTTTGAGGCATTAGCCGCTGCTCAAACGGCGATGATTTTGCGTATTCCTATTGTTCACTTGCATGGTGGTGAAATTACAGAAGGCGCATACGATGATGCGATTCGTCATGCAATTACCAAACTGAGCTACCTGCATGGTACGTCGACAGACGAATATCGTCAGCGCGTGATTCAATTGGGTGAGGCACCTGAGCGAGTAAGAAATGTCGGTGCAATAGGCCTTGACCACCTTAAACGTGCTGACTTCATGTCATTGGGCGAGTTGGGGGAATCTCTCAACTTTTCTTTGACTAAACCGTTTTTCTTGGTGACTTATCATCCGGTGACACTCGGCAATGAAGCACCTGAAGAGGCATTCCAAGCTTTATTGGATGCTTTAAACTGTTTCCCAGAGCATCAAGTTATCCTCACTTACCCAAATGCTGATGATGGTGGTCGCCGCATTATCCCAATGCTAGAAGCTTACGCCGCGAGCCAACCTGATCGCGTATTAGCAATTCCTTCGCTTGGGCAAGTGCGTTACCTCAGTGCAGTTAAATATGCAGCGGCTGTGATTGGCAACTCTTCTAGCGGTATTATTGAAGTACCGGCATTTGATGTTCCCACTGTTAATATTGGATCTCGCCAGAAAGGTCGCTTGGCAGCAAAAAGCGTGCTGCATTGTGAGTCGAACAGAGCTGATATTGAGCGAGCTATCAGATCTGCGAATGAACGTGAGTATAAGGAAACTGTGGAAGAGATAGAGAATCCGTACGGACAAGGAAACACCAGTGAAAAAGTGATCGAGATGATCAAAACTCTGGATTTCAATCCATGCAAAACCTTCCACGATTTACCAAACTGAGAGCTATACATTTAGCTTTTAGTAACAAATAACGAAAGAGAGAGCGGTATGACTCTGATTATTGCCGAAGCAGGCGTAAACCATAATGGTGATGAAAAACTGGCATTTGAGCTTGTTGATGCAGCCTATCAAGCGGGTGCTGATATTGTAAAGTTTCAGACGTTTAAGGCAAAAAACCTGGTAACTGAAGACGCGAAACAGGCGGAATATCAGGTTACCAACACGCAGAAACAAGAGTCGCAATTAGCTATGCTTAGTCGCTTAGAGCTCTCTTATGATGCTCACCATCAATTGGTTAAGCATTGTGAGCAACTCGGTATTGAGTTTTTATCAACCGCTTTTGA
Organism: Vibrio sp. NC2; assembly: GCF_025195005.1. Classification (NCBI taxonomy): domain Bacteria; kingdom Pseudomonadati; phylum Pseudomonadota; class Gammaproteobacteria; order Vibrionales; family Vibrionaceae; genus Vibrio; species Vibrio sp. NC2. The sequence continues at coordinate 141,358 of NZ_JANVFC010000008.1, forward strand.
TTCAGAAAGCCTAGATTTTTTAGTGAACGATCTAGGGTTAACTCGCTTGAAGTTGCCTTCTGGTGAACTTACTAATGCCCCTCTCGTACTAGAACATGCTCGAACAGGGTGTGATTTAATTGTCTCCACTGGTATGGCGACACTATCGGAAATCGAAATCGCGCTGGGTGTGATTGCATTTGGTTACACTGCTGGTGACAACGACATACCTTCAGTACAGGCCTTCCAGGAAGCTTATGCCTCTGATAAAGGTCAACAAGCGCTTAAGAGTAAGGTCACAATCTTGCACTGCACGACTGAATACCCAGCACCAATGGAAGAGATTAACCTTAAAGCAATGGACACTTTAGGTCGTGCGTTTGACCTACCTGCAGGTTATTCAGATCACAGTCAAGGTATTACGATTCCTATTGCAGCTGTCGCTTGCGGTGCGGTGTTGATTGAAAAGCACTTTACGCTAGATAACAACATGGAAGGACCGGATCACAAAGCTTCTCTTGAACCTCAAGACTTAACGGCCATGGTCAGCGCAATTCGACAGGTCGAGTTGGCATTAGGAAGTCGCGTAAAAACACCAACGGTATCAGAAGTGAAAAACAAAGCGGTCGCAAGGAAAAGCCTGGTCGCTGCGTGTGATATTGCCGAAGGTGAGGAGTTTTCGTCAGAAAATATCACCATTAAGAGACCGGGTCATGGCATGTCACCTTATCGCTATTGGGATATGCTTGAACGCTCTTCTTCTAAAGCTTATCAAGCCGGAGAGCTGATCTTTGAATAATGCTGCTTCTATGTTGCCTATTGTGCTCATTGGAGGCGGAGGACATGCGAGCGTGCTTGCAGACATATTGCTTCGCCAAGGGCGTGAGATAGTTGCGGTGATTTGTCCTGATGATGTCTCCCAGCGTAGGGTTTTCTCGGGGATTAAGCAGTTTATCAAAGATAGCGACGTAGAACAGTTTTCTCCCAATGACGTTAGACTCGTGTTGGGTGTTGGCGCGATGCCTAAATCTAATTTTCGGGAAAAAATAGCGAGCTACTTCATTGAATTAGGCTATCGATTTGAAAACGTAATTGCTGAAACTGCATTTGTCTCTGAGTATGCAACTATAGAAAATGGTGTTCAAATTATGGAAGGAGCCGTTATACAAACCGGTGCGTTCATAGGGCAACATAGCATTATCAATACAAGTGTGCTTGTAGAGCATGACTGCCTGGTTGGCGCCTACAACCATCTTGCTCCTAAAGCGACTTTGTGTGGTCAAGTAGAAACCCAACATGGTTGTTATATAGGAGCGAATGCGACTGTGATACAAGGTATCACTTTAGGTGCGTTCTCAATTGTTGGAGCGGGCGCTATTTTAACGAAGCCCCTACCATCGCAAAGCATATGTTATCCTTTTAGAAGCATAATCAAGCCATATTAGCTTGCTGTAAATTACCAAGCATTCAAGAAATTAAAATTAGGTGTGCCATGAGTCATTGTTGGAATAACGTGCTAATTAAACCAGACAACACAATCCGAGACGCATTAGAAATCATTAATAACGAAGCGTTGCGAGTGGTGTTGGTTGTCGATGAACAACTGTCTTTATTGGGCGTTGTAACTGATGGGGATATTCGTCGAGGTTTGCTAAACAACCTGCCTTTGAGTGAATCTGTATCAAAGGTGATGAACACTAATCCAACGACGGCACTAGAAGGCTCTTCTCGAGAAGAGCTGATTGGTCTGATGGAAAGTCTCGACATTTTGTCGGTTCCATTACTTGACGTAAGTGGCAAAGTTATCGGCCTAGAGACTTTGCATGGTGCACTTCACCAGCCTAAACATCAGAACCCAGTGTTTATTATGGCAGGTGGATTTGGCACGCGTCTTAAACCGCTTACCGATACGTGTCCAAAACCCATGCTGCATATTGGTAATAAGCCAATTTTAGAAACCGTGATCCGCAGTTTTATCAAAGCAGGTTTTGTTAACTTTTACATTTCGACTCACTACATGCCAGAACAAATCCAGCAACATTTTGGTGATGGCTCTGAGTTAGGTATCAATATTACTTATGTGTATGAGGAATCCCCTCTAGGCACAGGCGGTGCACTTGGTTTGTTGCCAGATAGTCTACCTAAAGACCTCCCATTGATTATGATGAATGGTGATGTCTTGACGAAAGTGGATTTTCAACGACTGTTAGAATTTCACACTGAGAACCAAGCTGACGCGACAATGTGTGTTCGTGAGTATGATTATCAGATTCCTTATGGGGTAATTAATGGTGAAGGCAATAAAATCACCAGCATGGTTGAAAAGCCAATTCAACGATTTTTTGTGAATGCTGGTATTTATGTGGTGTCACCTGAAGTGATTGCTTCGGTGCCTGAAAATCATCGAGTTGATATGCCGACACTGCTTGAAGTGCATATGAATGAGCGGGATAACATTTTAATGTTCCCTATTCATGAATATTGGCTGGACATTGGTCGCATGGATGATTTTAATCGCGCGCAAGCAGACATTCATACTCTAGGGTTGGACTAAGTTTTGAGAACAGTTGCAGTCATTGGATTGGGTAATATCGCTACCCGACATCGAAGAAATTTAAAGCTATTGTTTCCACACTGCAGACTACTGGCAATGTCGGCGAGTGGAAGGTTCCCAACAGCGCCTGTCTCTGATTGCGATGAAGTCGTCTCTAATATCGATGAGATCATTCGCTCAAGCGCCGAACTTGTCATTGTTGCATCCCCAGCCCCTTTTCACGCTGAGCATACTATTCCCTTGCTTAAGGCGGGCATTCCAACACTGATTGAAAAGCCAGTGACTACATGTGTTGAAGAGGCCAAGCGTTTAGAAGCTGTTGTTGAAAAAACGCAAACTCCGGTTACCGTGGGTTATTGCTTACGGTATTTGCCTTCAAGCCTTGAGGTAAAGGCATTGTTGGATAAAGGGGCAATTGGACGGATCTACAATGCGCGCATTGAGATAGGGCAGTACCTACCCGATTGGCGCCCAAGTAAAGACTATCGAAGCAGTGTATCCGCTAACGCAGAGCTCGGTGGTGGAGCATTGTTAGAGCTCAGCCATGAGTTAGATTATGCACAGTGGCTTCTTGGAAATTTAACGTTACAACACGCACATCTACGTTCTTCAGATGAACTAGGTTTGGAAGTAGAAGATTTAGTCGATATTGTCACAACCACCGAGAGTGGAGCATTGATCAATATCCATTTAGATTTCTTGCAACGTCAAGCTTATCGACGTTGTCGCTTTGTTGGTAGTGAAGGAACAATTGAATGGGACCTCATAAAAAATGAGGTTAAGCAGATCACTCATACAGTTGAAAATATTGTCTATAGCGACCCTGTTTGGGATAAAAACAAAATGTACCTCAATATGTTGCAAGATTTTATCAATATGACGAAAGGCAATAAGCATGATTGCATCGACCTACAACAAGCGACTAAAACTGTAGAGTTAATCGAAATTATTAAGCAGCATGCTAACACTCAAACCCAAGGCTAGATTTCCCATGAAAAACTATGCATTTATTTTTGTCCGTGGGGGCTCTAAAGGCTTACCTGGTAAGAATATTAAACCACTTGCTGGAAAACCTCTATTGCAATATTCGATTGAGACAGCTAGAGCCTGTGCATCGATTAGTGATGTTTTTGTTTCAACTGACGATAGCGAAATAGCTAAGGTCGCAGTGGAATGTGGTGCAACATTAATTGAACGCCCACCAGAACTGGCAACAGATACGAGCCCTGAATGGCTTTCATGGCGTCATGCGGTTGAGTGGGTACAAGCCAAGTATGGCGACTTTGCTCACTTTGTTAGCTTGCCAGCGACTAGCCCGTTACGTAGCGTTGAAGATGTAGAGTCGTCTATTCTACAACTGCAAAAAAAATATGCTGACATCTGTATTTCAGTCACTCCTGCAAGCCGTAGTCCATTTTTTAATATGGTAAAGAAAGATGAACAAGGCTTTGTTGAATTAGTTAATAGGCCAAACGGTGAGGTGGCGAGACGACAGGATGCGCCAGAAGTTTTCGATATCACGACCGTTGTTTACGCAACAACCCCCCGCTTTGTCTTGGATAATTACGGATTATTCAGCGGCAAGGTCACCAGTATCGAAGTGCCGAAGGAAAGAGCGGTAGATATCGATGATATTTATGATTTTAAGTTAGCTGAAGCTATTGTTATGGGTGAAGATCAATGAATGAACTGCTAAAGAGTAAGACGATATTGATTGCTGGTGCAGGAGGCTTATTAGGTTCTCGCTTGGTTCCAGCGGTACTTGCTCAGGGGGCAAAAGTGGTTGCTGCTGATATCAATGTCGATGCGATGAAACAGCGCTTAGAAGGTGTGGGTGTTGAGCTTGATAATGATGATCTGTCTTTAATTGAGTTGGATGTGACAAGTGAGCACTCAGTTAAGGCTTTCTTCGAGGGCTGTAATACACCATTAGATGGCGCTGTAAACACAACCTACCCAAGAAATAAAGCGTACGGCAAGCACTTTTTTGACGTGAGTTTCGAGAGTTTCAATGACAACCTATCTCTACATTTAGGGAGTGCTTTTCTGTTTGTTCAGCAAGCAGCAGCTTATTTTAAACGTACTGAACATTCTCTATCACTGGTAAATATTTCATCGATATATGGTGTTGTTGCTCCGAAGTTTGATATCTATGACAATACTCCAATGACGATGCCCGTTGAGTATGCAGCTATTAAGTCAGCGATTCAGCATTTAAGCAAATACGCTGCAGCATATGTGAATGACAGCCGTTTTCGTATTAACTGTGTCAGCCCTGGCGGGATCTTTGATCATCAACCAGAAGCTTTTTTGGAGGCTTATAAGAGCAACACACATGGTGCAGGTATGCTGGATGTAGAGGAGATCGTTGGTTCTGTACTCTTCTTACTTTCTGAGCAGTCCCGTTATGTAACAGGGCAAAATATTGTCGTTGATGATGGGTTTAGTCTTTAACGACCAATAAAAAGGGCCACAGGCCCTTTTTTGCTGGTCGTTTTACTTGCTGGTCGTTTTTAACTGTTGTAAAAATTGTTCAGGAGTGTTCATGTATGGAATGTGGCTTTTGATTTTAGCGTCGTCCCAATTCCACCATTGCGTGTCTAATAGCCCTTCAATGATATCATCAGAAAAACGATGTTTAATTATCTTTGCAGGAACTCCACCAACAATAGCGTAAGGTGGCACATCTTTACTGACGACTGCCCCTGCAGCAATTACTGCGCCATCTCCAATAACAATTCCGGGTAAAAGAATTACATTAGCTCCCATCCAGACGTCATTTCCAATAACGATTTTTTGGGTATTGGCTATGTGAGAAATAGATATATCTTCAGACACAAAGCCTGGTTTTTTGCTATATGTGAAAGTATTTGTCGATACCATGCTTAGGGGGTGATTCCCAGCGACAGTAACGTTGTCTGCTGAAATATTGCAGAACGCTCCGATAGATTCAATTAAGCGTGTTTGACTCCAAAACTGTTCATAGCCTGTAGAATACTTACCTACGGTAAAGCCAAAAAGTTTTTCTGAAATGTAACGATAACCTTCTTTGAACTTTCCGTGTTGGTCACGACACAGTTTTCTCCTCATGTAGTTGAGTTTGATAGCATGGTAAGGATTGAGCGTTTTTTTTCCCACTCGACGTTTGGCAAGTAGATGTCCATATTTATCTAAGGTTGCTCGTTCGTGTTGTGAAAGGTTGTAATCTGTCATAACGGCCTTACCTGCTAGGGTGTCTTTGGAGGGGGACTTTTTCTTAATGATAACTTACTGCATGCTATCGAGTCTCGCTTATATTTTTAGCGGATGATAAAATGTGAGCACTTTCAAGTTCAAATTAAAGTAATATTTGCTACTGGCTACTGGCTACTGGCTACTGGCTGTTTGGTGTTGAGAGTGCCAATCTCATGTACTATTCCTTGTCGAATAGTCGCCCATACTTATAGGGCTATGAACATAGATGTGTAGTTGGTTTAAATGCTTTCAATACAACGATTGTATTATTGTTTCTAATAAAGTCCTATATATCGCCATACGCCTAACCTAGTGTTAAAATCACGCTTTAACTACATTCCATATCGAGATTTCTAAAATGAATACTAAAGAGTCAGTAAAAGAACTTATTGCCAAGGTCCTAAACGTGTCAGTTGATGTTATTGATGACGAGTTGGCAGTTGGTGATATTCCTGAGTGGGACTCTCTTGCTCACATGCGCATCATTGCTGCATTGGAATCAGATCTAGGCGTAGTGTTAGATATTGAACAGACGTTAGATATTGAAGATGTAGAAGACATTGTTGACGCAGTTTTAAATAACGAGTAACTCTTTATGTCGGTAGTCGAAACAATACTAGCTCACGCAGCATCTCGTCCTCAACATATAGCTCTCTATGAGAAAAGCACTGCTGTTACCTACACACAGCTCGCTGAGACTATCAAACGCACTGCTTCTAAATTAATGAGAGACGTAGAACCAGGAGATGCTGTACTTGTTACTGCATCTAACAGCTACGCTTTCGTGGCTGTTTATTTTGCGATCCATTATATTGGTGCAAAAGTGGTTAACCTCGCTGCCGACATAGATGAAAGTTATAAGCAGTTCATCGATAGTAAGGTTAATCCGAGCTTATCGATTGAAGATTGCCAAGCCTATATTGCTGATGTTAATGACCAAATGATAGAGTTAGAAGTCATTAGTAACGTTTCTTCAGGCATCGCTGATCTTATGTTTACAAGTGGTACCACTGGTGAACCTAAAGGTGTCGCTTTAAGTCATCAGCAGTTGCTCACGGCAACTCAGCATATTGTAGATGAAGTGCGAAATACATCTGACGATATAGAGCTTCTATTAATGCCTCTTAGCCATTCTTTTGGAATGGGGCGTATGCGTACCACTCTTTTTTCCGGTGGTACATTAGTTCTGGGCTACCCACTTCAGCGCTTGAAAAGTGTTTTTAAGGCGATCGAGGAGCATAGGGTAACAGGTTTGGGGCTAGTTCCCTCAGCTTGGGCATTTATTACAACAATGTCTAAAAATCGTATCACTAAGTATGCATCCCAACTAAACTATATTGAGTTTGGGAGTGCACACTTGTCTCCTGAAGATAAGAAACTCTTGACGCAATGGTTCCCATCGACCCACATCGTTATGCATTATGGTTTGACAGAAATTTCTCGCGCGGTATTCACCCATTTCCATACCGACAACTTAGATGCAGTGGGCCATGTTTCTCGAGGCGCTGAATTCGTTATTCTTGGTGAGGATGGACAGCTCTTACCTGAGGGTGAAATTGGCGAAATTGCATTTAAGGCACCATGGATGCTAACAGAGTACTATCAGAATCATGACTTAACCTCTGCAGCATTTGCTAACGGTTATTTTCGAACCGGTGATTTAGGTAAGCATGAAGGCGAGTACTTATTCTTAACAGGACGGCTTAAAGAGATCATCAATGTAGGGGGTAAGAAAGTAAGCCCTTACCAAATTGAAGAAGTGCTGAATTCTGATGACGGTGTGATAGAGTCGGCCTGTGTTCCACATGCAGACCCTAGTATGGGAGAGGTAGTTCAAGCGTTTATCGTTGTTGAACCTTCGATTAGTGATGAAATCCATACTCTAGAAATGCGACTAAGGGCGAGTGTTGCGCAACGACTCCCTGTCCATATGCGTCCAGAAAAATACCAAGTAATTGATGAGTTACCAAAAACATCCACAGGTAAAATTCAACGTTTACACCTGACTAAAATGTAAGAGAGCTTCATGTTAAAACTTCGATTTCCTTTGCCCGTATTTCGTAATGCTCATGAAATTGCGAACGGAAAGAACGCAAGAATGGCACTCAAAGGCCTTGTGGCAAATCGTGTCGCATTAATAATCAGTCCATCATTTCGCAAGTCAAAGTTTTTTGAGCAAGTTATTCGCTTAGTCAATGCGACAAGCGTTCGTGTTATTGAGAAGTCTTGGAAGGGCGAACCGACGGTAGATGAACTGTCAAGTGTCGTTGGTGAACTTGAGTCATTTCAACCTGATTATATTGTAGCCCTTGGTGGTGGTTCCATTATCGATGGTGCAAAGCTAGCGTGGCTGTTTTATGAATGTCCAACAATTGATCCTGATATTTTATTCCGACCATTTGCAATACCACCATTACGTGGACGAGCAAAATTTGCAGCTATTCCGACTACAGTAGGGGCAGGGTCAGAAGTGTCGTCTGCGGCTGTGATGTTAGACAGAACTACTCAAAGTAAAAAGGCAGTCGTCACTCACGACTTCCTTCCAGATTTAGTGATTTTGGACCCTGAACTTGTGTCTGAAGTGCCATTAAGTATTTTAAGAACAACTGTCGCAGATGCTCTCTCACATGCAATTGAAGGCTATGTTTCTAAAATTCCTCACCCATTAATGGAGACATTTGCTGAGCAAGCCGTATCGATTGTTTATCGTTATCAGTCACAGCTCGCGCAAGATGAATGGCATGTTGATATGCTCTCTGAATTGCAACATGCAGCAATGCTCGCGGGCTGGGTTCAAAATCATTGCGTCGTGGGTCTTTCACATGCTATCGCCCATCAATTAGGTCACTTTAATATCGGGCATGGCTTAGCAAACGGGCTCTTGATGCCAGCTGTTATTGAATTCAATTATCAAAAACAGTTGACTGCACAAAAATATGAACAATTGATTAAGAACGCTGGTCTACCGAGTAAGCAGGCTCTTCTTGACCTGTTTGAAGGCTTAACTATGGGGCAAGGTGTTTCTTTGAAATTATCGGATGTACAGCTAGACAGCATTGCAAAGAATGCATTGCTTGACCCTGCAGCTGCGACAAACCCAGTCGCTTTCGTTGAAGATGACGTTAAAGAGATAGTGAAGAAATGCCTATAAAGAATGAAAGCTTAACGAGCGTATTGGATGCGCGCCCTTTCGAGTTATCTGAAGCGCAAAAGCAACCATTGTTCAAACAGAATTTGCTTGAAGAACTAGTACATCACTATAACAACAATGAAATGTACCGTAAGTTCTGCTTGAAAAATGGGTTCAACCCGACGCAGTTCAGTGGGAGCTTGGAAGAAATACCAGCGATTCCAGTACACATCTTTAAAGCTTTAGGCCATAAGTTAGCGTCTGTCAGCGAAACGGCGATCAAGACCAAGCTTCAATCTTCAGCAACAAGTGGCGTACCCAGCACTGTTCTTCTTGATAAAGTCACTGCTCGTCGTCAAACGAGAGCAATGGCTCGAGTGATGCAAGAAGTTTTAGGGCCGAAGAGACGTCCATTTTGTATCATGGATATTGACCCAACTAGCCCAAATGCAAGTAACTTAGGTGCTCGTATTGCAGCCGTCAAAGGTTATTTGAACTTTGCGTCATCTTCCCATTATTTCATTGATGCATCTAGCCCTTCATCACCACTAGAGTTCTTGGAGCAACAATTTGTTGATCATTTAAATGAACTGGACAGTGATGAGCCTCTTGTGATTTTTGGTTTTACTTTCGTTCTATATCATACGGTTTTCAAGAGCCTAAAAGAAAAGGGGGTCTCTTTTAAGCTTCCCGAAGGTTCGCAAGTCATCCACATTGGTGGCTGGAAAAAATTGGAGTCTGAAAAAGTAGACAAGAAAACGTTTAATCAAGATATCGCACAAGTACTGGGCATTCCTCCTGATAATGTTGTTGATATTTATGGTTTTACAGAGCAAATGGGATTGAATTACCCAGATTGTAAGGCGGGCTGGAAACACGTGCACGCTTACTCTGACGTTATCATTCGAGATGAAGCGGATCTATCGCCTAGCCCTAATGGTGTGGTGGGATTATTGGAGTTTGTAAGTCCATTACAGCACTCTTACCCTGGCAACGTTGTGTTGACGGATGACCTTGGTGTTGTAGAAGAGTCTGCGTGTGAGTGTGGTCAGGTTGGAAAGCGATTTAAGGTGATTGGTCGAGCTAAAAAAGCAGAAGTCCGTGGTTGTGGCGATGTGATGTCTGAAAAAGTCACTAAAAAGACAGCGTCTAAGCAATCTTTAGAGCAACCTGAGCACATGGTAGTGTATCACTCTCCAGTCGATTTGGATGAGTCTGATTCACCTTCTGAACAGTTGAGTGTCATTCTTTCACACCTTAAGTTGAAGCAGAAGTGGTTAGCGAAACAGCCTGCAGAAGCCATACTCGGTCTTTTCGATACAGCGCGTCAGACTTGGGCTGAGAATCCAGGATTAGATCCTTATCGTCATACTGGTCTTAATTTCTTAGCGGATTGGTGTGAACCGAATCGTCTACGCAGTTTACTTGATTCAGCGCTGCATGGGCAGCGAGGCTTCCTCGACAACTTTATGCCTCGCAAAGACATTAGTCACAGTTCACTTAAAGCTATGCCAAGGGGTATTGTTTCTCACTGGTTATCCGGTAATGTGCCGCTGCTTGGTATGTTTGCCCTAGTGCAAAGCATTTTGAGCAAGAATGCCAATGTTCTTAAAGTATCGGCAGATGAATCCCAAGCGCTTCCGATGCTGTTGAATACTTTCAAAGGCATCAGCTATACCACGCCTGGAGGTTATACAATTCACGGTGATGATCTATTAGAAACATTAGCTGTGGTGTACTTTGACCGTCATCAAAATAAGATAGCAGAGCGATTTTCAGCTAGTGCCGATGTTCGTATTGCTTGGGGCGGACGAGAAGCAATAGAAGCGGTTAGTGTTTTACCGAAAAAGTATAATAGCCAAGATATACTTTTTGGCCCTAAGCTCTCGATGATGGTTATTGGCAATGAAGCTCTAGACTCAGAGAAAGCCATTCGAAAATTAATAAGACGAGCAGCAACGGACTCAAGTGTATTTGATCAGTTTGCATGCGCTTCGCCTCACACTATTTTTGTTGAAAAAGGTGGCGAGATATCACCGAAAGAATTTGCAGAAAAGTTAGCGGCAGCCATGGACAAAGCTCTTGTTCGTTTACCAACACAAGTACCAGATATTGGGCAGGCAAATAAGATACGCTCAAAAATTGCTGAATACGGCTTTATTGGTGAATCTTGGAATGATCGTCATCTGCGTTGGACTGTATTGTTTGATGAAGGCACTGACTTGGTTGAGCCGACATATCAGCGAGTGATCACCGTTAAAGCTGTCGATAACATATTTGATGTTATCGATAGTGTGCATGAAGACATTCAAACGGTGGGCCTGGCTATGCATGGTGAGAAGAAACTACAGTTTGCCAACGAAATATTAATGCAAGGTGCAATGAGATGCCCTGATATTGGGTATATGACGCACTTTGATTCACCTTGGGATGGACTGTTTGCGCTAGATCGCCTAGTTCGTTGGGTATCACTTGGTGGCCCAGTTTAATTAAAACGAAAGCACTTTAGGTGCTTTCGTTGTTTTGGAAGATTGAAATGGCTAGATTTACATTTGAAATTTGTCAGCAAGATCAGGTTAGTGAACTTGTTAAATATATTGATGAATACTGGGCTAAAAATCACGTTCTTGTTACCTCTAGAGAGTTATTAGATTGGCAACATAAAAATGTGAATACAGGTAACTATAATTTTGTTATGGCCAGACATAATAAAAGTGGTGAGATATGTGGTGTGCTTGGTTTTATTCCGACGTCTCATTTTTCTGATGCTCTTGAGTCAGAGAAAGAAGTTTGGTTAGCTATTTGGAAAGTAAACGAAGGCCCTAAGTACATTGGTTTAGGTTTGGGGCTCCTCAACTTTTTAAAGCGAGAATTCGCGATAAAGAATATATGTTCAATTGGAATCAGCCAGATTGTTTTCCCTATGTATGAAACGCTAGGTTTTACTGTGGGAAAAATGAATCAAGTAGCATTAGTCAATAATACTCTTCCAGAATATCAAATAGCTAAGGTTCCGGAGCAATTAACGTTCTCTAGATGTCAGAAAAACGACCAGTATAAAGTGGTAGACATTGCGAAAGAGCAGGTTGTTTCTGTGTTGTCAGAGGATGGCTTATACCAACATAAATCACAGAAAGATGGACAGTATTTTGTTACTCGTTTCTTGAAGCACCCTAAGTTCGAGTATCGCTTTCTTGGGGTTTATAATAGAGACAAGTTAGAGAGTTTTCTTGTTGTTCGTTCAGTTGTTCATAATCAATCTAGCGCCTTGCGAGTGGTGGATATTCAAGGAGACTTGACTTCGATTGGTCGTGTGACGGCTCATTTATATGAGTTACTTGTTACGGAAGGGCATGAGTATTTAGATATCATGCAATATGGTATGGATGAAGGGAGCCTTTTCGATGCTGGTTTCGTGCCGGTCGACACTGATGGGGAATTAATTATTCCTGATTATTTTCAACCATTTGTACAAAAAAATATCCCTATTCATTTTGCACGCCAAAGCCAGGAAGACGAGCTGTCATTCGTGTTATTCAAAGGCGATGCAGATCAAGACCGCCCCAATATAATGTAGAGGAACAACATGTCTCAGCCAATAACCGTTGTTATGTACCACTATGTTCGTCGAATCGAAGAGTCACGATATCCAGAGATTAAAGGCTTAGAACTCGACCTTTTTGTTGAACAGTTAGAGTTCTTTTCAAAGCACTATAATGTTGTGACGATGGAACAGGTGTTATCCGCAAAATACGACAACCAAACTTTGCCCGAGAAAGCTTTGTTGCTTACGTTTGATGATGCATATGCCGAACACTTTACACACGTTTACCCTATTTTGAAGAAAATGGGTATGCAGGGCTCATTTTATGTACCGGCAAAAACTGTACTCGAACACAAAGTATTAGATGTGAACAAAATTCACTTTATCTTGGCTTCAACCTCCAATATTCAACAGCTTGTAGATTCTCTTCAGATAGAAATTGAGTGCTATAAAAGCAATTACAACTTAAAGTCATTCGAAGAATATTACGCGGAGTTTGCGGTTGCGAATAGGTTTGATTGCCAGAATGTGATTTTTGTTAAGAGAATGCTGCAGCATGCATTGCCAGAGGAACTTAGAAATATTATTTCTGATAAGCTTTTTGCTGAGTATGTGGGTATGGATGAAACTGCGTTTTGTCGAGAGCTGTACATGGACAAGTACCAACTTGAGCAATTAGTTCGCGACGGGATGCATGTTGGTTGCCATGGGTATGATCATTATTGGTGGAATAAATTGGATGAAAAATCCTTGGAGATTGAGCTCACTCGCTCTAAAGACTTTTTAGCCTCAATTGGTTGTGATATGAGGAACTGGACAGCATGTTACCCTTATGGCTCATCTAGCGACAGTGTGGTGTCTGAGCTTGAAAAGCAAGGGTGTAAGGTTGCATTTACCACAGAGGTGCGGGTTGCAGATTTAACGTGCGATGCTCCCCTTTTGTTACCTCGTCTAGATACCAATGATTTACCTAAAGATAAACAAGCTTCTATAAGTCATTGGTATGAAAGTGCTTAGTTAAGCCGTTAAGCCGTTAAGCCTTTGAGCAATCAATCAGTTAAGCATGCGCGCTTAAATATCAAAATTTTGAGCGCGTTTTTTAAAGTGATTGACGAGAAACGTAGCCATGTCGTTACCTATATGCGAATCATAGGTGTGCGCATCGATAGGGACTTCTTTGTAAAGCAGAGAAAGAGTGTATAACGCTGTAGATGTTACGCCTGTAATTGACGATATTTTGATATGCTTATTGGCTAGCTCCAGTTCGATAGGAGATTCACTTTTATGATAGGTAAGGTTAGGTAATGCCTTAACTGCACTTGTCACTTCTTCTGATTCGGTTCTATGCGGAAAATAGATCACAGGCACATTCTTCTTTGCAATAACCTGTTCTAATTTTGAAATATAAGCGCTAACACTTGGTTGGTTCTTATCTCCAATAGCACCCTCACCGATAAAAGCAATTGGTGCTATAGGGTCGTAGCAATTTGAAGCCCCTATGTTTTTTCTAATAGACTCGAGCGTATTGAGTTTTAGGGGGCACACTGGATTCTCAATATCGAAAATAGAGAACATCTCGAAGTTTTCAGCATAAGGTATCGTGCCAATTTTTTTGCACCCCTGAAGCTGAATCAAGAAATCTTGTAGAAAGCGTGTTCTGCTAAATATTTTTTTGTCTTTAATATATTTGAAGTATTCGTATAGATTGCCCATTCCATCATCAATGAATACCAGCTTCTTTGCGGGTAGATTTCTTTGGAACATACGAGTACGCCAAGATGTATATTCAGAGAAAAAGAAATGCTCAATCGATTCTCCATTTGCTAGCTTTTTCACTTCTTTAAGAATTCGTGGGATAACAAAAGTACGATTTGAGCGACCAACTTCAATGATATGATCCCATTTATTTTCGTCATACAGTTGAGCTAGGTGCTGTTTACCTTTTTCTGTGTCTTGCTGAACTAATACCAAGATATTATTGTTGGTTTGATAAGCATCTCTAGCTTCATTTGCACAGATATATTGGAATGGGGATGTAACGAGAAATACGTTCATAAAAGACCTTGTTCATTAACCTAATTCAGAATATTGAATTGAACGCTCCAAAGAGCCTTTGTTTCTTTTAAAGATCGAGAGGGCTTGGTTAGCCATGTTAGTGGCACTATGCTCATCTTCGAGTAATTGGGTGACCTTGGATCCCAAGATATTACCTTCACAAATCAATATGCCTCTTGAAGCCAACAACCTTTCTGTAATCTCTTTGAAATTAAAATAACTAGGCCCTGTGATTGTCGGTACACCTAAAGCTGCTGGTTCCAATACATTATGGCCGCCAACTTTATCTCCAATTAGGCTTCCACCCATGAAGCAGACATCAGCAGATCCGATTAAAACCAGCATCTCTCCCATTGTATCGCCAACATAAACTTGTGGTTGTTTATCGGGTTCAATATCAGCGTTTGTTCTACGAGTTGTTATAAACCCTGAACTTTGGCAAAGCTCAAATACGCTATCAAATCGTTCGGGATGCCTAGGTACAAGGATGAGAAGAGAATCGGGCTGGTCTTTTAAAACATGCTTGTGGGCATCTAATATTATCTGATCTTCTCCTTCATGAGTACTAGCCGCTATCCAAACCGAGCGACTTTCGCCGAGTTCCTTCCTTAGTGTTTTGCCTTGTTCTCTCACTTCATCTGAAATTTGAATATCAAATTTGATGGAGCCAGTGATAGCAAGTTTACTTTTCGGCACGCCAAGTGATTCAAAATGGTCAGCATCGGATGGGCTTTGGCAAAGTATGTTGGTCAGACAAGGCTCGATGATGTTGAAGACGGGTTGAAACTTAGAGTAATTATTTCGAGATTTCTCAGATAGCCTTGCGTTCACGACCGTTATTGGCACACCAAATTGAGATACTTGATGAAGTGTATTCGGCCAAAGCTCGGTTTCGATAATCAGCATGTGTGTTGGGTTCACCGCTTTTAGAAAGCCCTTAACAGCAAAGCTAAAATCGATGGGCATGTAGCGGTGCTCAACCAACTCACCTAATTTTTCAATTTGCTCTGCACCGGTACTGGTTGTCGTTGTGACGACAATAGTTTGGTCTGGGTTTTGTTTTTTGAGCTCTTTGATCAGAGGTACAGCCGCGATACTCTCGCCGACAGAGACGGCATGAATCCAGATAGGGCGTTGGTTCGATTTGATCCGGGGTGTTATCCCAAAATGTTCTTTCCAACGGCGCCCAAACTTCGGCTTATTTGGCTTACTTTTATATAAGCCAAATAATAATAGCGGGGCTACAAGCGCAAGAAGCAGCGTATAGAAAAGTCGGATTAACATGCACTTACCGAAATCGCTTCTAACTTGTGGATGCTCTCGATGACTTGCTTTGGTGATAGCTCTGTTAGACATTTTAAATGCTTAAATTCACACTCACGCTTGAAGCAAGGGCGACATTCGATGTCCGTATGGACAATATCTACTTTTTCAGCCAAGGGTGGAGTGTATTTTGGTGAAGTTGAACCGTAAACGGCAACAACATTACACCCAACGGCTGCAGCGACATGCATTAAGCCCGAATCATTAGCAACGACAGTTTGGCAGGCACCAAGCAGATCAACGGCTTCAATCAAGCTGGTTTGACCGGCTAATACATGAATCTTTGATTGTAACTCATCAGGAACAAGTGCCTTTATGCTGTCACAAGTCTCTAGATCTTTTTGAGAGCCAAACAACCATACTTGCTTGCCCGCTTTACTCATAGCCGTTGCGACTTCTGCATAATGAGTTTCTGGCCATTTCTTTGCAGGGCCAAATTCTGCGCCTGGGCAAAGCCCTGTAATGGCAGCATCTACAGTCAGTTCGAATTTGTTAGCCGTAGACAGCTGTTCATCTTTCAAAATGGTTAGAGCAGGTCTAGGCAAATGCTCTAGCCCGCCTAGGGAGCTGGAGTCGATCATCTCTGATCTTGGATGAGCAAGAGCCACATAGCGCTCAACCATGTATTGGAAGGATTTCTTATTTGGGCGAAGATCGTTTAATAACCCGTAGCGCATTTCACCTTTCCAGCCAGTACGCTTTGGAATGTTTGCAAACCAAGGAATCAATGCTGACTTGGCTGAGTTTGGACAGATAAAAGCTTGGTCATATTTCGTATCACGAAGCGTTTTACCAATGGCTCGGCGCCCAAGTAAATTGAACTCACCATGGCCAAGAGGCATCTCAATCGCTTGATTGACTTCGGGCATACGCTCCAGAATCGGTTTACACCAACCGGGTGCAATTACGTCAATCAGTGCATTTGGGTGTTGTTGTTTGAGTGTAATGTACAACGATTGTGACATTACCATGTCGCCCACCCAAGATGGACCTATTATCAGAATCTTCTTCATCGTGTATACGTCTTGAGCCACAGCTCTCTGTCTTCGTAAGGGTTATAGGTACTTTCTGGATCGGGTTGAGTCGTCAAAAAACGCAATACCCACATGTATTGCTCAGGACGTTTCCTTACCGCACCTTCAATAAACTGATTCATTCTTTGTGTATCTTGATGATCGCTTTGTGAAGGGTAATCTTCCCAAGCTGGGAGTACATCAATGCTGAATTGACCCGTTTGAGCGTCATAGTTTGAGAATACAGGAATGATTTTTGCTCTACTTACTTTAGAAAGCTTGCCAAGCCCCGGCAACGTTGCTTTTGATACATTGAAAAAATCAACGAAGATACTGTGCTCGCGACCGTGGTCTTGGTCAGGTAAGTAGTAACCTAAGTAGCCATCTCTTACTGATTTGATAAAAGGTTTTATGCCATTGTCACGTTCGTATACTCGGCCACCGTATTGAACGCGTTGTTTATGCATTAACCAGTCCGTCACAGGGTTCTTCTGTCTCTTCGCCATCGCAGAGACAGGTAAACCTTGAGATGCCAGATAGATAGCTGGAATATCAATCCCCCAACTGTGAGGCACTAATAGAATAGCTTTGTGCCCTTGCTCCAGCGTTTCATGAATATTGTCAATACCATGAATGGTTGTGTTTTGGGTTAACCACTTTTGGCTGCGCAGTGATAAAGATGCGAAGTTAAGCAAAAATGAAACAGCTGTGATTAACGTTTTCTCAAGTAGTTGCTCTTTTTCTTCATCACTTTTTTCTGGGAAACAGAGGCCGAAGTTAATCCAAGCATTATTAATGGTGCGACTTGGCTTTTTAATCGCATACTTTGCCAGCTTGCAGCTTAACCAGTACTTTGTTTTTTGTGGGAAAAACACTAATGGTATCCCCACGAAAACACCAAGCCAAGTTCCCCAATATTTAGGAGCAAGAAAGTCCCACTTGAAGGTGGGATTGTAGGCCGCTGGATCGAAGTCGTTGCGCTTCTCAGTCATTGAAAGCTCTCAGTCATTGAAAAGTAAGAGAGTGATTATTGGTTTTGCAGAGTCATATATTCCGCAACACCTTCTGCAACCGTTTTGAACTCAATATCACAGCCAGCAGCACGAAGCTTGGTTAAGTCTGCTTGTGTGAATTCTTGGTATGCACCTTTTAGGTGTTCAGGGAAAGGAATGGTTTCGATCTCACCTTTTCCATGATGTTTAATCACCGCTTTTGCTACTTCTTCAAAAGATTCCGCGTTGCCGGTGCCTAGGTTGAAAATGCCAGAAACACCATTTTCTAAGAACCACAGGTTTACGGCTGCTACGTCACCTACGTAAACAAAATCACGCTTAAATGTTTCGCTACCTGCGAACAGTTTAGGGTTCTCACCAGCGTTCATTTGGTTGTTTAGGTGGAAAGCAACAGAGGCCATGCTGCCTTTGTGATCTTCACGTGGACCGTAAACATTGAAGTAACGGAAACCAGTAATTTGAGGTAACGTCTCGTTATGCGCTACAGCATCTGCTGTTAAGCGACGAACATAGTTATCAAATTGTTGTTTAGAGTAACCGTAGACATTTAATGCGCCTTCATACTCTTTTTCTTCGATGAAAGTCTCTGTCTCACCGTAAGTGGCAGCTGAAGAGGCATATAGGAAGGGAATTTCACGCTCAATACAGTAGTGAAGCAGCTCTTTTGAATACTCGTAGTTGTTGAGCATCATGTATTTGCCATCCCACTCAGTCGTCGCAGAGCACGCACCTTCATGGAAAACGGCTTCAATAGGGCCGAAATCATCGCCAGCCATAACTTGAGTTAGGAAGTCGTCACGATCCATGTAGTCAGTGATGTCTAGGTCGACAAGGTTTTTAAACTTCTTACCATTTTTGAGGTTGTCGATGACCAGGATATCGTTGTGGCCAGCTTTGTTTAGCGCCTTAACAATATTGCTGCCAATCATACCAGCACCACCAGTTACGATAATCATACTTTTCCTACTCTTTTGAATACAAAACTATCGCGAGTATAGCAAGGAATGAACAATACGGGCTAGTGCAAACCCAGGTTACTCATTCATTAGTATATGAATTAACTTCATGAATTTAGCTATCCAATGCGACGTCTAAGATAAAGATGGTGAGCGACTTATGAGTGGATGAATATTGAGCTTCGCAGACCAGATGTTATCAGCTCGATCTATCCGCTTAGTGGCGATATACTGAACCACTAAACGGATAGGGATACTAATAACTAATGAAAACACGTGACAAGATTGTTTACGCTGCTCTAGAGCTTTTTAATGAGCACGGTGAGCGTAGTATTACGACCAATCATATTGCTGAGCATATCGAGATTAGCCCTGGTAACCTCTACTACCACTTCCGTAACAAACAAGAAATTGTACGTGACATCTTTACGCTCTATTCAACAGAGTTGCTTGAAAGGTTCACGCCGATTCAAGGGCAACAAGAAAGCCTGACGCTACTAAAGCGCTACTTAGATTCTATCTTCACGTTGATGTGGAAGTACCGATTCTTCTATGCGAACCTACCTGAAATATTGTCACGTGATGAAAAACTCCACCTTGATTACATGGCCGTACAAGAAAAGCTGCAAACGAATCTTGTGGATATTATGAGAGCCTTCGTTGAGTTGAACTTGCTCAAAGCAACGGATACGGAAATGAAGTCGATGGTAACGTCGCTTCACTTGATCGCATCGGGTTGGTTAGCTTATCAATCTGCGATGTCTCCAAAAGCCCAAATTACAGAGCAAGTTGTACATCAAGGGATGCTACAGATGATTGCTACCGTTAAACCGATTGCGACTGCGCAAGGTTTTGAGCAGCTGACATTATTGGAAGATGGTGTAAGGGCGTTGAACTCTAAGTAGAAAGATGCGAGTAATGAAGATCGGGAAAGAGCAGATTCGAGTAGCGAGATACGAGTAAACGAAAAGCAGGGTAGAGCGGCGACTAGGCAAGCGTTTTTCATGTCACGTTTTACTCTGACCTTGTGTCGGCTTTAAGCTTTTCGTATTCAAGTGACTCGAACCCGGCGTCTCTTTAAGCTCTTCGCATCTCGGCTACTCGCATCCCGCATCTGCTTTAAGCTCTTCGTATCTCGGTTACTCGCATCCCGCAACTGCTTTAAGCTCTCCGCATCTCGGTTACTCGCATCCCGCATCTGCTTTTAAGCTCTTCGTATCTCGATTACTCGCATCCCGTATCTGCTCTTTATCGAACTAACCAACTCTTTGGATTCTGAGCTTGGCTGTTTCTTCGAATTTCAAAATACAGTGATGGACGCGTTTGGCCGCCAGTGTCACCAGCAAGCGCGATGGCTTCGCCCGCCTTAACCTTGTCACCTTCTTTCTTTAAAAGTGCTTGGTTAAAGCCGTAGAGCGTCATATCGCCTTTACCGTGGTCAAGTAGTACCACTAAGCCATAACCACGCAAGTACTCTGCAAATACCACCGTACCTGAATAAACAGACTTAACTTGCTGACCGTACTTGGCGTTGATCACCATGCCTTTCCAGTTAATTTGACCCGTTTGGCGTGAGCCGTAGTTATGCAGAACTTTGTCTTTGATTGGCCAAGGCAGTTTGCCTTTACGTTTGGCTAACCCATCCATAGGGATTGCATTACGTCTCTCGCGAGCAGCTTTTTCCGCTTTCGCTATTTCAGCTTTTAGGCGAGTTTCATTGCGCTGAAGCTCCGCCAAGTAACTCTTATCACCCGAGATGTTTTTCTTGATGCTGCCAACCGTTTTCTTACGCTGCGTTTGAGTCTGAGATAACTTATCGCGCTTGGTGGTTTGCTGTTTTAACAATGTTGCTATCTGTTCTTGCTCAAGTTGACGCTGCTTATGGCTCTCTTCTAGTTCAAGTTGCGTCTGTTCAATCGTTTTGATTGTTGCGGAGCGCGCTTTGGCAAGGTGTTGGTAGTAGTGACTGATGCGATCTTCTTCCACACCAGTGTTGAGGATGTGAGAAGACGCTTTAGCTCGACTTGTCATGTAGTAAGTTTGAATCAGTTGTTCTAACTTGTCGGTATGGATTTTTTTCTGAGCCGTAAGCGCTTTAATCTTGGTGTCTAAGTTGGCAAGATTTGCATTGGCCGTATTGAGTTGTTTTTTACTGTCTAGAATCGCCTTTTCAAGCGACACAATCGACAGCTCTTGTTTCTTGAGGTTTGCCTGTAGGCTATCGAGTTTTTTCTGCTGTGAGGAAAGGTTTTTTTGTTGGCGAGATATTTCGCTCGATACGCCTTTCAGTTCCCCCTGAGAGGCGGCGAATGACGATGTAGATAACAGAGCAACACAAAGGCTGGTAGATATCAGAAGAGTCCGGCTAATGGCTCGAATTTGTTTCATCATTATCGTCATTTAGTTGTATTCATCTGCTCTTAATTTTTCGAATTTCGCTGAATCGAATCCCGCATCTGCTTTTAAGCTTTTCGTATCTCGGTTACTCGAATCCCGAATCTGCTTTTAAGCTCTTCGTATCTCGGTTACTCGCATCCCGTATCTGCTCTTAAATCCCATCACCATGGATGAAGTTCTGAGAGCGACCATTGAACCCTTGATCCATATCCAAAGAGGGTTTGTCTGTTTTCGGTTTTCCGACAATTTTTGCAGGAACGCCAGCGACTGTAGTATGAGGTGGAACTGCCTGAAGAACCACAGAGCAAGAACCAATCTTCGCGCCTTCACCCACTTCAATGTTGCCGAGTATTTTAGCGCCGGCACCAATCATTACGCCTTCGCGGATTTTAGGGTGACGATCGCCACCTTCTTTACCCGTACCGCCAAGGGTTACGTCTTGAAGGATAGATACATCATTTTCAACGACGGCTGTTTCACCAATCACAATACCTGTCGCGTGGTCGAGCATGATAGCTTTACCGATACGAGCTGCTGGGTGAATATCAACTTGGCAAGCAACCGAAATTTGGTTTTGTAAGTAAGTGGCAAGTGCGATACGGCCTTGCTTCCATAGCCAGTTAGCCACTCGGTAACCTTGAAGGGCGTGGTAGCCTTTCAGATAAAGCAGAGGCATGGAGTACATCTCGACCGCAGGATCTCGATTTACCGTCGCGCAAATATCACAAGCGGCAGCATCAATAATAGATTGGTCCTGCTTAAATGCTTGTTCAACTACTTCACGCACAGCCATTGCAGGCATTGAAGCTGTTTTAAGCTTGTTTGCCAGAATGTAGCTGAGTGCTGCGCCTAAACTTTCATGGTTGATGATCGTGGCATGATAAAAACTCGCAAGCATAGGTTCTTGCTCCGACTGCTGTCGAGCTTCCTTAACAATGCATTGCCAAACTTTTTGTTGTTCACAGTGTTTCATTTTACCATCCATTCCTTTAAACCAGATACGTGTAGCGAGATGAGAGATGAGAGATGCGAAGAGCGACAAGAACAGATTAGAGTAGCGAGATGCGAGTAACGAAAAGCAGCCTTTTTTAATTAAGCGCTCAATCTGCTTTTACTCTCTTCGTATCTCGATTACTCGAATCCCGTATCTGCTCTTCTATCTTTCTGACTTCTTGTCTCGTGCAAGTAAATCTTGTGCTGCTAAGTGTGCATCTTTCCCTTGATACAACACTTGATAAATTTGTTCAACAATTGGCATCTCAACGCCCATGCGTTCTGATAATAACCAAACTTCTTTGGTGTTGCGATAACCTTCAACGACTTGGCCAATTTCTTCTTGTGCGGTATCTACATCTTTGCCTGCGCCAAGTGCCAAACCAAAGCGGCGGTTGCGTGATTGGTTATCAGTACAGGTGAGTACTAAGTCACCCAACCCGGCCATGCCCATGAAGGTTTCTGGTTGTGCGCCAAGAGCTGCACCTAAGCGGCTCATCTCAGCTAAGCCGCGAGTGATAAGTGCGGTACGTGCATTGGCACCAAAGCCAATACCATCCGACATGCCTGCGCCAATTGCGATAACATTCTTCACTGCGCCGCCAAGCTGCATACCAATGAAATCTGAGTTTGCGTATACGCGGAATGTTTTGCCGCAGTGGATCTTTTCTTGCAGCTCTTCTAAGAATACTTCATCAGGTGAAGCGACAGAGATAGCCGTTGGCATGCCCATCGCTAACTCTTTGGCGAAGGTTGGTCCTGATAGAACTGCAAGAGAG
The DNA here is from genome assembly GCF_025195005.1 of Vibrio sp. NC2. NCBI lineage: Bacteria > Pseudomonadati > Pseudomonadota > Gammaproteobacteria > Vibrionales > Vibrionaceae > Vibrio > Vibrio sp. NC2. The sequence goes on from NZ_JANVFC010000008.1 coordinate 164,328, forward strand.
TAACCATCACCAAGCACATCGTGCGCGACATCTTTAAGTAGGCGGCCTGTTTCTGGCTCTAAGCCTTTGGTTGCCCAACAGATGCGAGAGTTCTCTGTTAAGTGAGGCTTAAGGCTATTTAAAACGATACCAAACACGTGGCTTGGAACGACAACCAAAAGGTCTCGGCTTGAAGTCACGGCTTTTTCTATATCTGACTCAATAATTAAGCTGTCTGGAAAAGCGATATTTGGTAGAAACTCATTGTTCGCACGCTCAGATTCAAGGCGAGCCATATGAACAGGGTCATGTCCCCAAAGAACAACATTGGCACCGTTACGCGCTAGAGAGATCGCTAAAGATGTCCCATAAGAACCTGCGCCTATCACTGTCATAGCGATGTCTTTACCGTAAGCGCTGTCTTTACCGTAAGCGCTATCTTTACCGTAAGCGTCTTTCGCGTGAGTCGGGCGAGTTGTTTCTGTCATGCTTCCACCTAAAAATAATGAGGGAAATCGAGGAGTTCGGGAGAAACTCTTTACTAAGAAGAAAAAGAGCTCTACTAAGAAGAAAAATCTCTCTATCAAAGTACAGTGTAAATAAAAAATGCACATCGCAGAAGCTACGATGTGCATTTAAAAGCTAACTATTTAACGAAAACTAGCTATCTAATAAAAGCCCAGCTTCTTAAAAATAAGCGATTTGAGCATTAGTCAGAGTAGTTCTATTTCGAAACTTAAGCTCTACTTGAAAGCTTAAGCTCTATTTGAAAACCTAAGCTCTATTTGAAAACTTAAGCTTGCTCGCCTTCAGTTTGTTCAGCTTGCTGAGCTTGGTTTTGTAGGTAGTTCATGAACAAAGCATCAAAGTTTACTGGCGCTAAGTTCAGTTGTGGGAACGTACCTTTAACCACTAGGCTAGAAATCGTTTCACGAGCGTATGGGAACAGGATGTTCGGGCAGAATGCACCTAGGCAATGAGCCAGTTGACCAGCTTCCATTTCGCTAGCAGAGAAGATGCCGCCTTGTTGAACTTCACAAAGGAATGCAGTGTCTTCTGCGTTCTTAACCGTAACCGTTAGACGTAGGATGACTTCGTAAACGCCTTCGCCAAGCTCACGGCTTTGAGTGTCTAGGTCCAGTTTTACATCTGGGTTCCACTCTTTTTGAAACATGTCTGGAGAGTTTGGCGCTTCGAAAGATACGTCTTTTAGGAAGATACGTTGGATTGCGAAGTTTTGTTGTGCGTCTTGTTGTGCTGCTTCAGCCATTTTCTTGTCCTTAAAAATTTTAAATTAGACTCTGTTCATTGTATTTATCGAACAGAGCCTGAAAGTTAGTTTATCGGTCAGCCGCTTCTTGCCTTTAACCTATTTCTTGCCTTTAACCAAAGGAAGGTTAGCTTCGCTCCAAGCCACTAAGCCGCTTTTCAGTACGCTTACGTTTTCGAAACCTGCTTTAACCAGTAGGTTAGCGCTTTCTTGAGCAGTTTGACCTGTCTTGCATACTACGATGATTGGGTCTGCTTTGTGGCTTTCAAGGCTACCAAAGCTATTTGCTTTGATGTCTGACGGCAAAATGTGAACTGCGTCCGTAATATGGCCCTTTTTGAACTCATCCTTAGTACGAATATCAACCACAATACCGTTTTCACGGTTAATCATGTGTGTGGTTTGCGCGGCCGTGATCTCTTTGTAGGCTGCGTTTGATGTCTTGATAACGTTCGCAATGATGGCAACAACCAAGCCGATCCATACGATGGCTAAAATCATATTCTCTTGAACAAATGGCACTAACTCTTGCATATCTTGAACTCTTATTCGTTATTGGGCGAAAAACTATAGGTCAGGAGTATAGCGATAAAGGATAGGAGAATACAGAGGAAGCATAGGGTTGTGATGGCAGGGGATATATAAAATGATATCTGCCTACAAATTATGCATTTACTTGAACACATTTATTCACTAATATTATCAATTGATTGTTTAAGCTGAACAATCAGTTGAGGACATTCTTAACCTCAGCATATAAACGTTTATATTAATGGGAATCATTATGAAAAAAATGGCTTTAGCGGCAGCACTAGCTGTTAGCTTCTCTGGCGGTGTTTTTGCAGCAACAGAAGGTGCAGCAGCAGGTGCTGGCGCATCAACAGCAGCAGCGGGTACAGCAACAACAGTAGCAGTAACAACTGCAGCAGTCGCAGTAGGCGCAGCAGTTGCTGTTGCTTCTAACGACGGCGGCGCTACAACTACAACTACAACTAAATAGTTCTTATTTGTAGTCTGTATAAAACCATTTTATGTGAAAGCATAAAATGGTTTTTTTATATCAGTGTGTCCTAAATCGCCTCGCTAGGAAGCAAAATAATCATGATCAAACCGCTTATCGTATTTTTAGGGCTGCTAGTTACTGGTTGCTCACAACAGTTCCAAGATCTTAATTCCACATTCAATGAAGCTCTCTTTGGTGATGCCGACGTCAGTACCACGGCCGAATATATTCAAGATCTGCCTTACGCTAGTATCTATGCCGAAATTAACGACCAAGGTAAGATTTTCATGGTGTTGGCTTTTGTTGGTCAAAACCCAGCAACAGGGGTTGAGCAACTCAAATGGATGTCATCAGACAAAGCCATGATCGTGACGGAAAATGGACGAGTGGTTCAAACCTTATTACTGCCTTATGAAAATCTATCTGGTTTAACCGTTAAACCGGCCAATGCATTGGTGCCAAGTTTTGATTTGTCGGCAACGCCCAAGGCTCAAGAGTGGCAAGCTACCTACGATTGGCAACCCGATTACCGATTTGGCTACAGTGCAAACATCGTTCGAACATATCTTAATGACGAAACCGTACAAACCCCGATTGCGAACATTGCAACGCGCAAGTTTGTCGAGCAGATCCGTTACCCGGCCCTAGGACAAGATATTGAGAATTTATATTGGGTAAACAACAAGGGACAGGTCGTCAAAACGGTTCAATACCTTGGCCCTGAGATGACCCGTTTAGAGCTGACCTTGCTAAAGCCTTATCAAACGAAGAAGTCAAAGCCCAATCAAATTAAAGAACAAAGTGGTGAGTGAATAAAATGAATTATTTAAAAAAACTAGGGTATACAGCAGTACTTACGGTTTGTAGCGTTCTAGTGCCACCGCTTGTCATGGCTCAAAGCCAAGTTCCAGTGCTTACGGTCGAGTTACCGGTACAAGGTATCACGCTGCAATATTCGCAACCTACGCGCTTAGAACAAGTATTAACGGATGCCAATACGAATGGCGCGCTAGGGTACTTCCCGCTGTCTGCCCAGTTATTTGATCGCAATGCTCAACCGCAGGTAGAGAACGTAAAACAACAGGTGTTGGATAAGCTCAAGCATTTTTCTTTACAAGAGCCACAAGCAAAATCTGTGATTAAGCAGCTCGAATCTTTTGATTATCAAGCACGCTACTTTGTTGAGTTAGACCAAAACGCAGTGATGTCTCAGGCAGATAAGAATCCCTTATTGGTTTCAAAAAAGCCAACTGTTGCATCGAAACAGTCAGCTATGGCATCAACACAGCTAGCTACGGCGTCGAAACAGTCAGCTATGGCATCAAAACAACAAGCTACGGCATTAAAAAAGCCAGCTTCGCCTAAATCAGCGGAACATCAGCACTTTGAGTTATATCTAACCGCTCGCCCAACCTCTGTGAATGTAGTTGGTGCAGTAAAGCAAGCTCAGACGCTGCCTTTGGTTGAACACGCTCAGCTAGATAACTATTTAACGCGGTTGCCAAAAGGCCAGCTGCTAGATATTGCTGATAACAGCACGGCATTTGTCATCCAACCCGATGGGCAAGTGAATGAAATCAGTTATGCCTACTGGAACAGTAAGCCCGCTTATTTTGCTCCCGGTGCTATTATTTTTATCGCCTTTGATTCGCTCCCTTCTGAGTTTTCCACTTTGAATCAAGACATTGTCGAACTTCTACGTCATAAGGTTAATCTGTAATGTCGGCTACTCAATCATTTCCATTAACCCTGCTCGCAAGTTCGATTACGGGTACCTTACTGGCTGTCAGCAGTTTTGCTGTTAATGCGCAAGACGTTTCTGCCACCATGCGAGACTTTTCTGCCACCACGCAAGAGCAGCCTTCTCAAGTCGAGGTTTCTGGCTTTAGTGCGCCAACGCTAAAACACTCTCAATCGGACTTTGGGGGGGTGGGCTTAATGCAAATGCCTACCGCACGTATGGCTCCGGAGGGTGAATTCAACCTAAGTGCATCGTTCAATAACGAATATTATTTTTATAACGTTAGCCTGCAATTGATGCCTTGGTTAGAAACCACCATTCGCTATACGCAAGTTCAAGATCTGCTTTATAGCGGTGGCGGGAATCAAGATTGCTCGCAAAACTCATTCAGTGGTTGTACTAAGTACACTGATAAAGGCATCGATTTTAAAGTTCGCTTAATGGAAGAAGGCTACTATTTGCCGGAGCTTTCTGTCGGAGTGCGTGACTTTGGTGGCACAGGGTTGTTTGATGGTGAATTTGTTGCGGCGAGCAAGCAATTTGGCCCACTTGATGTCACGTTAGGCATGGGCTGGGGCTACATGGGCACCAGTGGTAATATTACCAATCCGTTCTGTAAAGCCAGTGATAAATTCTGTGAGCGTGAGTCAGATACGAAAGGTAACGGAGGGATGGTCGATTTTGAGCGTTGGTTTAAAGGCGATGCGGCGATTTATGGTGGTTTAGAATATCAAACGCCTTACAAGCCATTAACGTTCAAGCTTGAATACGACAGCAATGACTATTCACAAGATTTCCCAGTTATGCGTGGTGGTGTCGAAATGACACAACATACGCCATGGAACGTGGGTGCTGTGTACCGTTTTACTGATTGGGCAACGGCAAAAGTGAGTTATGAGCGTGGTGACACCTTAACCATGGGCTTTGACTTAACCACCAACTTTAATCAAATAGCCTCGGTGTGGCGAGATACCGAAGCGGCCACTTTGCGACCAAGCGAAGCAAGCAGCATGGATGACGTTGAACTGGCCCAGTTGACCCAGGAGCTTGATACCGTCGCGGGTTATGAGCAAGCGCAGATCTTAGTCGACGACAATACGTTGATTGTGAAAGGCGAGCAGGTGAAATACCGCAATCGAGAGGTCGCGCTGGAACGTGGGGCAACGGTTATTGCTAACCATGTCCCTGACTATATTGACACCTATAAGATCGTTGAAACCAGCAACGCTGGCGAGTTAAATCAAACCGCTATCGATGCCAATCAATTTAAGCAAGTCGCTACATACCAGTATTTGGACTCGGATATTCAAGACGCTGCACAGCCAAGTGATGTCGAATCGAAATCGGCGATCGCTTATCACGACGGCAGAGAACGTTTCGATGTGTCTGTCGCGCCTAACTTGGCACAATCTTTTGGCTCAGCGGAAGATTTTTACCTATATGCTCTAGGCTTATACACTAATGCGTCTTTCTGGGCGACCAACAACATTGAGCTGTCTGGTTCTTTGTATATCAACTTGATCGACAACTACGATAAGTTTAATTATGAAATTCCAACAGATGGCACTGCGCAAACGCCACGAGTGCGAACGCTTTTCCGTTCTTACGTTGACGAGCCTGTTCGTTTAGACCGCTTGCAGCTGACGTGGTTTGAAGACTATGGCAGTGGTATCTACACTCAGGCTTACGGTGGTTACCTAGAGAGCATGTTTGCAGGTGTAGGTGGTGAAATACTTTACCGCCCATACAACAGTAACTGGGCAATTGGTGCCGACGCGACAGCCATCAGCCAGCGAGACCCAGAAAGTTGGTTTGGTACGTTTGATGAAGAACTGCAATACCATGAAAAAGATCAGGCTTACTACAAGGTGATTGATAAAGGCACCACTGGATTTGTTACCGGCTACTACATGCCGCAGTGGGATTTCTTAAGTGACACTTTATTTAAAGTGGGTGTGGGTAAATTCTTAGCGGGAGATATTGGTACTCGTATTGATTTCTCTAAGCAGTTCAAGAGCGGTGTTATCGCTGGTGCCTTTGTTAGCTTAACCGACATGACCACTGAAGAATACGGTGAAGGCAGTTACACCAAAGGCTTTTACGTATCGATCCCATTCGATCTAATCACGGTTAAGCCGAGCTCAAGCCGTTCACAATTCACATGGCAACCGCTGACTCGTGATGGTGGACAAGTCTTGAATAAGCAATACAACTTGTTCGACCAAACCGACGCTCGCTCACCTTGGTTCCAAAGACCAAGTAGCGTTAAGTAGAGCGGAAAGAGCAGTATCGAGATGCGGGTAAACGGGTAGCGAAGAGCGAGAAAAGATAGATTCGGGTAACGAGTAGCGAGATACGAAGAGCAGGGAAAGAGCGGTATCGGGTTATCGAGTAACGGGTACAAAGATCTAAAAATCAGCAACGAGATTCGGGTGATCGGGTCTTGAAGAGCTTCAAGGTAGGTGAGAGAAATTGAGCCTACGAAAGCCTATCTTTTGGTTCTCCCCCTTGAGCGCCTTTCGTTTGTGAGCGGTGATGTTCATCAAAGGGGGAGTTAGAGGGGGATGTTAAACTATGTGTTACCAACCCCTCCCAGCCTCCCCTTATGTTGGTATTTTCTGCCAAGCTGCACCTGTGATAAAGGGGAGGAGCTAAAAGCATCCCGTTACGGTTTAACCTGCTCTTGGCTCTTCGTTTACTCGCATCCCGCATCTGCTCTTGCGCTCTTAAGCTCTTCGCATCTCGTATCCCGAATCTGCTCTTATCTACACCTAAAACCATTCAACTAGGTTGATAATAAGCATAAATTGTGGATAATGTTCACGAATTAAACTAACCGTGTGCAGTGGTATTTTTTGCGACGTTTAGTTGCTCAGTTAGTTAGATAGCCCTGTTCAATTTTCAGCGTCTTTTTGGGCCAGCTAAGTGAGTAAATCAAATAAGTTACGCAGTGTGATGTCGCGGATTATCAAAGGGCGGTAGCATTTCCCCCACTTATTGAAATGGGAGTCATATCTTGCTACTTCCCCCGAACTCCCTCTTGTGTAACTGATGAAATCAAAATACCTCTATTCTTTGGATGTCCTTTTAGGCGCCAGACACATTCCGTTTCTATGAATTGGTAAACATGAAGATTAATAAAAATCGCCTCCTTTTAGCGCTCCTTCCTGCATTACTGGCAGGGTGTACCACTCCAGGGAGCCACCTTTCTACCGACAATAAGAATGTGATTCTTCCTTCTGAAGAACAGCAAGAATCTGACATCTCTGATGTGGTTAATCTTTACCCATTGACGGCTCAGTCAGTATCGAGTTATCAAACTAATGTTTTGTCGGTTTCACAAGCCAACCCTGAGCTTGATATTGATATCGCCAAATATGAATACCAAGTGGGTATCGGTGACATCTTAAACATTACCATTTGGGATCACCCTGAACTGACGATTCCTGCCGGTTCTTACCGTAGCAGCACAGAAGCAGGTAACTGGGTTCATGCAGACGGCACCATCTTTTACCCTTACATTGGTACAGTAGAAGTCGCGGGCAAAACCGTTCGTGAAGTGCGTGCTGATATTGCTAATCGCTTAGCAAAGTACATCGAAAGCCCTCAGGTTGATGTTAACGTCGCGGCTTTCCGCTCTAAGAAAACCTACATTACGGGTGAGGTGTCAAAACCTGGCCAGCAAGCAATCACCAACATCCCTTTAACGTTACTCGATGCTGTGAACCGTTCTGGCGGTTTATCTGAAGACGCTGATTGGCGTAATGTTTCACTAACGCGTAATGGTGTGGAAGAACGTTTGTCTTTGTATGGCTTGATGCAACGTGGTGACTTAACGCAAAACCGCTTACTGCAAGCCGGTGATATTGTTCACGTGCCGCGTAATGACAATCAGAAAGTATTTGTAATGGGTGAGGTCAATGAGCCTAAACTATTAAAAATTGATCGCGTTGGTATGAGCTTAACAGAAGCGTTAAGCAACGTTGGGGGCATCAACCAACTTTCAGCCGATGCAACGGGTGTGTTTGTGATTCGTACTTCTGATGACAAATCAGAACGCATGGCCGATATCTACCAACTGAATATGGAAGATGCTTCAGCATTGGTGATTGGCACCGAGTTTGATTTAAAACCTTATGACATTGTTTATGTCACGGCAGCACCTATTAGCCGTTGGAACCGTGTGATTGGACAATTGGTTCCAACCATTACCGGCTTCAATGATTTAACCGAAGGCGTGTTACGTGTCCGTACTTGGCCATAGGCTAAGGTAGAGCAGTCATCAGGTCACATTTACGTGTGACCTGATTTTTATGTTTATAAGTACTTGAATCTCGTTAAGCCCATTACAGTTAGAAGTCCGTTATGTTTAATAAAATTTTAGTCGTCTGCGTGGGTAATATTTGCCGTTCTCCGACGGGAGAGCGCGTTCTTCAAAAGCTGCTCCTCAACAAAGAAGTGGCCTCTGCCGGTATTGCAGCCGAGAAAAGTCGTTTAATTGGTAAGCCAGCAGACGATACCGCGATTTTAATTGCCGCAGAAAATGGGGTCGATGTTGAAAATCATCAGTCTCAGCAAGTCACGCCACAGCTTTGCGCTCAGTATGATTTGATCTTGGTGATGGAGAAGGGCCATATGGAGGCGCTCACTCAAATCTCACCGGAAGCGCGTGGTAAAACCATGCTGTTTGGTCAGTGGATTGGTCAAAAAGATATTCCCGACCCGCACCGTCAAAGCCGCGAAGCGTTTGAATACGCTTATAAGCTGATTGACGAAGCCGCACAAGCTTGGGCGAAAAAGCTGTAGGTTTAAAAAGACAGTAGGTTTAAATAGACAGCTTTTTAAATGTCATGCTCTACACGTAGGCGTGGCTAAACCACTAACAGAATCATATAGAAGAGAAGTACGCGGAGCGTATATATCGTCTCTTAAATAGCAATAATTTAGGAAGTAGTAATCTGATGACAACACAACCATCTCAGCAATCACACACAGATAACTCTGATGAGATAGATCTAGGGAAACTGCTTGGTATCTTATTAGATGCTAAATGGTTAATCATACTGACCACATTTGTTTTTGCTGTGTTTGGTATTGCGTTTGCTCTGCTTTCAACGCCGATATACAAAGCCGATGCTTTGATTCAAATAGAAGAGAAGAGCTCTGGCGGCATTTCATCCATGGTCGGTGATATGGGGGATCTGTTCTCTCAGGAGTCTTCTGCCACAACAGAAGTCGAGATCATCAAATCTCGTATGATCTTGGGCGAAACGGTTGATAAGTTTAACCTGACTACTGTGACTTCACCCAACTATGCACCCATCGTCGGTAAGGGGTTTGCTCGCCTAACTGGCGATATCAACCACATCGCAGTGAGTCGTTTTACCTTGCCAAGCTACGCGAGCGATTACGGACACACGATTCAAATCGTTGATGCTGAAAAAGGCACTTACCAACTGGTTCGTGACGATGAGCGTGTTATTTTGCAAGGCAAAGTGGGTGAGCTAGCCACCGCTGACGACTACAGCTTGTTTGTGGCGGGTTTTGAATCGCATAACGATTTTGAATTTTCAATAGGTCAGCGTAGCCGACTAGAAGCGATCGAATGGTTGAAAGCTTCTTTGTCTCTGTCTGAGCAAGGTAAGCAAACCGGTATTTTGAAGCTAAGCTTTGAAGGTGAAAACAAGCAACAGATTTCTGAGATCCTTAATCACATTAGCCAGATCTACTTCTTACAAAACGTGAAGCGTAATTCAGCAGAAGCAGAGAAGAGCCTAGAGTTCTTAGAAAGCCACCTTCCGGGCATTAAATCTGAGCTAACCGGCTATGAAGACGTACTGAACAATTACCGTCAAAAGAACGAATCGATCGACTTGGGCTTAGAGGCGCAATCAACCTTGAAAGTAATGGTAGAGCTTGAAGCGCAATTGAATGAACTGACGTTTAAAGAGAGTGAAATCAGCCAACGCTTCACTAAAGATCACCCTGCATACAAAGCCTTGCTTGATAAGCGTAAAACGCTATTGGGTGAGAAAGAGCGCCTAAACAAGCAAGTACAAAAGCTACCGAAAACACAACGTGAAGTACTGCGTATGACACGTGATGTTGAAGTAAACCAACAAATCTACATCCAGCTTTTAAACAAGGTTCAAGAACTGAGCATTATTAAAGCCGGTACGGTTGGTAACGTTCGTATCTTAGATGATGCACAAGCTTATGCTCGCGCCGTTAAACCGAAGAAGCCGCTGATTGTTGTATTAGCGACGCTACTGGGTGGTATGTTGAGTGTGGCGTTTGTATTAGTGAAAGCTGCGTTCCACCGTGGCGTTGAAAGCCCAGATCAAATTGAACAAATTGGTCTGCCTGTTTATGCAGCGGTACCTAAATCTGATTTACAGATTGAGCTAACCAACCGCTTTAAATCGAAAAAACAGCAAACCAAGGGTACCCAAGCTCTGCTTGCCGAATCGAACCCTGCGGACCTTTCGGTTGAAGCACTGCGTGGCCTTCGTACCAGCTTGCACTTTGCGATGTTAGAAGCGAAAAATAACGTCTTGATGATCTCTGGCCCTGCACCGGGTATCGGTAAATCATTCATCTCGACTAACTTTGCCGCAGTAGCTGCAAAAACAGGCCAAAAGGTATTGTTGATTGATGCCGACATGCGTAAAGGTTATCTACAACAAAGCTTTGGTTTGAAGTGGGAAAACGGCCTTTCTGATGTATTGAGCAGCAAGACAGAATTCGCTCAATCAGTGAAGTCGACCCCAGTCGAAAACCTAGAAATCATTACCCGTGGTCAAGTGCCACCCAACCCATCTGAGCTGCTAATGCACCCGCGCTTTGCAGAACTAATGGAATGGGCATCAAAAGAATATGACTTGGTGATTGTCGATACTCCACCCGTACTGGCAGTAACCGACCCAAGCATTGTCGGTGCCTTCGCTGGCACCACATTAATGGTTGCGCGTTACGGCCAAAACACCATTAAAGAAATCGATGTTGCTCGTAACCGTTTCGAACAATCGGGTATCGAAGTGAAAGGCGTTATCTTCAACGCCATCGAGAAGAAAGCATCAAGCTCTTACGGCTACTACAACTACACGTATTCGAGCGACAAGAAATAACTAAAAGCAGTAACGAGATTCGAGTAACCGGGTAAACGAAGAGCAGAAAGGCAGATACGAGATTCGAGTGGCGAGATACGAAAAGCGCCACTCGAATCTGCTCTTCATCTCTTCATCTCTTCATCTCTTCGTTACTCGTATCCCGCATCCGCTCTTAAGCCTTTCGCATCCCGTTTACCCGTCACCCGTATCCGCTCTTTTAGCTCTTCGTATCCCGTTTACCCGTTACTCGCATCTGCTCTTCTACTTCTTCACCACCCCACCCGTTAAATACAATCCAATCGCCGCTAACACCGGATAGCCAAACGCTTCATTGGTCATTTCCCCCAACGGTTTCCAATCGTAGCCGTGCATGCAACCCAAAATCACCATCACATGCAGTGCCACATAAGGAATGGTGAACAACAACACAATGTAGCGTTGTACCAACTTAAAAGGTTCATACGCTTTAAGCAGTGCCAGCTTGTGCTTCGCTTTTTCTTCATCAGTAAAAAACATCGCATCTCCTGTGTTGGTGAGTGCATCTAACCCCTTGCTAATCGAAGACTGGCTCCCGAATATTCTTCCGAACAATGTCATACTGCTCCTTGGTTTATTGATGGTTATATAGCGCCTTTCTCGCCTTTCTCGTCATTCCGCCATTCTGTTGCTTTAGAAGTGAGGAACGAAGTATCTGGAATCTGCTCTTAAGCCTTCCGTATCCTGCTGGCTCGAATCCCACATCTGCACTTCAAATTATTCGAAGACTTAGCTTTTTGTCCTCCCTCTTGAACACCGGACTATTGTGAGTGGTGATGTTAATAGAAGGGGGAGTTAGAGGGGGGTGCTAGTTAATGCCTAACCAACCCCTCCCAGCCTCCCCTTATATTGGATATTTCTTGCCAAGTAACAGTCGTGATAAAGGGGAGGAGCTAAAAGCACCACTCTCACTTTATTTTCCTCACTTTTCGCATCCGCTCTTAGTCTCCCGATACCCGAATCCCGCTACTGCTCTTCGTATCCCGATTACTCGAATCCCGTATCTGCTCCTAAGCTCTTAAAGCCATAACCGGACACGCCTTATTCACGCCCCAATCTTTATGCCCCTTAACATTCTCATCTGAAATCAAGAACTGCTCTTGCAATGCAGCCGTCAAACCAAACAGTGCCTTACGCTGCGCAAGTGTGAAGTTGTCTTCTGGTTGCAGCTCGGCATTACAGCCTCCGACCAAACAAATCCCAATATTGCCCTTGTTGTGTCCTTTCACATGCGCGCCGGTTTGCGACAGTGGCCTGCCAAGTTCGACATCCCCGTTGCGACGAATAACAAAGTGATAGCCCACATCGCGCCAGCCTTTCTTTTTATGCCATCGACGAATCTCGGCTACGTCTACATCTTGTTGTGGTGGTGTTGCGCTGCAATGCACCGTAATAAATGAGAATCCTGGGCAATGAGGCAAACGGAGTAAAACCGAAACGAGACTGAAGGAATAGGGTGCGAGTGAAAAACAAGGCTCTAACGAAGGACTTCGCTCTTCCGAGTCAGCCAGTTCTTGTGAATCAGCAGACGCTTCTAACGGCTGGTGTGGAACTCGATCAGTTGCTGGTGGAGTGTTTGACAAAATAAATCCTCGTGTTGTTGTAAATAGGAGATTAAAGACGTTGATAACGATTCTTTTAAAGTAGGGTGCAATGCGATGTGTTGTCGCAAACTGGTGGCTACGGTTTTGGCACAACCAGAGTGGTGGCTGACATAACGTAAATACATCACGCAATAACCCAGTGGCTGGCTGCGCCGTGCTCGGCTGATCATCCAACAAATATCTTCATAGCTGGGGACGTCACCGCATTCATCCTCATTAAAATGACAACTTTCCATTTGGCTTTCTTTATAACCGCTAGCTTCATAGCTCAGTACTTGGCTACACCCGTAGCTATCACTAAAAAATAACGGCTGACGCGACTGGTTGAGGGAGTAAGGTCGGCACTCGATACTCGCCATTCCGGGTTGGTACGCTGAAATAAAAAGAGAAACTATCGCCTTCATTAAGCACCTTGTTGCTGCATGGGGAGGGCAATGTACTTCAAGATTCTTGATTGGGGTTGGCGGTAATAGCGCGAAAACGGAGGAACACAAAAAAGTGAGAGATGCTTCGAAAAGTCATTGCTTGATAAGGTTAATGTTGCATATCTATCCGAGGCGATTAACCAAACATCTTTTCTTACAACTTATCTCATAGGCCTTTCGCCCCTAAAGCGCCAAAAAGTGTTGTTAATGCCCTTTATATCAATGGATTTCTGTACGAATGATCATTTAACAAGGAGCGTTACCCATGTGTGTTTCCCTCATTCTTTCTTTCATCCCATTAAAAACCGGCTCGCCTATTAGCAAGTTGGTGTTATTAAAATTGGCCGATAACGCAGATGCGCGTGGCGTGTGTTTCCCTTCCCTAAATTACTTGGCGCAATATTGCGAAGTGTCGGTAAGAACTGTGAAACGACACGTTAATGAATTGGAAAAACAAGGCTTTGTGAAGCGGATAAAGCGGTTTGATGATTCAGGACGCCAGCGCAGCAACATATATCAGCTGCGCCTACCCAGCGACAGCCACATTCAGCAGGCCGATCTAGACCAAGCAGCCAGAGCTCTCGATCAAGAAGACAGAGAGCTAGACCTAAATGATCAAACCGACCTAGATAATGCCAATGTAGAACAAACAGACTTACCGCCAACCTCGTCAGAAAATGCAAAGAAAACCGAACATGCGCAGGAAATAGGCCATTCAGACACTCCCCAGGGTGACTCAAGATCTAACACGGAGAGTGATCATCCTGCACACATAATCTTTCATAAAGAACATAAAACAGACATTTCTTGTAAAGCAGCCCCAGATCTTGAAGCTGCCTTGTCCCTCGAGAAAGAACCAGCAACACCTCAAGCCAAAGCGACCAAACTCATAAGCCAAAAGAATGAAGCCGTTATTCACCTGCTCACCAAAGAAGGCAGCGCGCCGATTTATCATGAGTTCAGCACAATATTAGAACGCACCTACCCAAAGCTAGATGTGCTGCAAGAACTGCATGCCATGCAAGCGTGGTTGTACATCAACCCCGATAAACGCAAACCCTTCGAGCACATTGGCCACTTTGTGAATGGCTGGCTAAGAAGAAGCGCCCAAGCCAAAGCGAAGCAGAGCTCATCGCCATTTCCCCATCAAACAAGAGCGGCTAAACAAACAAGGGCAGGAAAACCAGCAAAGGCTTCTACACCAACCAACGCAGCTAACACCCAACAGGCAACTAAGCCCATGGAACCGAAACAACCCACACCTGTCTCTCAGGCCCTAGCGGACTACAAAGCCAAAAGCACCACCAACCCGTTCGAAGCGCGTATCAAGGCCCTAGTTCAATCCAAATCGCCCGGCACGGATTCTAAGCAGTGACCATTCGATTATTAACAGACTAAACGCTTGTTCACACAGCCCAAAGCTATTGGAAAACAATAACTTAGAAAGATCAAGGGCTAAGGCGAACCAAACGTGAATACAGACAAAAAACGTCAAGATACAAAAGTAGAATTAGGGAGAGGGCACCATGGACGATACCAGCCTAAAGAAACTGACAACGGAAGAAAAAGTAACCATTTTAGAGAAAGAGATAGCACGAGTGGAAGGGCGCATTGGCGAGTTCTTGAAATTGCTGGTTAGCCACTACCCACAAGGGCTAACACGCACCGAGATCAAAGCGTTATTATCGGTGAACAACAACCCAAGCTTCGTGTCGCTGTATCGCAACGGCAACATTTTTATTGATATAGAAAAGCGCTATTGCGATGCAGCACAAGAAAACCGCTACCACATAGGCACTCAGTACCTGCAAGACGTACAATGCTTCCGCTGGGTAAATGCTTGGTGAGAGGTCAGTCCAAATAGGGTTAATTTCAAACTGGTTAATATGCACTTACTTTGCTAAAATGCGCCCAAATTTAAAATCGTATGAAAACCGCATAAAAGCGAACAACTTGTCATTATTGCCTTTAGGAGCCAAACCTAAGGGCGGTAGCGTACCCAAATGCAGCTTGTTAGCAAGTAATAGCAAGTTAAAAGATGCGGCAAGCCTAAAGGGTTTGATTAGCCGTTTATAAGGCCTATTGGGACGGTTTTAAGAAAGTAAGCAAAATCTAGGTTTTATATGGGATTGTCTAAAATAGACTGTCTCAAAATGAATAAAAAGTGTCTCAGGGGCTTAATATTGACTGAGATGTTCTCGTGAGATTAAACCTCAAAAATTTATACATCTTCACGCTCGTGAGTTGTTCTAAACAGTATATTACAAGAGAAAACTATGAAGATCCTCGTCACTGGTGGTGCTGGCTTTATCGGCTCTGCAGTTATTCGTCATATCATTAAGAATACATCTGACAGCGTGGTCAACGTTGATAAGCTTACTTACGCAGGTAATTTAGAATCTCTTATCGAAGTGGATTCAAGTGAACGCAATGCCTTTGAACAAGTCGATATTTGCAACCGAGCAGAGCTTGACCGAGTGTTCGCTGATCACAAACCAGATGCGGTGATGCACCTTGCGGCTGAATCACATGTTGACCGTTCAATCACTGGTCCAGCGGCGTTTATCGAAACCAACATTGTTGGAACATATACGCTACTAGAAGCGACACGCGAATACTGGAACACGCTTGAAGAACGAGCGAAATTAGAGTTCCGTTTTCACCATATCTCGACTGATGAAGTTTACGGTGATCTTCCACATCCAGATGACGTGGAAGTAGGGACAGAGCCTTCAGCCAATAAAAAGTTGCCAATGTTCTTAGAAACAACCTCTTATGAGCCCTCAAGCCCATACTCTGCATCAAAAGCTTCAAGTGACCACCTAGTGCGTGCATGGTTACGCACTTACGGCCTGCCTACTATCGTAACCAACTGCTCTAACAATTACGGCCCGTATCACTTTCCTGAGAAGCTGATTCCACTGGTTATCCTTAATGCGCTAGAAGGTAAAGATTTGCCTATTTACGGTAAAGGCGATCAAATTCGTGATTGGTTGTTTGTTGAAGACCATGCTCGAGCACTCTACAAAGTGGTGACTGAAGGTAAAGTGGGTGAGACCTACAATATCGGTGGCCACAACGAGAAGAAAAACCTTGAAGTCGTCAATACGATTTGTAACATCCTAGATACGTTAGTACCGAAAGAGTCAGCGTATGCAGAGCAGATCACCTACGTGCAAGACCGTCCTGGTCATGATCGCCGTTACGCGATTGATTCGAGTAAAATGCAGCGTGAACTAAATTGGACACCTGAGGAGACATTCGAAACCGGTCTTCGTAAAACGGTTCAGTGGTATTTAGATAACTCGGTATGGTGCCAAAATGTGCAAGATGGTAGCTACCAACGTGAGCGTTTGGGTGTAGAAACAACAGAATCAAAGGTGAATAAATAATGAAAGGGATTGTATTAGCGGGCGGCTCTGGCACACGTTTATACCCACTCACTCGCGGCGTATCAAAGCAACTGTTGCCTATCTATGATAAGCCAATGGTGTTTTACCCAATATCGACACTAATGCTTGCGGGCATCAAAGATATTTTGATTATCACTACACCAGAAGATAATGCTGGCTTTCAACGTCTACTGGGTGATGGCTCCGATTTTGGTATTAATCTTGAGTATGCTATTCAGCCAAGCCCAGATGGCTTAGCACAGGCGTTTATCATCGGTGAAGAGTTCATTGGTGATGACAGCGTGTGTTTAGTTCTGGGTGATAACATCTTCTATGGTCAATCTTTTTCAAGAACCTTGCAAAGTGCCGCTTCAAGAGAATCGGGTGCAACCGTGTTTGGTTATCAAGTCAAAGATCCAGAGCGTTTTGGAGTGGTTGAATTTGATGAAGAGATGAAAGCTGTTTCTATTGAAGAAAAGCCGGAAGCACCAAAATCCAACTATGCGGTAACAGGGCTGTATTTCTACGATAATCGCGTGGTGGAAATGGCCAAACAAGTGAAGCCATCTCATCGTGGTGAGCTAGAAATTACCACACTAAATGAAATGTACCTCAATGATGGTTCATTAAACGTAGAGTTATTGGGTCGTGGTTTTGCTTGGCTAGATACAGGGACTCATGAAAGCCTGCATGAAGCGTCTTCTTTCGTGCAAACGATTGAAAATGTTCAAGGTTTGAAAGTAGCTTGTCTAGAAGAAATAGCATGGCGTAACGGTTGGTTGAGTGATGAGCAGGTATTGACGCTCGCTAAGCCGATGATGAAAAACGAATACGGTCAGTATTTGACGCGTTTAGTGACTGAAACTCAGAAAAAGGCAGTAAGCTAATGCGTATTTTAATTACGGGTTGCCATGGCCAAGTGGGTTCAAGTTTAACTGAGCAGTTAGCGAACCATGAGAATACTGAAGTGTTAGCGCTTGATAGAGAGCACCTTGATATCACAAGTCAAGATGCCGTCAATGCAGCGGTTGCTGAGTTTAAACCGAGCATCATTATTAATGCGGCGGCACATACCGCGGTTGATAAAGCAGAAGAGGAAGTCGACCTTTCTTACGCGATAAACCGTGACGGTCCCAAATACTTAGCCGAAGCCGCACAAAGTGTTGGTGCCGCCATTTTGCATATTTCGACCGATTATGTGTTTGAAGGCAATAAAGTGGGTGAGTATGTGGAAATGGATGCTACCAATCCACAAGGTGTTTACGGTGAAAGCAAGTTAGCGGGTGAGATAGCGGTCGCTGAAGCATGTGAAAAACACATTATCCTTCGTACTGCATGGGTGTTTGGTGAAAGTGGAAATAACTTCGTGAAAACCATGCTGCGTTTGGCTGAAAATCGAGATGCATTGAGTATTGTTGGTGATCAGTTTGGTGGGCCGACTTATGCGGGCGATATAGCGGGTACATTGATTCAAATCGCGCAGTGCATTACTCAGGGTGATGCGGTTGGGTACGGTGTTTACCATTACTCGGGTTTGCCTCACGTCAGCTGGTTTGACTTTGCTGATGCCATTTTTGATGTTGCCGTAGAGCAAGCAGTTCTTGCAAATAAGCCAAGCTTAACGAGTATCACCACCGAGCAATACCCAACGCTAGCAAAGCGGCCAAGCAATTCTCGATTAAGTACTGAAAAAATAACTCTAGGTTTTTCGGTTAAAGCGAGCGATTGGAAGGCGGCATTAAACAATATTCAAGCGTATACGGATTAATAAAATGAAAGTAATCGATACTCATATTCCTGATGTGAAAATCATAGAACCAAGTGTGTTTGGTGATGAACGTGGTTTCTTTATGGAAACTTGGAATCAAAAGCAATTTGAAGAGCTAGTGACAGGTAAACCTACGCAGTTCGTCCAAGATAATCACTCTAAGTCTAAGAAAGGGATTTTACGCGGTTTGCATTATCAAACGGAAAACACCCAAGGCAAGCTTGTACGAGTGGTGTCGGGTGAAGTCTTCGATGTTGCGGTTGATATCCGCAAAGGGTCGCCAACCTTTGGTCAGTGGGTCGGTGAATACCTTTCAGCTCAAAACAAACGTCAATTGTGGGTGCCAGAAGGGTTTGCTCATGGGTTTTACGTGACGAGTGATGAAGCAGAGTTTGTTTATAAATGTACAGATTATTATAATCCTAATGCCGAAGTTTCGATTCAATGGGATGATCCAGAACTCGATATAGAGTGGCCTATACATTCTAATCCAATACTTTCAAAGAAAGATATAGATGGATTTAATTTAAGCGAAATAATTGGAATAATAAAATGAATATTTATTTAGCTGTTGTTTCTCATGGGCATGACACGATTATAAATAACATAGGTTGTTTGAAATTGTTGGCAAATCACTTTAATGTAGTAATAAAAAGTAATAAAACTGGTGATAATTTAACAGATATTACCCAAAAATGTAATGTTCATTGGATTGATGATTTTTATGGTGTAGGGTTCGGAGAAAACAATAATTATATATATAACTATTGTGTTAATAAATTGGATATGAAGGATGAAGATTTTTTTATAGTTCTAAATCCAGATGTAAAAATAGATGAAGATGCAATACTAAAACTAATAAATATAATGGAATCAGAAGTTATAAATTTGGCTTCGATTAATCTTTATAAAAATGAAAGTAAAACTGAATATGATAACTCGATACGATATTTTCCAACGGCAATAAACTTCATTAAATCATTTTTGGGTTTGGGTAATGAATCTATTATCGATAAATCAAGTCTAAATGGAAGCTTAGACGTAGACTGGGCTGCTGGTTCTTTTTTAGCATTTAGGTCAAAGCACTATAAGAAGCTATGTGGCTTTGATGAAAATTATTTTATGTATTGTGAAGATATTGATATCTGTTTTAGGAGTGCAATGCTGAATAGTAAGGTGCGTTATATTCATGAGATTGAAGCAATACATTTCGCACAACATAATAATCGGAAGTTATTGTCTAAGCATTTTGTTTGGCACATTCGAAGTGCCGTTAGATTCCTTTTTTCAAAAAGACAACTAACGACGCTTAAGACGAGTTTACATTAATAATGGGTATGAGATCATGAATGTATTGACAATTGGTTATTATGATGATTTTTCAAGATTTTTCCTGAAAGTAAAAAAAGTTCTAAATCAGCAAGATGATCAAGTTAATCACAGTCATTTTGCTATATATCCTAGTGGCTACCTTTATTGGAAGTTGCGCGATAGAAAAGTTGAACTTTTGTCGTTTAAAGCTAGGCTCTTAGTACTTAAAAACTATAGGAAATACATATCAATTGTTAAAAACCAAGGTGAATATCGAGGGATTAAGCTTAGCGATGTAATTAGTTATCATTTGAGTTTAGGTGTTAATGCTAAAGATTTAATGTTGCAAGCATGCGGTTATATCGATGCTATTTATGATGGGATAAAAAAAAACAACATTGATATAATAATTTGCAGTAGTGACTCTAGATTGGCTTCTGAGGTAGCAGCTTATATATCTAAAATGGAAGGTATAAAAATTTTATATTTTGAACAAGGTCCATTTAATACAACAGCATTAGATACTAAAGGTGTTAATGCTAACGCTAGTATTAGGGGGAAAGTCTTTTTAGCTAATAAAGAGAAAGAAAAAAATATAAAGAGTAATTTATCTGCTTTCTATGGAAGAGATCGTTATAAGAAATACAAGAGGAGTCCATTCTATCGTGCCGGTGATTACATCATTAATTTCATTTTTGGTAAAACAAAAATACTCCCACCTGAGATGAAGAACACCACTTATAATACTGTTACCTCAAAGTTTAAGCGGAAAATAAAACGAGAATCAAGCCATAAGTTAACAAGCGAATGTAAAGAGTTTTTGTTGATTTTACAAGTGCCATTTGATGTTAATATGGTTTATCACAGCCCGAATTTTGTAAATCATTATGAAATCGTAAAAGCTGTCAGTGATAACTTGCCTAAAGGTACTTACTTAACCGTAAGGGAGCACCCTTTATATAAAAATGGCTATGAAAATGAACTTTACGAATTATGTGCATCAACAGGAATTAGTATAGAAAGTGATAAAGATCTGAAGCTAGCTTTAGATGAAGCTGATGTTATTATAGTAAATAACTCAACGGTTGGCCTTGAATCCATCTCAAATAATAAACCAACAGTTGTTCTTGGTAATGCATTATATGATAGTAGTGATATATGTTTGAAATTGGATTCGACTGAAAAACTAAGATTTACTTTACAGAGCTCTTTAAGTTATAAAGTTGATTCAAAACTCGTGTGTGGTTTTTTGAATGAATTATATTTCAAGTACTATATTACAGGCCACTATAGAGATGATGATATCAATAAACTCTGTAAAGATTTTGTTGATCGAATAGAGGAGGTTTATCGTGAGTAAATATGTTTGGGTGTTGTTTTCTTTGTGGTATAAGCTTTTTTTTAAAAAATTTTCATTACCATCTTATATAGCTAAGCCTATGTATTTGAAAGGTTGTGGTAATATTTCAGTTGGCAGAATGGTTAGAGTATTCCCTCATGCTAGAATTGAATGTATTGGTAAGGGCTCAATGTTAAAGATAAGTGAAAATACTTCCATTGGCCCTAATGTTAATATTACGTGCGCAGGTGAAATCTTGATTGAGAAAGGGGTTACGATATCAAGTAATGTATTTTTGACTGATATGGATCATGAGTACAAAAAAATAGATATGCCAATTATGGAACAGGGTAATATTGTTACTAAGACAGTTATAGGTGAAAATAGCTTTATTGGTACCGGAGCGGTAATTTTAGCAGGTACCACCCTAGGGAAACAGTGCATTGTAGGTGCTAATGCAGTAGTTAGAGGAAAGTTTGACAATTATACAGTAATTGCAGGTAATCCAGCTAGAGTTATTAAGAAATATTGTACAGTTAGGAAAGAATGGTATAAAGTATGAATCGTATTACCAATATACAGTATTTAAGAGCTTTGGCTGTAATTTCTGTGTTGTTATATCATATTAAGGCTGTTAATTTAAAATACTTTCCATCAATTGAAATGGGTGATTATTTCAGCAATGGCTCTGGCGGTGTTGACTTATTCTTTGTTATTAGTGGTTTTATTATTTCTTATATAGGTCGAGATTATAAGCCATCATTAGATGTTGCAATTAAATTTTTGGTTAAGAGATTTTTTAGAATATACCCAGTTTATTGGATTTACTCTTCAGCTGTTCTTGTTATATATTTATTATATCCCTCCATGGTTAATAGTAGTCAGGGAGGTGATGTTAATATAATATACTCATTTCTTCTTATACCACATGATCTATTACCCCTTCTTATGGTTGGTTGGAGTTTGAGTTATGAGGTATATTTTTATATTATTTTTTTTGTTTTAATTTTAATCTTACCTTGGAGTTTTCATCGTTATTTTTATTTCTTGTACGTAATAGTAATATTATTAAATATATACTATTCTCGCGTTGACTATACAGAAGGATTTGTACTTAATCCATTTATGATTGATTTTGTTCTAGGAACGTTCTGTTCAAATATTTACAATGACAAAATGAATAATAGTTGGAGAATGTCATCTTTTATTTTTCCAATATTAACTGTTTTTTTTATTGTGTTGTTATTTTATTCTTTTGATTATAAATCACATAATAGCAACTTTATTCGAATTATATATTTTGGTTTACCTTCGTTCGTTCTAGTTATGATAGCTCTATTTTTTAAATTTAATAATAATTTGTCCACGAAAAGTTATGTATTAAACTTATCTGAAAAAATAGGCGATTGGTCGTATTCAATATACCTTTCACATATACTTGTTATAAATGCGATAGCCATTGTTTTTGTGAGAATATTTGATATGAACTTGGTAATAAACTCAATATTATTAGTTATATTAATGGCAGTTGGTTCAGTACTAACTGGAGCGCTATCTTATAAAATACTTGAACAGCGTATGTGTAACTCAATATATGCTAAATTTAAAAAGAAAATATCCAATGAAAACTGAATCAATGTTAACCGTAGTTGTACCAATGTATAATGTTTCCCCATATCTTCAGGATTGCTTGGATACGTTAGATCAACAAACTATCGCGAATTTAAAAGTTATACTTGTTGATGACGGTTCGACTGACTTGACTGGTGATATTGCAATAAATTTTTGTAAAGACCGAGATGATTTTACTTATGTGAAAAAGGTAAATGGTGGTTTAAGTTCAGCTAGAAACTATGGGTTAAAATTAGTACGAACAAAGTATGTTGCATTCTTAGATTCTGATGACTGGGTTTCTAGCGAAATGTATAATGAGTTGGTAAAAACTGCAGAAGAACATGAGAGTGAAATCGTAGCGTGTGGAATGAATTTGGTGTACGAGAATAATGTTGTAGTGCCTTATTCGTTAGAAAAGCAGAAAATAAAAGTTGAGACTAGTTTTATTCGAGCATTTCAGGCCATGAGAGTTGCTGCATGGGATAAAGTTTATTTGACTAAGTTATTTAAAGATAATGGTATTTGTTATCCTGAAGGTTTGTATTTTGAAGATACGCCTACAACAACAAGCCTTTTGTTAATGTCAAAAAGCGTATCAATAATACCTGATTGTTTTTACTATTACCGACAGCGCT
Source organism: Vibrio sp. NC2 (assembly GCF_025195005.1). Lineage (NCBI taxonomy): Bacteria > Pseudomonadati > Pseudomonadota > Gammaproteobacteria > Vibrionales > Vibrionaceae > Vibrio > Vibrio sp. NC2. Next base: position 187,554 of record NZ_JANVFC010000008.1, read on the forward strand.
CAGGGTCAATTACCAAAAGCAGTCAGTTTGAAGAAAAATATCTAGATATTTTTCTAGGCCTAAAGCAGGCTAAGAATAAATTTATTGATATCATCGGTAGTGATGATTTGTTTACGTTCGTTCGTTATAAAAAGGGTATACTCGACTCAATCATTCGAATGAGCAAATATAAACAAGTCAAACCTGAACTTATAGCCCAGGTAAGAGGTGAAATAAGCTTGATGGAATTGATTAAGATTAGCATGGATTTCTTTCATAAAGTGACAATCTTTTCTTTCCTTTTGTTTCCACGTTTCACTTTATCTATGTTGAGACTAAAGAAGTGATTAATGTTTCGTCTATTTATAACATGGCATCTGTTGGAATCAGGATGCTATCTGCCCCTTTGATTTTATATATCATATCTAATAAATTTGAACCTACAGATGTCATAGTTTATTTTTTGTGTTTGAGTTTTCTTAATATGAGAACAATATTTGAAGGTGGCATGACGAATGTTATTAAGCGAGAGTACGCTCTAAACATTGGTGGTGATGTCAGAAGGAACTTGTCATTTTCTGTGACATGGTTTGCCATATCCTCGTTATTGTTGTTTGTATTCTCATCACTTTTTGCTAGTTTTTATTTTTATTTTTTCGTAAATAATATTAGCGATTTTGATCTTATTCTCATTGTCATTGCATGTCTTTTCTCTGCTTTAAGAGTTGCATCTTTACCTATTGATGCTTATCTAGATGGACTTCAGTATCAAAAGCAATATAGGCTAACTTTATTGTATTCAGCAATAGTGTCTGTTACGGTCAATGCTGTTTCTATTTTTTTGGGATATACTCTACTCGCGATCGTCCTTTCACAACTTTCTTTAGTCGTTTCATTTGTGTTTTTTTCAATGAGACACTTGAAGAGGCTAGGTTTTAATCCAGTGATGTTGTCTGTAGTCGATTTTAAAAATTATTTTAATAGGCATAGAGCTATTATAGTTAAGACGATGGCAACATGGACTTGTGGCTTTTTCTTTTGGAATGGTACCGCTCTTGTAGTAAATTTAATGCCGATAAATGAAAATGAAATTGCGAGTATACTATTTTCTTTTGCAATGATAAAAGCAATTTATGATATATCTTTTGCTTTCATTCAATCTCAGTTTTCTAAGATTAGTTACGCGATAGGAAAGTTTGACTTTGACCTTTTGAAAAAACTAACAGTAGTCAATTCAACTATTTCCTTTGTTATCTTTATTTCTGGTTCTTTCTTACTATATATAACTAGGACGGAGTACCCAGATTTCGGTTTATTTGACAAGTTATTACAATCACAGAATTTGATTAGTCTTATGGTATTTTTCTTTTTAGTTCTGGTTAAGTCCGTGATACATAATATAGTTCGCTCTTTTCAAGAAGAACCTTTCCTTTTCTATGTCCTTTATAATGCGTGCGCAGTAATGTTAGGGTTGTATTGTTCGTATTTTTTTAAATTACCATTTTTCTTAGTTCAATCTATTCTTATTGTTCCTATGTTAGTTCTGAGTATTAAAATTTTAAAAAATAAGTTTTCAATATGAATTTAAGACACTTAATATACGTTTCTATCTATGTTTTAATACTCACAATTCTTGTGTTCTCACTTGTTTTATCAGATCTTGATGTGTCAATCATAAGTCTGTTATTTAGTGTTTTTGTAATAATGTCGATTTTTATTTTAACAAAGGTCGGGTATGTTTTTTTTAGTATACCTATTGTTTTTGTTTTGTTCTTTTCATTATTTGTAGGTGGAAGATTTCTAGGTTGTGCTATTTCGGTTTTTAATGGTTTCTCTGTATGCCCGGCGGATTATAAAACAATATTTGAGCAAGAGAGAATGGTGCAAACTTCTATTAGTATGGATCAGGCAAACTATATTTTGATTTTTGTGTTTTTATGGATAGCCGTTTATGTGTTAACAAGTGCTATTCTTATGTTAACCCAAAAATCTAGAGTTAATTCTTCGCTGACTTACGTTAATGAATGCCATCCGGTTAAGTCTAACAAGATGGTGACGTTTTTTCTTCTTACTTCATTATTTTTAATGCTGTCTTTTAGACTACAGGATATAGTTTCAGTATTGAGAGGCGGATATTTAGCATTGTATATGCGGGGAGATGACTCTTACTTTTTAACACTTTTCAAAAATATTGTTTTTACATTATTTATTGTTTCATTTTCTATTTTGTTTTCAGAGAATAAAAAAGCACCATTTGTTTATTTTATTTTATTTTTGGCTCTTTTAGATATAGTGGTTGGGCAGAGAGGTGCCTTTTTTTCAAAAATGGTAATATTAGCAGCGACGAGTCGAAGATTAAAGGATATTTCGTTAGTTCGAGCTTTTTTCTTAGTGTCAATTTTAATTTTAATAGTAAACTTTATCATGAATTTCTCACTAAGAGTTAATTTGGAAAAAGAAGATTCGATTAATTTGATAGAAGTTTTAGGTTTGTTGTTATATTCACAAGGGACGACTTTAGGCATTATCGGCTTCTCAATATTTGATGTGTCTGATGTTCCGCTTAGATTGGCCATAAAAAGTTTTATACCCTTTACGAACACTATTTATACATCTTTTGGTGGTAATATTGAATTTTATGAACGCAGCATCGGGCAGTTTATAAGTTATTTAGCAAACTCAAAAGCTTATGAGTTAGGTGGTGGTTTAGGTTCAAGTATCGTTTCTGAAAGCTATTTAATATTTGGCTTTTTTGGGAGTATATTTTTTGCGGCTTTCTTGGGTTATGTTAGTTCTATAGTTGAATCAAGAAGAAATATTAGTGTTTTTGTGTGTTATATATGGCTAAATGTAATGTATGTAACTCCTATGCTGTCAAGGTCTGGAATTTCCAACGTTATGGTGCCTATTTTCTTGGCGTCTACTATCTATTTAATATATAAATCAAAATTTAATAAAGGAGTTTAGCTATGTTTTTAATCGCAGGCCCATGTGTCATAGAGTCTGAATCTTTGGTCCTAGATACCTTTGCACAGTTACAAGAAATTACAAATAAACTTGGTATTGAGTATATCGCTAAATCTTCTTTTACCAAAGCTAACCGTTCATCAGCTTCTGCTTTTACTGGTCCGGGTATTGAAGAAGGATTGAAGATCCTTCAAAAAGCAAAAGATCAGCTAGGAGTGAAAATTATAACTGATGTTCATGACGATACTCCTTTGGATGAAGTCGCTTCAGTTGTTGATGTTTTACAAACTCCGGCTTTTCTTGTACGTCAAACGGGGTTTATTCAGCGAGTTGCTTCAATGGGTAAACCTGTAAACATTAAAAAAGGTCAATGGATGCACCCATCAGACATGGCTCCAGTAGTAGAAAAATGTCGTGCAGTCGGTAACGATGACATCTGGCTATGTGACCGTGGTACTAGCTTTGGTTTTGGTCAACTTGTTAACTATATGCCTGGTTTAACTATCATGAAAGAAACCGGGTGTAAGGTTGTAATGGACGCAACGCACAGTGTGCAAATGCCTGGTACCCTGAATGGTTCAACTGGCGGGAATCGTTATCACGTCCCAGCTATTGCAAGGGCTGCAGTGGCTGTAGGTATTGATGGTTTGTTTATGGAAACTCACCCTAATCCAGATAAAGCATTATGTGACGGACCAAATATGTTGCCTTTGAAACATATGGAAGAACTACTAGAGACTTTGCTTGAGATTGATGAAGTCGTTCATCGTCGTGCTTTTATTGAATCTAAATTGGTTTAATTATGTTGGATAATCAGATCTGTAATAATATAAAAATGGTTTTGCTTGATGTTGATGGTGTAATGACTGATGGCTCAATTTATATTAATCAAGATGGTGAGTTCTTCAAATCATTTAATGTCAAAGACGGTTTGGCTATCGAGTTATTACGCAGCCATAATATTCTTGTTGGTGTTATTTCAGGTAAAGCGAGTTCAGCTTTAGATACTCGATGCCAACAATTGGGTTTTGATGAAATAATTACTGGTTGTAAAAATAAACTTCCTGCTTTAATTAATATCTGCTCTAAATATGAAATTACATCAGATCAAATTGCTTTCCTAGGTGATGATGTGCTGGATATACCGATCTTTGATAAGGTAGGTTTAGCTGTGGCGCCAATTGACGCTCATAGTTTAGCTATCGATAGTGCTGATTGGGTTTCATCTCTTGAAGGGGGCAAGGGGATGGTAAGAGAGTTTGTTGACCTATTGTTGGTGACACAACTTGATAAACCACTAAAAGAGGTATACGAACCTTTACTTGATAAAATCCGCTTAGATGACGTAGCAACAATGGAGCAATAAATAATGAGTGTGAAAGTTGTAATTCCAGCGCGATACGGCTCATCTAGACTGCCAGGTAAACCTTTATTAACTTTGCTTGATAAACCTGTTATTTGGCATGTAATAGAGCGTTGTAAAGAGGCGGGCATCGAGCAAACCGATATTTTTGTCGCCACTGACGATCAAAGAATCAGTGATGTGTTAAAAGATGAGGGCATCCAAGTGGTTTTAACGTCCTCGTCACATCAATCCGGTACGGATCGTATCAATGAGGTTGTTGAGCTCAAAGAGTGGAGCGGTGATACCGTTGTCGTAAACGTGCAAGGAGATGAGCCAGTGATCCCACCAGTGCTTATTCAACAACTTGTCTCATTTACGTTGTCAAATCCCTCTTACCATCTCACAACTGCAGTAGTTCCTTTGCGTTCCCAAGATGATTTTGTAAACCCTAATGTAGTTAAAGCGGTTCTTGGTCATAATGGTCGAGCGCTTTATTTTACTCGTTCCGCGTCGCCAATGAATCGTGATAACCCTTCTGATTTGTCATTTGCAAAAAGACATATCGGGATTTATGCCTACCGGGTTTCTGCTTTGAAAGAATTTTGTTCATACGCAGAAGATGAACTTGAGAGTTATGAAAAATTGGAACAGTTACGTGCTCTAAGCCATGGAATGAGTATCGGGGCAATGACATTTGACGGTGTCGTCCCTCATGGTATAGATACTAGTGACGATTACGAAACTATCAAAAAAATAATGGAAGAGAAGACGTTTTAAATGGCTAGTTCAATTGATATTGCAAGAGAGGTAATTCAAACCGAAATAGAAGGATTGGATTACATGGCAAAAAGGTTAGGTTCTGAATTTGAAGTGGCTATCAATGCCATTATTAACACAAAAGGTCGAACAATCATTTGTGGGATGGGAAAATCCGGAATTATAGGAAAAAAAATAGCAGCATCTTTTGCGAGTACTGGTACACCAAGTTTCTTTATGCATCCCGGTGAGGCATTTCATGGTGATCTTGGAATGGTGAAGCCTGAAGATGTGTTCATTGCTATATCGAATTCGGGTGAAACTGATGAAGTTTTAAAGCTATTACCTTTCTTGCGTGATAATGATAACTTCGTTATTGCGATCACAGGTAAAGAAAACTCTACACTTGCGTCAAATTCGCACTGTCATCTAGATATTGCTGTACCTAAAGAAGCTTGCCCTCTGCAGTTAGCACCAACATCTTCAACTACTGCAACTCTCGTTATGGGTGATGCTTTAACTGTAGCTCTAATGGATGTGCGTGGCTTTAAACCTGAAAACTTTGCTCGCTTTCATCCTGGGGGGAGTTTAGGTCGTCGGTTGCTGTCGAAAGTACGAGATGAAATGTTTTCTGACAACATTCCCAGTGTTTCTTCGGATGCTGACTTTACTTCTATTATTCATAAAATATCATCAAGCCATTTAGGGTTAACATTAGTCAATTTAAATAATGAAACCTTAGCTATTATCACTGATGGCGACTTGAGGAGAGCTATGGAGTCAAAGGGTAGAGATGCCTTCGATTTGGTAGCAAAAGATATAGCTTCAATTAATCCGGCTTCAATATCCCCTGAACTTAATATACAAGAGGCTTATGAAGTGATGGAGAGTAAAGGGATAACTTCATTAATTGTTCAAGAAAGCAATACTGTTGTGGGTATCTTGAAAAAATAATTAAAGTGTTAAAAATTTAGGCATCATCTATGTTGGCATTTTAAAATTCCATATTGTTGTTGTTTATAAAGACTACCCATAGTGTCTCATCCTCTTTTTGTTTGAGACATTTCACCTCGGTATGACGACTTCAATATCATCCGCAATATTTTATATACGTCAGTTAATAAAACATAAGAACCTAAATAATGATCAAACACTGCTTATTCCCTGCAGCGGGTTATGGTACGCGCTTTTTACCTGCGACTAAATCCATGCCAAAAGAAATGATGCCTATTGTTAACAAGCCGCTTATTGAATATGGCGTTGACGAGGCGATTCAAGCGGGTATGACCAGCATGGCCGTTGTTACTGGCCGTGGTAAAAGCTCGTTAATGGACCACTTTGATAAGAACTACGAACTTGAGCACCAAATTCAAGGGACTAATAAAGAGTCTTTACTCGATGATATACGTTCTTTGATTGATTCGGCTCAGTATACGTTTATTCGCCAACGTGAAATGAAAGGGCTAGGGCATGCTATTTTAACGGGCAAAGAGTTAGTGGGTGACAACCCATTTGCTGTCGTTCTGGCTGACGACTTGTGCATCAATGATGACAAAGGCGTGCTAGCACAAATGGCCGCGCTGTACCGTCAGTTCCGCTGCTCTATTGTCGCGGTTGAAGAAGTACCAGAATCTGAAACGCATAAGTACGGCGTGATTGCCGGCGAGCACCTAAGTGATGACCTGATTCGCATTACCGATATGGTAGAGAAACCAGAGCAAGGGACCGCGCCAAGTAACTTAGCGATTATTGGTCGTTACATTCTAACTCCAGATATCTTCGATATTTTGGAAGAAACGCAGCCGGGCAAAGGCGGTGAAATCCAAATTACAGACGCGCTTTTAGAGCAAGCCAAAAATGGTTGTGTGATTGCGTACAAGTTTAAAGGTAAGCGTTTTGACTGTGGTAGCGTCGATGGCTATATCGAAGCGACGAACTACTGTTATAAAAACGTCTATCTGAAAGGCAGCAAAGCAGAAATGGATCAAACCGCTACTGAAAAGGTGTAGTCGTTGAGCATGAGGTATTGATGTTTCCTCACTAGGAAGATCGCTTAATAAGGTAGTAACTTCCATTTAAGGTTGATTTACTTATTGAGTATCGAATGACATTGATACCTGATTACCTAAATTAAGACTCATGGGATTAGCCTAAGTTGCGTTATAAATTTTCCTTGATATTCAAACCTAGTCAATAAAAAATGGCCAAGTTCATACTATGAACTTGGCCATTTTTATTTCTGTTATTCGCGATAAATCTCTTACTCCGCTAGCGGAGGTGGATATCGGAAACTAGCTTTCTATTTAAGGTTTAATACACTTTCTCAGGGAGATTTCGGCAACTTCTAATCCAGCTTGTAATGCGCCAAACATAGCTCATGGCTACGGTGTAAGAAGCAAAGCACATCATAAATAGGATAAACATGGTTGATTCGGCAATTTCTAGGAACTCACCAAAAATACCGAACCCAGCGAAGCTACTTGCGATTAAACAAATAATAGCCAAAGTTTGACGTGATGTGCAGCCAAGGCGTTGGAAAATGTGGTGTAGGTGTTCTCTGTCGGGCTTGAAAGGAGAATCACCGCGTCGTACGCGCCTGAACATGATGGCAGCCATGTCCATCAGCGGAACAGCAATTAACCACAGTGCAGTAATTGGTCGCATCAGAGGTTCGGCTATATCTTGGCTAGCGCCCAGCAGTAACCATATTACGGTAAAGCCAATCATCATGCTGCCGGCATCGCCCATGAACACTTTTCGTTCGCGGCCAAGAATGCCGAGGTTCATTAAGATATAAGGAATGATCGCGACAATAAACACCACGCATAAATACGCTAAGCCGTGTTGGCTGTCTACTTTAAGTAAAATCGCGATACCAGCAAAGGTCACTATCGCAAGCCCACCTAATAAGCCATCAATGCCATCCACCATGTTGAACGCATTAATAGCCCCAATCACAGCAAGTATTGTTACTACGGGGCTAAGAACCCCTAAATGCAAATCTCCAGTACCCAAAAGGTTACCAATGTTCTCTAGTCGAATGTCGGCGAAATACATCATGCTGATAGAGAGAATAGCTTGAACTACAAGTCGTATCTTGAAGCTAATGTCGAATTTATCATCAAGCGCTCCGATAATAATAAGCGCAATAATGGATGCTAAAAAGAGTGGGCTATGAGGGATGACATCCGGGTGAGTAACGATGAATTGGCTGATGGTTAAGCTGATCGCTATACCTCCTACCAATGGGATCGCGCCTGTGTGTAGCTTTCTCTCATTAGGTTTATCCACTAAGCCAATGGATTTCGCCACTTTTCGCATCAAAAAGAGTGAGGAAAAGGAGAAGAAGCCAACAAATGATAGCTCTAATAACATGATTAACTCTAGCCAATTTTTTGTATGAATTTTAATTGCGTGTATTTTACGCTAAAATCTGTTTTATGTACATGCTGTTGATTATGATTATTGTCAATATAACTACTGACTTTTATCGCTATTAAGCATGATACTTAAACACAAAATGACATTTTTTTTCATATCCGATCCTCTTACCTGCGCCCTTTCTTGATCTTCCACTACAGTTTTGACTGTAAACTGTAGTAAAATTACGCTAATTTGTTTTTATACCGATTTATTTTGAATTGAACGAGGTCAGTCCTATGTCAGCTAAGAAGCCAATGGCTCTAGTGATCCTTGACGGTTACGGTTACCGTGAAGACAACCAAGACAACGCTATCGCGAACGCTAATACACCTGTATTAGACGGTCTTATTGCTAACCAACCTAACACGCTAATCTCTGCTTCTGGCTTAGATGTAGGCCTACCTGATGGCCAAATGGGTAACTCTGAAGTGGGTCACACTAACATCGGTGCGGGTCGTGTGGTATACCAAGATTTAACGCGCATTACTAAATCAATCGCAGACGGCGAATTCGCTCAAACGGAAGCGCTAGTGAATGCGGTTGATAAAGCAGTTAAAGCAGACAAAGCGGTTCACATCATGGGCCTTATGTCTCCAGGTGGCGTTCACTCTCATGAAGATCACATCTACGCAGCTGTTGAAATGGCAGCAGAGCGTGGCGCAGAGAAAATCTACCTACACGCATTCCTAGACGGTCGTGATACACCGCCACGCAGCGCAGAAAACACATTAGCGCGTTTCCAAGAGTTGTTCGCTAAGCTAGGCAAAGGCCGTGTGGCTTCGCTTATTGGTCGCTACTACGCAATGGACCGTGATAACAACTGGGATCGCGTTCAAGAATCTTACGACCTTCTTACCGAAGCGAAAGGTGAATTCACGTTTGATACAGCCGTCGCTGGCCTAGAAGCAGCTTACGCTCGTGATGAAAACGATGAGTTTGTAAAAGCGACTGAAATCAAAGCGGAAGGCGAAGAGTCTGCCGCTATCGTTGATGGCGATGCGGTTATCTTCATGAACTACCGTGCCGACCGTGCTCGTGAAATCACACGTGCGTTTGTGCCTAGCTTCGACGGTTTTGAGCGTAATGTATTCCCAGCGATCGATTTCGTGATGCTGACTCAATACGCAGCCGACATCCCGCTTCTATGTGCATTCCCACCGGCTTCTCTAGAGAACACCTACGGTGAATGGCTATCGAAAGAAGGCAAAACGCAGCTACGTATCTCTGAAACAGAGAAATACGCGCACGTGACGTTCTTCTTCAACGGCGGTAAAGAAGACGAGTTTGAAGGCGAAGAGCGTCAGCTTGTTGCTTCTCCAAAAGTAGCAACGTACGACCTACAGCCAGAAATGAGCGCACCAGAGCTGACTGAAAAGTTGGTTGCAGCAATCAAAGGCGGCAAATACGACGCTATCGTTTGTAACTTCCCTAACTGTGACATGGTTGGCCACACTGGCGTTTACGATGCAGCGGTTAAAGCCGTAGAGTCGCTAGACGAATGTCTGGGTAAAGTAGTTGAAGCAATCAAAGAAGCCGATGGCCAACTGCTTATCACAGCGGACCACGGTAACGCGGAAATGATGGTAAACCCAGAAACGGGCGGCATCCACACGGCGCACACTAACCTACCTGTTCCACTTATCTACGTGGGCAGCAAAGACGTTGAGTTCAAAGAAGGCGGTAAGCTGTCTGACCTTGCACCAACGATGCTTTCTCTGTCTGGTATCGCAATTCCAGCTGAAATGTCAGGTGATATTTTAGTTAAGTAGTACTGTTTAAGATAAGCAGTGACTGTTTAAGTTAAGTAGATGTTTTTTAGATAAATAGCTACTTACTTTTCATCGAATACGAGAACGGCTGCACGCGAGTGTGGCCGTTTTTTTTTGTGATTTTTCTGTCCTCAATGTCAAGCCAGTAAAACCAGTGTCTATCTGTTTACCTGTCTACCTATCTTTCATCCTGCTTCTATTTTATAGCCAATATGGCCGACATCCGCTCTTGATGAGTTTGAGCCTGATTCTAAGCATGAGCATAAGCATCGAAGCGAAATGGATTCATTTCCTCATTGTTTATCAAATAAACAAAACCTTGCACATCTATTTTGTTAGTGCTAAATTTTCAATTCTTGAACGATCGTTCAGGGTTTGATTTGATGAAGACAAATACAATAAGCACTTGGAGTGTTTTTCTATTCAAGTTGTTCTATTTCTCTAATGGAAGTTAAAAATATGAATAAAAAGACGCTTATCATGACACTTGTTGTCGGGGTGATGGCTAGTATCGCTTTTATCTTGATTCAGCCTTTGTTTGGTATGTCGACACTGACATCTCGACACGCCTCTGCGTACGTGACGTTAGGTGGTTATGATCCAACGAGTGCACTGGTGTTGTCGTGGGTTGTGCATGTTGGTGTTTCATTGTGTTATGCCTTTCTTTCGAATCTTATTTTTATCTTCAATTCATCGCTTTCCGTTAACCTCATCCAAATCGCCGTATTGGGTTGGATAACCACGCTTATTGCAACGCCAGCCAATGAATGGGTGGTGAAACTCGTGACGACAAAACAGTTTCCGTCTATCAGTTCGTTATCTGCACTGAACACCGATGTCGGGCCAAAGTTATGGCTGCATATTTTGTTTTTTGTTCTTATCGTTGGTGGGTTATGGGTGGCGAAAAAACAACGTTTCGCTATGGCTGTTGCGAAGATTTAAAGAGCACTTAAACATGTATCTTGGTTTATTCGGCTATCTGTTTTTTTAAGATTTTTAGCTCGTTGTTTACTATTACTCGTTGTTTAGCATTTTTAGCTCGTTTTCTATTTTTACTCGTTGTTTAGCATTTTCAGCTCAAAGTCCAACAACCATTCTTTGCGGTTCATGCCGCCGGTGTAGCCGGTTAATGTGCCATTCGCACCAATCACTCGGTGGCAGGGAACAACAATACTAAATGGGTTCTTGCCGTTAGCACCACCCACTGCTCTTACGGCTTTTGGGTTGTCCATTCTCTTTGCTTGCTCACCGTAACTGATGGTTTCGCCATAAGGAATGGTTGTTAAAGCGACCCAAGCTTTGAGCTGAAAATCAGTACCTTGTGGCTTTAAAGGCAAATCAAAGTTTGTACGTTTTCCGGCAAAGTATTCATCTAACTGTTTCGTCGCCAGTTGGCAAAGCTCATCTGGATTGCTAGTCATTAGCTCTTCGTGATTCACATGGTCAATTTCAATAAGCGACACACCGTTACTCACAATGATCATCTTGCCAATTGGTGCGTCATAAAGCATTTTGTAAGTGGTGTCTTCCATGTCATCTTCCTTCTTCTAGTCTCTTTCTGCTCTCAAGCTCTTCGAATCTCGATACTCGAATCTCTCATCTGCTCTTATATCTTTTCGTATCCCGGTTACTCGAATCTCTCATCTGCTCTTATATCTTTTCGTATCCCGGTTACTCGAATCTCTCATCTGCTCTTACATCTTTTCGCATCCCGGTTACCCGAATCTCGCATCTGCTCTTACATCTTTTCGTATCCCGGTTACTCGCATCTCGTATCTGCTCTTACATCTTTTCGCATCTCGTTTACTCGCATCCCGCATCTGCTTTACCCCTAACACGAAGTGCAAAGCAATACCCTGAAATACCGCCGACAATGTTCCCCAAGGCTAAACCGATAAACAACCCTTCGACACCATCAATTTGGCTGCCTATCCAAGCAAACGGCAAGGTAAAGACAAACAAACGCATGAAGCTCCATTGAAAGGCTTTGAGTGGTTGATGCATCGCATTCATGCCGCTGATCAGCATCATCACAATACCTTGGAACCCATAGCTAAAGGGGACGACCAACAGGTAATGCCACAAAATGCCTCGTACGGATTCTTCTTGAGAAAATAGGGCGGCCAAAGGAATGCTTAGCGGCACCATCATCAAGAAAATCAAACCTTGGAACATCACTGCAAAACGCATACTCAGAAACAGTGCCTTAAAGCTGCGTTGAGGGTTGTTTGCGCCAAAGTTCTGCGCCATGAAAGGCATAAGCGCCGAGGTCAGAGACATCAACACAATGATAAGAATGGATTCAATACGCTGGGCAGCGCCATAAGCAGCAACGGCTTCGGTTCCTTGTTTGGCCAACATCATCATTATGATGGCACCCGCTAATGGGTTGAGCGCGTTGGACAGCGCAGCAGGCGTGCCGATGGTGAGTATTTGATGCCAATCGCTAAGGATGCTTTTGATATTCGGTAAAGCCAGAAGCTTTTCTCGTTTAATCAAGATGTACAGCGAGCAGCACAGAGCGCCAAACCAACTGAACCCACTGGCAATTGCAGCGCCTTGAATCCCTAATTCAGGGAAGGGGCCGTAACCAAAAATGAGCAAAGGATCGAGAACGCCGTTGATTAACCCTGCCAGCATCATAATTTTAGCGGGCGTTTTGGTATCGCCACTAGCACGAATGGCACTGTTGCCTGCCATTGGGATCACTAATAGGGGAATGGTGACATACCAGATCAGCATGTACTCGGAGATCAGAGGCAGTAACTCCGCTTCGGCACCCAACAAAGTAAATAGGGGTTCGAGTGAGATAATGCCAACGGCGGAAGCGCAACAGACCAGAAGTAGCGCGAGTAATAATCCATGACAGGTAAACCTTGCTGCGTTTTGCGCGCAGCCTTGACCGAGTAAGCGCCCAATACATGTCGAAAGGCCGATGCCGATCCCCATGGTGATGCAGTTAATCGCAAAGGTGATTGGGAAGGTAAAGCTCACCGCAGCAAGGGCTTGTGTACCCAGTAATGAGATAAAGAAAGTATCGACGAGGTTAAACATCAAGATCGCCACCATACCGAATATGGTCGGTATGGTCATGGTACGCAATGTACTCTCAATTGGGGCGGTTAATAGCCCGTGCTTATCTTGCATGCAAAACGCCGATAGAAACCAAAAGCGTAGGATAAACAGATGCGGGCGGGAAGGGAAGAAAAGCAGATGCGGGATGTGAAAGAGCAGATACGAGTAAACGAGATTCGGGATGCGAAGAGCTTGAAGAGCAGATACAAAGAGCTAGATGAGGGTAACGTGATTCGAGATGCGAAAAGATTGAAGAGCAGATACGAGATGCGGGTAAACGAGTATCGAAGAGCTAAAAGCGGAGAAAAGAAAAGCAGCCTTCTTTTGCTTAACCCCCTGACATTTACACAGGATTATTCGCAGGGGCGTTTTTGCTTTTCGTATCTAGCATCTCGTTTACTCGCATCTGCTCTTACCTATTCTTATCTGCCCCTTAGATCACAGTTTTTATCTTTTCCCCCTTGGGTTCTTCCACATCGCCCCAACATATTGGGTAACCCCATGCCAATCGTGGCAACTATCAAATTAAATGGAAATTATCAGGAGATCCGACCGATGAATATCCGTCCTCTACACGACCGAGTTATCGTTGAGCGCCAAGAAGTTGAATCTAAATCTGCTGGTGGCATCGTTCTAACTGGTTCTGCCGCTGAAAAATCAACGCGCGGTACTATTCTAGCTGTTGGCAAAGGCCGCATTTTAGAAAATGGTTCAGTACAACCATTGGACGTTAAAGTTGGCGATACTGTTATCTTTTCTGAAGGCTACGGCACTAAAACTGAAAAGATCGACGGCAAAGAAGTTCTGATCATGTCTGAAAACGACATCATGGCGATCGTTGAGTAATCCGCGCCACACATTGAACTGATTTAATAAAGAATTTTAAAGGAAATTAAGATGGCTGCTAAAGACGTTAAATTTGGTAACGACGCACGTATTAAAATGCTAGAAGGTGTAAACGTTCTGGCTGACGCAGTAAAAGTAACGCTAGGTCCTAAAGGCCGTAACGTTGTTCTAGACAAATCATTTGGCGCACCGACTATCACTAAAGATGGTGTTTCAGTTGCACGTGAAATTGAACTTGAAGACAAGTTCCAAAACATGGGCGCACAAATGGTTAAAGAAGTGGCTTCGCAAGCGAATGACGCGGCGGGCGACGGAACAACAACAGCAACAGTATTGGCTCAGTCTATTATCGCTGAAGGCCTAAAAGCCGTTGCTGCTGGCATGAACCCAATGGATCTTAAGCGCGGCATCGACAAAGCGGTTATCGCGGCTGTTGAAGAGCTGAAGAACCTTTCTGTTCCTTGTTCAGACACGAAAGCTATCGCGCAAGTAGGTACTATCTCTGCGAACTCTGATTCGACAGTAGGTAACATCATCGCTGAAGCGATGGAAAAAGTAGGTCGTGATGGCGTAATCACGGTTGAAGAAGGTCAGGCTCTGCAAGACGAGCTAGACGTAGTTGAAGGTATGCAGTTCGACCGCGGTTACCTATCTCCTTACTTCATCAACAACCAAGAAGCAGGTTCTGTTGATCTAGATAGCCCATTTATTCTTCTAATCGACAAGAAAGTTTCGAACATCCGTGAACTTCTTCCGACTCTAGAAGCAGTTGCTAAGGCATCTCGTCCACTTCTTATCATTGCTGAAGATGTAGAAGGCGAAGCGCTAGCAACTCTTGTTGTGAACAACATGCGTGGCATCGTTAAAGTGGCTGCTGTTAAAGCACCTGGTTTCGGCGACCGTCGTAAATCTATGCTGCAAGACATCGCTATCCTAACGGGCGGCACGGTTATCTCTGAAGAGATCGGCCTAGACCTTGAGAAAGTAACGCTAGAAGACCTAGGTCAAGCTAAGCGCATTACGATCACTAAAGAAAACTCAACCATCATCGATGGTGCGGGTAATGAAGAGATGATCAAAGGTCGTGTTTCTCAAATTCGTCAACAAATCGAAGATGCAACTTCAGACTACGACAAAGAAAAACTTCAAGAGCGCGTAGCTAAGCTAGCTGGCGGTGTTGCAGTAATCAAAGTTGGCGCTGCGACTGAAGTTGAGATGAAAGAGAAGAAAGACCGCGTAGAAGATGCACTTCACGCAACTCGCGCTGCTGTTGAAGAAGGTGTGGTTGCTGGTGGTGGTGTTGCTCTTATCCGCGCTGCGTCTAAAGTTGCTGGCCTTGAAGGCGACAACGAAGAGCAAAACGTAGGTATCCGCGTTGCACTACGTGCAATGGAAGCGCCTATCCG
Source organism: Vibrio sp. NC2 (assembly GCF_025195005.1). Classification (NCBI taxonomy): domain Bacteria; kingdom Pseudomonadati; phylum Pseudomonadota; class Gammaproteobacteria; order Vibrionales; family Vibrionaceae; genus Vibrio; species Vibrio sp. NC2. Next base: position 203,120 of record NZ_JANVFC010000008.1, read on the forward strand.
TCAAATCACGACCAATGCTGGTGATGAAGAATCTGTTGTTGCTAACAACGTTCGCGCTGGCGAAGGTAACTACGGTTACAACGCAGCTACTGGCGAATACGGCGACATGATTGCTATGGGTATCCTAGATCCAACTAAGGTAACTCGTTCTGCACTTCAGTTCGCAGCATCGGTAGCTGGTCTTATGATCACAACAGAAGCGATGATCACTGATAAGCCACAAGATTCTGGCCCTGCAATGCCTGATATGGGTGGCATGGGCGGTATGGGTGGTATGGGCGGCATGATGTAATCATCCCCCTTTCTCATAACAGAGAAAGCCATACATAAGCTTTAGAAAACGGAGACTTCGGTCTCCGTTTTTTTGCTCGTTATAATTGGATTCGTCGTTAAACTGAGATTCCAGATACTTCGTTCCTCAGTTCTGGAATGACGGTTGTTATTGCTAGAGTTATTTTGCGTTTCGTCATTCCCTACAGCGAGGCACGAGCGTGATAGGGAATCTTTACAACCTTCAAATAGAAACATGGGCCTAGATCGCTACTCTTACCTCTCACCGTATCCCTTTCTTTATATTGCTCTTTATGATTTAGCGTCTTATATTCAACAGTACAGTTATGACATTGATCTAACATGGATAGCTGTTGAATAAAGGATAATAAATGCTTGATTGAAAATGGATTAATCAAGTCAACAATAAGTCAGTGGAGACTCCCCAATGAAAAAATTACTTTCAGTACTTGCTGTGTCTGCAGCAGTAATGGCACCGGCGGCATTTGCTTCTTCGCCTGTTATGTTTTCAACGATCAACGGCTTCAATGCTCCGGATTCAGATGCGGTTGGCGGTGTACGTGTTGCGTTGCTTCATGGGCAAGTGAATGACGTTAAAGGTGTCGACCTTGCTATTATTGGTATGTCAGAGACGCAAACGACGACAGGTGTAAACTTGGGTATTTTTGGTGCGCATAAAGTAAACCAAGAAATGACCGGTGCTTCTTTGGGTATATTCAACTGGAACCCAGGAAAAACAACAGGTTTGAACTTGGGTGCAGTGAACATCACTAATGATGTAAAAGGCGCGAACGTGAGTTTTGTTAACTATTCTGAAGGCGACACTATGGTTGATGTGGGTGCGGCGAACCTTTCAGAAGTTTCTACGGTTCAGGTTGGTATCTTCAACAAAACAACGAAGATTGAAGGCGTGCAAATTGGCTTGATCAACTGTGCTGATAACGGCTTCTTCCCGTGCTTCCCGATTGTGAACTTTGCTAAGTAAATTGTAGTGAGCCTTTCAACTCCCTATTGGCGAGTTGCTTTTTTTAGTAAGGCTTAAAGCTTTCAATGTTTAAACCTATTAACGCCTAAGCCCTTGAGCTTAGGCGTCATTGCTTTCCATTCCTAACTCACATATCTCAAATGACCCAATAAGCATTCTGTTTTATATTTGCTATTGCAGTATTTTTACTTATAAGTACAATGTGCGATAAATTTCCAACGATGATTTATATGCTTTGATTAATACCCATACCGTCGATTTTAAAAAGGCTTTTTTAAGTCTAACCGCCAGTTTTTTAGTAGTTTTGAGCTTGTTGCTCGTTGATTCAGCGGAAGAATCAGATAAACAGTATGGAATCGAAAACCAAGGCGTGACACGCTCTTTAGCGGAGCTCACACAGATCATTAATGCGCTTGAGTACAACATCACTGCGCTCTACCCACTGCATGGTGACACCTACGTATTCTCGCATGAGAAAAAGATCGAAGATGAAACGTGCTATTTCACCAGTGAAGAGCAGCATGCCCCTCGCTTTGACTTTATGTTCTCTGGCCCTCGCGAGATGTGCGATCCGAAATCGGACCTTTATACCGAGGCGGGGAAGCGCCTGTTTATCGCGCCGACCATGGCTTATTTTGCCAATACCATAGAGACCATCTCTGCGATTTACTTCATTTCGAAAGAGAAGTTTATTATCTCTTCCCCCTCCGATATTGCCCAATATATGAAAGGCGATACGTTCGACTCTGTCGTAAATAGCCGACCATATTGGATTAATACGATTCGCTTTGGCTTAGCTCAGGGGCAAGATCAGGTAGTGTATACCGGCCAATACGATGATTACTTAACAGGTAAGAAAGTGGTGACCTTAACCAAAGGGATCTACGTTAATGGTGAGTTTAAAGGGGTATTGGGTGTCGATGGCTATGTCTCTAACCTCGTATCGAACCCTACCCATGGTTATAAAGTCACCAGCACTCGAGGCGCAAACAAGTACGGGTTTATGGACTTTACTTATTCCAAGCCTCTCTATGTTGATGACATTAACACCCAGCTATATCTGAGTATTGAAGAAGATAAGATCGAGCACTTTCTGCATGTATTGGCGATGGAGAAGATTCAGCTTTCGATACTGTTGGTTTTGTATTTGCTCTCGGTTTTATGGCTATGGCGTTTTTATACAAGACAAGAACACCAGCGTTTGAATGACCTAGCAATGCGCGATCCATTAACGGGCTTACTGAATCGACGTGGCTTTGAAGCTCGATTACTGGCTCAGGATGAACAGCCGATTATTGGTGTTGGCGTGTTTGATATCGATGATTTTAAAGTGGTTAATGATCAGTATGGCCACAAAACGGGGGACGAGGTGATTTGCCATGTTGCTCAGTTGATGCTGAACAGCGTTAGGCAGCAAGATATCGTGGCACGGTTTGGTGGTGAAGAGTTTGTTGTCGCGATCACGGGTGAATCTTCTGAGTTGCTTTCGTCGATCTTTGAGCGAATTCAAAACGATATTAGCCTGCAAAGTTATCGATGCCCAACGGGTGACAAGGTGAATATTTCTGTTTCTGGTGGGGCGACGCTCTACTCTCTGTATAAATTCGACAGTGTCGGCCACTTGTGGGAAAACCAGAGTATTCGTTCGTCGGATGAGCAGCTCTATAAGGCCAAGGCTGCTGGTAAGAACCAGGTGTGTATTCAGGTGTATTAATTAGTTGGATACACAAAGGCCTAGTCGTGTGACTAGGCCTTTTTAATGTCTGTTTCCGGTTGAGGTTACTTCTTCACGCGGCCTTTTCTCATCCACTTCTGATGCACACCACGGCGTAGGCTCTGGAAGCTATTTTCCACTTTGTCGACACCAAGCAGGATAACCAATGCCATTAGCGTGATGATGACAGACTGAGAGAGATGGCCTAAGGCAATCATCATCCCTAATGCAGCGAGTACCCAAATAATCGCAGCTGAAGTCACACCATGAATCTTGCCATCCAATGTCATCATGACCCCTGCACCAAGGAATCCAACACCCGTAATGATCTGACCAAGTACACGGGCCTGATCGAGCGTGTTGGGGGATAGGCTAATCGCCATGGTGAGGAAGAAATAGGTACCACTGATGATCAGAATCGACGTTCGGATTCCGACGGGTTTACCGCGTGTTTGCCTTTCTATTCCGATTAAAGAACCACATAACATGCATGCAGCGAGGCCTGCCCAGCTAAAGGGGGCAAGGTTGAGAGTTTGTTCTATAAATTGTGACATATCACCCCTCCTAAGAATTTAGAATAGAGCCGAGTATGCTAATAATAGACCGGACGATCGAACAAAAAATTTTTGTCTTAACGACTGATAGAGGTCACTTAAAGTCTAGCAGCCGTTTGTCGTTAAGGTGAAGCTAGGGGAGTTTTTCTGTTGTCGCTTCTTGATACTCAATACGATAAGAAGCGACCATTGCTCGAGATAGAGTTATTCAATATGTAGATCGAGTGGCGTCTTGCTGCTGCGTCCACCAATCTCACGAGTTAACTTAGGTACGAGGTAGCCAGAAACCTCAGAGATTAATCCCTTAAAGTGACGCTTGGCTTCTTCATCAGAAATATAGAAATGAGCGGCGCCCTGAACTTTATCAAGTACATGCATATAGTAAGGTAAAACACCGGCGTCGAATAGCTTTTCGCTTAATTCTTTCAATGAGTTAGCGCTGTTATTTACGCCTTTAAGCATCACGCCTTGGTTGAGCAGAGTAGCCCCACTTTGCTTAAGCTTATGAAAGGCTTGCTTGAGTTCTAAGTTAATCTCGTTAGCATGATTAATATGGCTGACCATCACCACGTTGAGGCGAGTTTGAGCTAATAATTGGCATAGCTCATCCGTCACTCGAGCAGGGATTACAACCGGTAATCGGCTATGAATTCGAACGGTTTTTACATGCGGAATCTGTTCGATGGCATGGATCAGCCATTCGAGTTCGCTGTCTTTGGCCATTAAAGGGTCGCCACCGGATAAGATAACTTCGTTGATCTCTGGATGAGTGGCTACATAGTCGAGGCTGGTTTGCCACACAGACTTCGAGCCCTTGTTATCTTGATAAGGGAAATGACGGCGGAAGCAGTAGCGGCAGTTGATGGCGCAGCCCCCTTTTACAATCATCAATGCGCGACTTTTGTATTTGTGCAGCAACCCCGGGATTGTGTTTTCTTGCTCTTCTAGTGGGTCGGCTGAATAGCCTTGATGAACCTCGAACTCTTCACTTAGCGGTAACACCTGACGCAATAGAGGGTCGTGTGGGTTGCCTTTTTCCATTCGTTCGACAAAGCTAAGGGGTACCCTAAGTGCAAATAATTCACGAGCAGCGAAGCCTGCTTGCCACGGTGTTGGGTCTATTTCTAATGCCTCAAGCAGTTTTGACGGGTCAGAGATCGCATTCGATAGTTGTTTGAGCCAGTTTTGCTCAACAGATTCGACTTTTCGGGTTATGATATGCGGCATTGAAATTAACTCAAAGATGTGGAAGAGAAAATCATGGCGTCAGTAAGCACCAATGAATTCAAAGGCGGTTTAAAATTCATGTTAGATAATGAGCCTTGCGCAATTATCGACAATGAATACGTTAAGCCAGGTAAAGGCCAAGCGTTTAACCGTGTAAAACTTCGTAAACTGCTGTCAGGCAAAGTGTTAGAGAAAACATTCAAGTCAGGCGAAAGCTTCGAGCTTGCAGATGTTGTTGACGTTGAATTAGGCTACCTATACAACGATGGCGAATTCTACCACTTCATGAACAACGAAACATTTGAGCAAATCGCAGCAGACGTAAAAGCAGTCGCTGATTCAGCAAAATGGTTAGTTGAAAATGACGTTTGTACTCTAACGTTGTGGAATGATAACCCTATCACTGTTACTCCGCCAAACTTTGTTGAGATCCCAGTAACTGAAACTGATCCTGGCCTGAAAGGCGATACACAGGGCACGGGTGGTAAACCTGCAACTCTAGCAACAGGCGCGGTTGTTCGTGTACCTCTGTTCATCGCTATCGGTGAAGTTGTTAAAGTTGATACTCGTACTGGCGAATACGTTGGTCGTGTAAAATAATTTGATTGTGTCCATCTTGTTTAGGATGGCTCAGTGAAATAGAAAAGGTCGCTTATGAGCGGCCTTTTTTGTATCTGGCGATCAGGAAAAGCAGAAGAGCAGAAGAGCAGAAGAGCAGATTCGAGTAAACGAGATGTGAGATGCGAAGAGCGGGAAAGGCAGATTCGAGTAAACGGGATGCGAAATACGAAGAGCGGGAAAGGCAGATGCGCGTAAACGAGATGCGGGATACGAAGAGCTTGACGGGCAGATGCGCGTAAACGGGATGCGAGATACGAAGAGCAGGAAGAACAAGAGCGAGCTAGATGTGTGAGATTCGACAAGCAACAAAAAAGCAGAGCTGGATAACCTAGCTCTGCTTCTAATCTTTCGCTCTTAAGCTCTTCGAATCTCGATTACTCGAATCCCGCATCTGCTCTTAAGCTCTTCGATACTCGTTTACCCGAATCTCGAATCTGCTCTTAACTGTTAGATCATAAAGATGAAGATAACAGACAGTGCGCTGATTAGGCCTGCAACGAAGTAGCAGCCCACTTTACCTGCAACGCCGACGTGGAACTTAAGGTCGTGCATGCCGTGGTGAAGACGGTGCATTGCGTGCCACATTGGCAGTGCTAGCGTACCGATGATGAATAACGCACCGATAATGCTGGTGGCGAATTCAGAAACACGTTCGTAGCTCATTGCATCCGCATCGATAATGCCCATTGGCACTAAGATACCCAGCACTAAAATCGTGATTGGTGTGATCATCGCGAACCAAGTACCGCCAGCACCGAATAGGCCCCACCAGATTGGTTCATCAGAGCGTTTAGGGTTTTGGTTAACAGACTTAAGGTGGTTAACAGGTTTCATTTTGTAATTTGTGTTCATAACGAAGCTCCTTACACCACCATAAGAACGATTAAAGAAATAAATGCCACCGCTGCCCACTGGGTCAGTACGATGATTCTTTTATCTACCAATTTGCCTTTAAGACGGATTGGCATTACTTGAGGCATCATGCTAAAGAAGGTCTGAGCGTGCAGTAAGCTGCCTAGCAGTGCCACGATGTTGATACCAACAACGACAGGGTTAGCCATAAAGCTCAACCAACCTTCCCACGCTTCAGGCCCTTTCACTAGCGAACCCAAACCGAAGGTTAGGAACAGAGTGAATAGAATCAAAGGCAGTACAGTCGCTTCACGTAGCATGTAGAAACGGTAGAACGGATGGTTGCTCCACCATGTTCTCTTCATTTCACGAACATAAGGTTTACGATTGCTCATATTACGCTTCCTCCGTCGCTTTAACCGGTTCGCCATCAGGTTTAAACATCGAGATAACGAAGTCCATTGAAGACTCAACTTTACCTTGGTTTACTGCAGCCGCTGGGTCTACTTTCTTCGGACATACGTCAGAACAGTAACCTACAAACGTACAGCCCCAAGCGCCATTGTCGCCATTGATAAGCTTCATACGTTCAGCTTTACCATTGTCACGGCTATCTAGGTTGTAGCGGTGAGCAAGAGCAAGTGCCGCAGGGCCGATGAACTCAGGGTTTAGACCAAACTGAGGACACGCTGCGTAACACAAACCACAGTTGATGCAGCCAGCGAACTGTTTGTACTTCGCCATTTGCTCTGGAGTTTGGATGTTAGTGCCGTCTTCTGGCTTGCGGTCGTTACCAATGATGTAAGGCTTGATTGCTTCAAGGCGCTCGATGAACGGCGTCATGTCGACAATCAAATCTTTCTCGATTGGGAAGTTAGCCAAAGGCTCAATCTTGAAGCCATTCGGGTAGTCACGTAAGAAGCTTTTACATGCCAGTTTTGGCACGCCATCAACCATGATGCCGCAAGAACCACAAATCGCCATACGACAAGACCAACGGTAAGACAGGTCTTTATCTAGGTTATCTTTGATGTAACCAATCGCATCAAGTACTGACATGGTTTCATCAAACGGAACTTCAAATGTTTGAAAGTGAGGTTCTGCATCGTGCTCAGGGTCATAACGCAGGATTTCAATTTTTTGGATTCGATTCGCTGACATTATGCTTGCTCCTCTTCGCTCTTCTTCGCATTCTTTTCTGCTGCTTTTTCAGCAGCAGCGGCTTTCTCGGCTGCTTCACCGTATAGACGAGCTTTAGGTTGAGATTTAGTAATCTTAACGCCGCTGTAGTCGATGGTTGGTGCTGCATCTTCGTTGTAGAAAGATAGAGAGTGTTTCAGGAAGTTCACGTCATCACGTTCTGTGCAGTTGTCGTCTAGACGTTGGTGTGCACCGCGAGACTCTTTACGAAGGATCGCTGAGTGAACCATCGCTTCTGCAACTTCAAGACCGTAGCCCACTTCGATAGCGTAAAGTAGGTCAGTGTTGAACACTTTGCCTTTGTCTTTAATGCTGATCTTCTTGTAGCGCGCTTTCAGTTCAGTGATTTTGTCGATGGTTTCTTGCATCAAGTCTTCTTGACGGTAGATACCACAACCCGCTTCCATGGTGTGACCCATTTCAGTACGGATGTCAGCCCAGTTCTCATCGCCTTCTTGAGCCAAGATACCTGCGATGCGATCTTCAACCGCTTTGATTTGCTTAGTGATAGCTTCTTCGTTCCAGCCTTTGAATTCAGCGGCACGTTTCACGGCTTGTTCACCGGCTACGCGGCCAAATACCACGAACTCAGCCAGAGAGTTAGACCCTAGGCGGTTTGCACCGTGTAGGCCAACTGAAGCACATTCACCAACGGCGAATAGGCCTTTAATGCGAGTCTCACACGTACCGTTAGTTTCAATACCACCCATGGTGTAGTGAACGGTAGGGCGAATTGGGATTGGCTCTTTTGCTGGGTCTACGTTTACGTACGCTTTTGCAAGCTCACAGATGAACGGAAGACGCTCTTGCAGGTACTCTTCACCAAGGTGGCGAAGGTCAAGGTGTACGACATCACCAAGTGGGTGCTTGATGGTGTTGCCTTTCTGCTGCTCGTGCCAGAATGCTTGAGAAACTTTGTCACGAGGACCCAGTTCCATGTATTTGTTTTTCGGCTCGCCCACTGGAGTTTCAGGGCCCATGCCGTAATCTTGTAGGTAACGGTAGCCGTTCTTGTTGACGATGATACCGCCTTCACCACGACAACCTTCAGTCATCAAGATGCCAGTACCCGGTAGGCCTGTTGGGTGGTATTGAACGAACTCCATATCACGCAGTGGAACACCGTGGCGATAAGCCATTGCCATACCGTCGCCAGTCACGATGCCGCCGTTGGTATTGCAGTGGTAAACACGACCTGCGCCACCGGTTGCTAATACAACAGATTTCGCTTTAATCGTAACAAGCTCACCTTCAGACATATGAATCGCGATTAGGCCTTGTACTTCGCCATCTTCAACGATCAAATCCACCACAAAGTACTCATCAAATCGTTTGATTGTGTCGTACTTCATCGAAGTCTGGAACAGAGTATGAAGCATGTGGAAGCCGGTTTTATCCGCTGCGAACCACGTTCTCTCTACTTTCATACCGCCGAATCGGCGTACGTTTACTTCACCGTTTTCTTTACGACTCCATGGGCAGCCCCATTGTTCCATTTGGATCATTTCGCGAGTCGAGTTTTCAACAAAGTATTCAACAACATCCTGTTCACATAGCCAGTCGCCACCGCCAACAGTATCGTTGAAGTGGTTATCTAGGCTATCTTCGTCTTTAATTACTGCTGCTGAACCGCCTTCTGCTGCTACCGTGTGCGAACGCATTGGGTAAACTTTAGAAATCAGTGCTACTTCCAATTCAGGATTAGCTTCAGCCGCAGCGATAGCTGTACGAAGACCAGCGCCGCCTGCGCCGATGACTGCGATATCTGTGGTAATTGTCTTCACAGTTATTCTCCAGTGTGATGCGGAGTATTCCGCTTGTTATTATAAAAAGCTTATTTAGGAGGTTCTAAATCGTAGGAACCATTTAGCACCCCTAAGCCTTAAGTGGTAGGTTCAGTGTAAGAGAGGAAGGCATTTCAAAAATTGATGCATTTGGGTTTTTAGGTCGGTAATGCATATGGAGGCATAGAAATTATAGGTTATGTGACTGCAATCACGGCAATGAATTGTTGATAACGATTAACCCACAGGGCGGGTGTTAACGGCTTGTTGAGTATGATTTTCGTTATCAATGTTGATGTGAAAGCTGTATTGATAATTGTATTGTAGAACGTAATTTTCTGGCTTCATTAAAACAACATTTTGCTTTCATCAATAGACAGATAGAAGCTTACAAAAGAGACGAAAGGTGGTAATTTTCGTCGCCTAGAATTCAGTGATATGGAACTTAATAATGCACTCTACATGGCAACCGGCCGCAACCATTAAGCAGTTAAAGCAACGTGCTGATATCCTTAATCAAATTCGCCAGTTCTTTACAGAACGAAACGTGATGGAAGTGGATACGCCTGCGATGAGTCACGCCACGGTGACGGATGTGCATTTGCATACGTTCAAAACTGAATTCGTAGGGCCGGGTTATGCGCACGGCCAACCACTGTTCTTTATGACGAGCCCAGAGTTTCATATGAAACGACTGTTAGCGGCAGGCAGTGGCTGTATCTACCAAATTTGTAAGTCTTTCCGTAACGAAGAAAATGGCCGTTATCACAACCCTGAGTTCACTATGTTGGAGTGGTATCGTGTTGGCTTTGATCATCATGACTTGATGGATGAAATGGATCTGTTGTTACAGCAGGTACTTAAATCAGGCTCAGCACAGCGAATGACTTACCAACAAGCCTTTATTGATGTGTTGGGTGTGTGTCCACTGGAAGATTCGATGGATACGCTAAAGCAAGCTGCAGCGAAACTAGGGCTCAGCGACATTGCAGATCCAGAAGAAGACCGCGACACGTTATTGCAGCTGCTGTTTAGTATTGGGGTTGAAGCTAAGATAGGGCAGCAAGTGCCTGCGTTTGTTTATGACTTCCCAGCATCACAAGCGGCGTTAGCCAAGATTAACCCGAATGATCCACGAGTGGCGGATCGCTTTGAGGTGTATTTCAAAGGGATTGAATTGGCAAACGGCTTCCATGAACTCGATAAGCCACAAGAACAACTTCAGCGCTTTGAAGGTGATAATGCCAAACGCATTGAGATGGGCTTATCGCCTCAACCGATTGACCATCACTTGATTGAGGCATTAAAAGCGGGCTTACCAGACTGTGCGGGTGTTGCTCTAGGTATCGATCGTCTGATCATGCTGGCGCTGGGCTACGACCACATCGATGACGTGACGGCTTTTCCTTTCCCGCGTTCTTAGCTTTTTGCTTTTGTTTTTACTGAGAGTTAATAGTCCTTAGCTATTAACGGTTAGCTATTAACTCTCAGCTTTCAATCCGCTTCACTAGCTAACTAGAATACCGGTGCTCTATCTGACCAAAATACCGGTGCCTACTAGCTGACCAGAATCCCAGTACCCACCACGGCAACAATGGCACCTATCCAAGCGTAGGCATTTGGTCTCTGCTTGGTGTACAACCAGAGTATCGGTAACAACATGATGGGCGTGGTTGAAGATAACAGAGCGACCATGCCGACATTGCCTTCTTGCAACGCGTACAAGATCAGCGTCATTCCCACCGCCATTGCCAAAAAGCCGTTAACCGCGGTAATCGCGAATATCTGCTTATTCATTGGGTTAAGTGCGCGTGAAAGTTTGGCGCCTGTTAAGCGAAACAGTGAGTGAGCCACAAAGGCGGTGATCATTCGAATGGCAGAGGCGGCTATTGGGTCAATGCTAGTTTGCATCACGGGTTTGGCAATAATGCCGCCCAATGCTTGGCAGATCGCGGCGGTGATTCCCAACGCAACACCAATCCACACCGTGCCCTTAATGGTTTCGAGTTGGTTGTTCGCTTGTCCACGACGACCAAAGAAGATTGCGGTTAATACACCACTAAACACCAACGCCGAGCCAATAAGCTCCACCGAAGTCATGCTTTCGCTAAACAGGAAGTAACCAAGAATCGCCGAGAACACGGCGTGACAAGAGAACAGCAAACCCGCTTGGCGCGGTCCCATTCGGTTCAAACAGGCAAATAGGGCCGTATCACCAATGAAGATACCAATTAGACCCGACAGCATCATCGGCGTGACTAAGTCAGCTTCCACACTTGACCAACCACCGGTAAACCAAGCCATGCTTGATAAGATGATCGCGGTACAACCCATTCGCCAGCGGCTGTAGGCGAAAGAACCTAAGTGTTGAGCAGGTTTTACTGACATCAGGCTCGCAATCGCCCAAAGAAAAGCGGCAGCAAGAGCTAACCATTCGAATCCCATCTGAATAACATCCTTGTGTCTGGGATAAATTAGCTCATCAATATGCATCAAACCGAACTGAGAACAAAGTGATTCTTATGAAAGAACGACTTTGTTTCAGTTATTAGTATATGTCAGCTGTCGCTTGCTGGTGTGGTTCACTTATTTTGCTTGAGGCGCGCTAAACCTTAAAGCGCTATACCTTAAAGCGCTCCACGTCTTGGCGCATCGACTCAGCAGCGCTGCTCATTTCATTTGAGCTATTGCGACTGCTTTCCGCTTGCTGGGCAAGATCGTCGGATGCGTCTTTGATTCCTTGCGTATTGCGGCTGATGTCCTCGCTGACCGCGCGTTGCTCTTCTGCAGCACTGGCTATTTGCAGCGCCATGTCGTTGATTTCAGTGATTGCTTGCGTGATTTTAGTCAGGCTGCCATGGGCTTGTTCTGCGAAGCCAACACTGTTCTCTGCCAGTTGAGTGCTGGTGGTCATGCTTTCGACGGCATGTTCGGTATTCTTCTGCAGCGTATCAATCATCACGCGGATTTCTTCGGTCGAGCCATGCGTTCTTTGGCTGAGCACTCGAACTTCATCGGCCACAACCGCAAACCCACGACCTTGTTCACCCGCTCGAGCGGCTTCAATCGCCGCATTCAATGCCAACAGGTTGGTCTGTTCGGCAATGCCTTGAATGGTGGAGAGGATCTGGTTGATGCTTTGAGCATTGCTCTCTAATTCACGAATCACATTGGCGGCATCTTCAACTTGAGTCGCCAAGCCAGTAATCGCATCGCGGTTTTGTTGGATGACCTCTTGGCCTTCGTTACAAGCAGTAGCGGATGCCTGAGAAGCGGATGCCGTTAATTCGGCATGGCTAGCCACTTCGGCTGCGGTGGCGGACATCTCATGAATCGCGGTCGCAATTTGGTTGATATCGTTTTGTTGATTCTCAACGCTAATCGAAGACTGGGTCGCCAGTTGATTGGCTTTCTCTGCATGATTGTTGAGATCGTGGCTGTGTTCTATTACGCCCTTCAACATGCTTTGCATCTGGCTTAAGAACTGGTTCACGAGCTCGGCAAGTTTGCCAATCTCATCCATACGTGTGATATCAATACGTTGAGTGAGGTCACCTCTGCCTTGTGCGAGCTGAGTTAAGGCTTCAGACAAGGTTTGTAATGGAGAAAGTAGGCGGTTAATCACCATTGTGCTCGCAATTGAAATGATGATGTACAAAACCAAAGAGGTCAGCGTGATGAATTGAATGGCATCGGATACTGCAGAAAACGCCATTTCTTTATCGATAACAATACCTAACGACCAATCAGTATTCGGGACGTTGGCAATATAGACCAGCTTATCGCCTTGACCCGGCCAAGTGAGAGTAGTGATCATTTGGTCTTGAAGCAGTTGTGACACCTTGTTGGTTGTTAGTTCGGGGTTCAGACTGGTCAGTGGTTTTTGACTCAGTTCTTCATCACTGTAGGCCACAATGTTGTTATTGCCGTCGACTAAAAACGCAAAGCCATCGTTATCCAGTTTTACATTGAGAACCGTATCGATAATGCTGGTTACGGTTAGATCGGCCGCGAGAACACCTTGTCTATCGCCACTGAATGCTTTCGCAAAGCTGATGACAATGCTGCCGTCAAAGTCTTGATAAGGTTCGGTAATGATGAGATCTGATGTTGCGTTGGCATCTTTATACCAAGGGCGAGTGCGCGGGTCATAGCCTGCTGGCCAATCTTCACCTTTGTCGCCATAAGCGATCGTGCCATCGCTGAACCCTGCATAAACAGACAAGAATTGTCCGGCTTGCTTGGTGATCAATAACTCGCGATCAGAGTTGCTACTACTTGAAATAGTCGATTCATTGGCAAGCATCATATCACTGCGGATTGAGAGCCAATCGGCAATGTAATTCGTGGTGCCAACACTGACATTTTTCATTTCTTGGTTAATCGCGACCTCGGTTTCTTGAGTCAGCTGATTAACTGATATCCAGGCTTGAGCGCCACTCACGACGGCGATAATGACCGCAATCGCGATCTGAATTTTAAACTTAATAGTATGTCTCACAGCTTATTCCTCTCTTATTAGACAAATGCTAACGACAGTGACGTACTTGATATTGAACTGATGTGTTTCTTATAGGGGGATATTGTCGCTGTCTTGATGTTAGTAAATGTGTTTAAAATCAAAAATTTAAAATGACTTATCGTTATTTTTAATAAACCGTGAAGTAGAATCACAATTATCTATCGATTAAAAACTGATAAACCCTCCAGATAGCGAAATCATGATTGCTATCTGGAGGGTTGTAGTGAAAAGCTAACGTGTTAGGTGATAATAAGCTAACGTGCTAGGTGATAATAAACAGTGCGAGGTAGACCATCAGCAAGCCGACGATTCCTAAGATGATACCCATCTTCGCCATGTCTTTACTTTCGATAAGCCCGGTCGAGTAGGCCAACGAGTTTGGTGGTGTCGATACGGGTAAAATCATACCTAGCGATGCAGAGAAGGCGACCACAACCAGTAGTCCTTGCAGGCCTCCTATCGCAACCAAGCTTTCCATTGATGCACCAATCGCAGCGGCGATCGGCATCAGTAAGTTGGCCGTTGCGGTGTTTGACATGAAGTTCGCCATTAACCAACATACGATGGATAACGTTAGCACTACCGCCGTTGGTGAGAGCGACTCATAATCAATCGCGTGTGCGAGTGCCACGGCTAAGCCTGTTTTATCGAGTCCTATACCAATCGCAATACCACCGGCTACTAGCCACAATACATCCCAGTTAATCAGCTTAAGCTCTTCTTTGCCCATGATACCGGTGAGAGTAAACACCGCCAGTGGAATGATAGACACCACATAGGTGTTCATGCCGTGCAGTTTGGTGGTCATCCACAATAGGATAGTGGCGGCGAAGGTGACGTAAACCACAATCGCACGCCAGCTTTTTCTAAATTGGCCATCAAGCTTGAGCACCATGTTTCTTTCCTTGGACGGGAAAAACTTCTGTAGAAGGAACCAAGCGATGGTCAGTTGAATGATCACAAAGGGCAAGCCCATCATCATCCAGCTTAGGAAGTCGATACTGTTCTCACCCGTCAGGTATTGCAGTGCGATGGCATTGGGCGGTGTACCGATTGGTGTCGCGATACCACCGGTGTTAGCAGCAATTGGAATACACAACACCAACGCCTTGATGCCCATGTCGCCTTTTGGTGCTGACGCCACGATTGGACCTAGCAGCGCGAGCATCATTACCGTTGTGGCGGTATTCGACATGAACATTGAGAACACGGCGGTGATCAGCATTAAGCCGAGCATAATGAAGCGCGGTTCTGTACCAAATGGTTTGAGTAATACTCGCGCTAAGTTGTTGTCGAGTTCGTACTTGGATGCCGATATCGCGAGAGCGAAACCACCCATGAAGAGGATGATGATTGGTGACGAAAATGCACCGAATATGTCGGTATATTTGATTAACTCACCGAGATCGTGTCCTGCTGGTGGGTTTCTAAATAGGTGCAAACCTTTGTCGGAAATCATCACCAGTTCAAGCGCAATGATCAAAATGGAAGTGGCGAATACCGGAACAGGTTCAAGCACCCACAGTAGAGCGGCCAACAAGAATATAGCCAACAAGCGGTGTTGAATCAGCGTGAGATCATCGATTGGTATTGAATCTATCGGCATGAATAACACGCCCAAGGGAATCGCAAAACAAATCAACAGCTTGGCCAGAACGCCAACATTGAGTTTAGGCATGTACAAAGACCCTATGAATAAAATATCTTCAAATAGAGTAAGTTATCTGGATTTTTGGTACTTGGAGACGGGTTGTAAAATCGGAAAGTTGTTTAAGGTTTCGACAGTTGTTTTGTTTTTGGTCAATCTTTTTTCTTGGTAATTCGACGTACTGCTCGTTGAGAATAAGGTTATCGGTAGTTAGATTTGTTGAAATCTTTAAGGGAAATATCTCGAACTAGATAAGAAAAAGGCGCGTTATTCTCTAAAAGTAGAAAACTAACGCGCCCTTAAAGCTTACTAAGTTAACTCAGAGAGTTAGACTTGGTCTGTGTTCTCTGTTGAATCAACAGCTTCAGCAGTCTCTTCATTTACTTCAACGTCTTTGCCCGCAATATGCGCGAAAGGGGTGCCTAGAACGGTTTTCTCACCATTTTGCATCGTTTCGTCAAACTTGATTGCGTCTTTAGCGAACAGGTTGATAACCGTTGAACCAAGCTTAAAGCGGCCCATCTCTTCGCCTTTCTTCAAGACGACAGCTGTATCACCTTGTGCAGGGTAATCCCATTTGTAAACTGAGTTACCACGAGGTGGAGTAATGGTGCCAGCCCATACTTGCTCGATGCTGCCAACGATAGTTGCGCCAACCAGCACTTGTGCCATTGGGCCAAACTCAGTATCAAAGATACAAACCACACGCTCGTTACGTGCGAATAGGTTTGGAACGTTCTCTGCCGTTAACGGGTTAACTGAGAAAAGGTCACCCGGAACGTAGATCATCTGGCGAAGTGTGCCGTCACATGGCATGTGCACGCGATGGTAATCACTTGGCGACAAGTAAAGCGTTGCAAATTCGCCGTCTTTAAATTCATCCGCTAGAGCAGCATCACCACCCAATAGCTCACGAGCTGAGTAGTTATGGTTTTTAGCTTGAATCAGTTGACCGTCAGTAATTGGGCCAAACTGGCTTACACGTGCATCAGCAGGGTGAACAATAACAGAGTCACCTTCTGCGACAGGGCGCATGCCTTCTTTCAATTCACGTACGAAGAATTCATTGAATGTTTTAAAGTGTTTTGGATCGCTATGCAGAGCTTCATCCATGTTTACTTTGTATTGCTTGATGAACCAGTTGATGATCGCTGTCGTTAAGCCACCCGCTTTAGCAGATGCCAGTTTACCGACTAGGCGAGTTAGCCCATGCTGTGGGATCCAGTACTGCAATCCAACTTTAATCTTATCCATTGTATTAATTTTCCAATGCTAATTGTTTTTCAATTAAATCTGTCGATGACGGTTTAGGGCGCGAGATGTTACTTAAATTCGCGCCAATTGTCAGTAAATGCACACATTTGTTCACAAAAACGCGATTAGAGATCGGCTTTCTTGCTTCGTGAGTACTGACGGTTATCTTTGTTGTCAGCCATTGTTTCAATAATGCGATGGTAGCTAGCAAAACGTAAGCGGCTAATTTTACCGTCTTCAACGGCTTCACGTAGAAGACATCCAGGATCGTCATTGTGTTTACAGTCACGGAATTTACAACCACCTAGGTATGGCTTGAATTCAATGAAAGCATCAGTGACTTCATCGGGTTCTAAATGCCATAGGCCGAATTCACGTACCCCTGGGGAATCGATAAGATCACCACCAGAAGGGAAGTGATACAAACGCGCCGCAGTCGTAGTGTGTTGACCCAGTCCTGAGTTTTCAGAAACCGCGCCTTCTTCAATGTCTAATGTCGGCATGAGTGCATTCACTACGCTGGATTTACCTACGCCAGATTGACCAACGAAAATGTTGATACGATCTTTCAGTTCAGCTTCCAACTCTTTGATGCCGTAACCCGACTCTTTACTGACGAACATGACTTTATAGCCGATTTTCTCGTATATTTTCAGCGTTTCGCGGTATTCGCTAATTTGTTGTTCTGTCAGCAAGTCGACTTTATTGAGCACAACTAACGGGGCAATATTCACCGTTTCAGAGGCGATCAAGTAACGGTCGATGATATTAAGTGATAGCTCCGGCAGTACAGCTGAAACGATAACCATTTGGTCTACGTTTGCGGCAACCGGTTTTAGGCCGTCGTAGTAATCAGGGCGAGTTAGCATTGACGTTCTTGGCTCAACGGCTTCTACAACACCAGAGATGCCGGCCATTGATTCAAGTCCTGCGCGCCAAATGACTTTGTCTCCAGAAACTAACGTTTCAATACTGCGGCGTAAGTTACAACGGTGAACTTCGTTGGTTTCAAGATCTTCGATATCGGCATGTTGGCCAAAGCGCGTAATTACGAGTCCGCTTTTTGTTCCGCCAAGCATGTTCTCATCCCACTGGATAGAATCTTCTTTCTTGAGTCGCTTGTTCTGGTTGCTACGAACACGACGCACTTGACCTTTGGTTAACTTCTTTTTTTTAGCCACAATTTTTCACTTAACACATCTAACTTGATGATTGAGGACTCAAACGGAATGTTGTTGGTACCATTGATTTCGATGGCCCTAAAGCTAGTTTGAGTATAGTTATTTGGGTATAGTACCTCTTTTATACATAAACAAATAGGCGACGCCTTATGTCCTTTAGCGATCAGAACCTGATTTGGGTTGATCTAGAGATGACGGGACTTGATCCTGAAACTCATAAAATCATTGAAATTGCTACTATCGTTACTGATAGTGAGCTTAACATCCTGGCTGAAGGACCTGTTTTGGCTATTCACCAACCTCAGAGTGAATTGGACAAGATGGACGAGTGGTGTACAACCACCCACACCGGCAGCGGCCTAGTGAAACGAATTCAAGAAAGCACGGTTTCAGAGCAAGAGGCTATTCAACAAACGATTGAGTTTCTTGAGAAGTGGGTACCAAAAGGCAAATCACCGATTTGTGGTAACAGCATTGGCCAAGATCGCCGTTTCTTATACAAACACATGCCAGAGCTAGAAGAGTACTTCCATTACCGTTATGTCGATGTAAGTACCCTGAAAGAGCTGACTCGTCGCTGGAAACCCGAAGTACTTGATGGTTTTTCAAAGTCGGGAAGTCACCTTGCATTGGATGATATTCGTGAGTCGATCGCTGAACTGCAGTACTACCGAAAAACGATTATTAACATCTAATCAGATCAAATGATCACGTTTATCTAACTTTTCAGGGACATAAGAGCTGATTTTTTTGCAAATCTGCGTGCTTTTACAGCAGTTGAGTAAAAACTTTCGTAATTTTGCATTAAGGACTTGCATCACAAAAAAATGCTCTTATAATTCGCAGCCCTGAACGACGAAAGACGTTTCAGATTGCGATACTAGCTCAGTTGGTAGAGCGCAACCTTGCCAAGGTTGAGGTCATCGGTTCGAACCCGATGTATCGCTCCAAATTCTCTCTTGTGCTTAGCACTGAAGAAGATGGTCAAGTTTCATTGTACTTAACAATGCATCCGGACGCGGGATGGAGCAGTTTGGTAGCTCGTCGGGCTCATAACCCGAAGGTCGTCGGTTCAAATCCGGCTCC
>NZ_JANVFC010000009.1:0-180847 GCF_025195005.1 Vibrio sp. NC2
GTTTTGTCATTGAACACCTCATTTATGGTGGAGACTTTACCACCTAATTTGGTGTCCGGGATCATTAGACCACTACACTTCGCTCTGGCTCAGGTTTAGGTTTAGGTTTAGGTTTAGGTTTAGGTTTAGGTTTAGGTTTAGGAGCAGACCTTGTTCATCACTATCGTGAAATCCCCTTCTGCGTAGCCCTCTATTAAAGAGACGTCATCACAGAGGGTTTTACAGAAACGATAGACACCTTGAGGGTGATAACTCATCAAGGTATTACGTGAAGGATATTGGCTTGAATTGAGAAGATTAAAAATCACCGTCTGATTCGCCAACTCAAACATACGAGTAATCATGTTTGTCAGATAGTCAGGATCACGAGAGATGTAGTTCAGTGAACCACTAGCGATAACAATATCATGCGCCTCAAGGTTCATTTTGCTCATGTCACCCGACAAAAACTGACAACGATCTTCTGTGTAGTTCTGCCTAGCCTTTTTTAGAAAGCCTGCATGTTGGTCAACGCCGGTGTAAGATTGAATTCGATAGATGCTGTCGAGCAGTTCAAACAACTCGCCATAGCCACAACCCAAATCTAAAACACGCTTCTTTTCGAAATCAGCCGAGCGAGCGATCACTTCAAAGCGACACAATTGACTCTCTTCACTAGTCCAACCGAGAGCTTTGGCCTTGTCGCCATTCGAGCGGTTAGTCTGTTTTCGGTGATACCAATACACCTTAAAACGATCACGCCAGTGCATTACGAGAAATCCACCCACACTTCACGGCCACCAGCCAGCTCTTGGTTATGGTACTGCCATTGATATTGCGCAAGCAGCTTTTCGGTGAGCTCTAACCCTAGACCAAAGCCCAAATGATTGTCTTCTACCGTGCCATCAGTGTTGTTGTTAACAATGGTGACTTTTGAACCCACTTGAACGATATCCACGGTACCGCTTCCTGTGTGCTGGAAAGCATTGCGAATCAAATTGGTCAGCACGATTCGGGTTAGTCCAGCTGGTAACTGGCATTGTGTGTCGTCGCTTTCAAGATTCACAACCACCGCTTTACCATTCAATAGATAGCTTAAATCGTGGGTAATCTGTTGCGACAGTTCGCCAAGATGTACGTTTTCCAGAGGCAGGTCTTTGTCTTGTTGTCGGGTGAGCCACAACAAAGTTTCTGTCAGGTCTGTCATGGTGAAACCCGCGCGCTTAATTCGGTCTATCACTTCAAGCTGCTTTTCTGGGCTCTTACCCTTTTGAATCAGCTTCTCTAGCAGTTCACTGTTGGTTCTTGTGACAGCAATAGGGGTACGTAATTCGTGGCTCGCGTAACCCAAAAATTTCTGCTCTCGTTCTAAGCTGTTTTGAACCGAACTCAAACTATCACGAATGATGTGAGCCAAGGTGTTCAGTTCACTGAAGTGAAAATCTGGTGTCGGTTCATTGAGGTTATCTTTATCTAACGATTTGGCCCAGTTCTTTAGCTGCTCAACAGGCGATGCCACCTTACGTAACACCAAAACCAAGATAACGAAAAACAATACAATCGCACCCAATGCGGTCAATAAAATCATCACAAAGTGCGGAAGCCCGTCATCTTTCATAAATTGATCATGCCTTTGCGTAAACACCGCAGAAACATAACGAACCTCATCACCTTTCATTACCTTCATGGCGAAATAGCCTTTCTCGGGAGGTGAGAATATAGATTTGCCAATGATCATTTTGGTCATGCGGTTGAATTGCAGTTCGTTCTGGTTAAGGTTGTTCTGAATACCTTGTGGCAAGTCGCTCCATTGGGTCGCCACCGTAAATTCTTGATTGGTCATAGGCTTGCCCGGCTTCACCGCATCTTGTTGCGCTTGGGCAATCATAGAGCCACGCATAGCGATATCCATCCCAGAGACAAAGTAATTTACGCTCAATGCAGAAAGAACCAGAATCGTCGTCACGCCAGTGACCAGAATCGCCAATAAGACGTAGATCCTTAAACTCGGTCTGATCTTCATTCTTGTCGTAACTCCTTAATCGCAAAACCTTTGCCCGCAATAGTATGCAGTAGCTTATTGTCTTGTTCTGCATCCACTTGTTTACGCAAATTAAAGATGTGTACTTTCAAGCTGTTACTGTCTGGTTGGTCGTCGCCCCACACGCCCTGCATGATCGTCTCTCGTGAAACAGGATTAGGACTAGATCGCATCAAAACTTCTAAAATTTTGAGCGCAGTTGGGGAAAGCTTGAGAGGTGAGTTCGCACGATACGCTTGATGCTGTTTAAGGTCGATCTCGAGATCGCTCACCGATAAGCGGCTAACCTGACCACTGCGCCGCTTTGCCAATACTTGAGCTCGAACAATCAACTCTTCCATCGCAAATGGTTTGATCAAGTAGTCATCGGCCCCTTTTGAAAAGCCTGTCAGTTTATCATCGAGCGTATCACGCGCCGTCAGCATCAAAACGGGTGTATCAATACCCCGCGCTCTGAGATTCTCACAAACCTGCAAGCCATTCATTTTTGGCAAGTTGAGATCGAGAATTACTGCGTCATAGCGATTAGTTTCTATGAGATTGAGTCCAGCTAAACCATTTGCTGCATGATCACACTGGATGTCTTCTAAATCGAGGTAATCAATAACAGCAGTGGCTAAATCAAGGTCGTCTTCAACCAAAAGCAATTGAAGCTTATCTGTGAGTTTATTAGTGACGGATTCTGCCATCGTGACGACCTCTATTTTAGTTGTTGTGTGGCTTGTTATGCCGTGCTCTTTAATATCTTGACCTGTAACGAACCTAGACCGATGCAGCTGATGATATCTCGGTATTCATCAGCCTAGATATCATCATTAGCTTAGCCATTGTTAAGCCGTTTGTTCAACGCCTTTGACTCGATTTGTGACTTTAAGAATCAGAGACTTAATCTCACACTGAATCATTAGTAATGCTGGCGTCAGAATCAGTGTAATAAACGTCGCAAACAAAATGCCGTAACCTAATGCCGCCGCTGCTGGGATCAGGAATTGAGCCTGCAGAGACGTTTCACTTAATAGTGGCGTCAAACCTGCGAACGTGGTGACAGATGTGAGTAACACGGCTCTTAGTCGACCAGAACACGCTTCAACAATCGCATCGTGAACCGACTTGCCCTGCTCTTTGATTAGCTCATTGAAACGAGAAACCAACAACAAGCTGTCATTCACCACCACGCCACTCAACGCAAGGATACCGTTTAACGATAGGATACTGATTGTTAAGTCATTCCACCAGTGCCCTAAGATTGCTCCAACAATACCAAATGGAATCGCCGTCATGATGATCACCGGTTGAATGTAAGACTTCAGCGGGATAGCAAGCAGCGTGTAGATAGCAATCATGGCGAGTACAAACATGCTCATCATTGAACTCGCGGTTTCTTCTTGCTCTTCCGTTTCGCCAGCAAAGTCGACCGTTAGCCCCGGATATTGCGCTTCTAAATCGGGTACTAATGTGTCTTGCAACTGATGAACAAGCTCTGCAGGTGCAACCACCTCTTTGTCTAATACAGCGCTGATGTACACCGCACGTTGGCTATCAATGCGCGTGATCTCTGATACTTGGTAATCAGAATATACTTTAGCGACTGTGCTCAAAGGCACCACGGTACCGTCGTTGGTTCTCACGCTCGATTGCTTGATATCCGCAATGGTTTGACGATCCGACTCTGGGTAACGAACTCGAACTTTCACCTCATCTTTACCACGTTGGAACTGCTGAACAATATCACCACCAAACGCTTGCAGTACTTGTTGCGAAAGGCTTGCAGTATCAAACCCCAACGCGCGACCTTGCTGTGTTAATTCGAAACGATACTGAGGTTCACCCAGATCCAAGTTATGATCAATGCCACTCACACCGTCAATAGCTTGCAGCTTGGTTAAGAACTCATTGCCCGCCGCCGAAACTGATTCTTCATTCCACGCTTTTAGCTCGACTTTGAAGTTGTCGACCATCTCCATTTTAGACAAGATTTTGAGCTTCTTAACCCCTTCCATCGTGCCCACTGTCTCTTGCCACGCATCTGCAAACTCGTTCGATGTGTAGACACTGTCGCTATCTAATTCAATTTTCACTTGGCCAGAATCATCAGCATCGGCGATAACCTGAAGGCTCAGCAGTTCCGATGCTTCATCTTGAGCACCGTATTGCGCTCTCAGAGTTTCATCTGTTTGTGTTGCCGCCGCTTCAAGCACTAATAAGTTTTGCTGGGTTTGACCAAAGCTCGCGTCGTTTTGCATTGACATATCAGCAGTCACGGTGTCGCCCGGCATATCAGGGAAAAACGCCACACGAACCGCGCCTGTCATTGGTAATCCTGCTACTAATATTAGTAGCGACAAGAAAACCATCACCACGGCATAACGCAGTTTCAGCGCCCATTCAATCACAGGGCAATAAATGCGCTTATTAAACCAACCTAGCCCAGTATCGGCAGCATGTTGAACACGAGCCCACAGCCCCTTTTTCTCACTACGCTTGGTATTAATGTGCGCGAGGTGCGATGGAAGAATGAACTTAGACTCAACCAAAGACAGTAACAAACAGATAGTCACGACCGTACCGAACTGAGCGTAAATCTGCCCCATTTTACCTTCAACGTTAGCTAGCGCTAAGAAGGCAACAACCGTCGTCAACACACCAAATATAGTCGGTGATGCCACCTTCATGGTGCCTCGAATAGTACTGCCGATCGAGTCGCCTTCTTCTTTGCGTGTGGAGTAGATACTCTCCCCTACCACCACCGCATCATCGACCACTATCCCGAGCGCCATAATGAAACCAAAGGTGGTCATTTCATTGATGGTTAACCCCATAAAGGTGTCTGTCATGAAGAACATGGTGCCAAAGAATACGAACGGTAAGCCCGCAGCTACCCAGAAAGCGACACGCACGTTGAGAAACACCGCTAACACGATGAATACCAAAGCGATACCGGTGAGCGCGTTCTTCACTAACAGGCTCAAGCGGTCTTTGATCATGGTGCTTTTGTCGTACCAAGTTTCAATCTCGACATCATTAGGCAGCATGTTGCTGTTTTCCCAGCGATCCACCACTTGTTGAGCCTGTTCAACGATGCTGACGACGTCTCCGTATTCATCCATCACGATCTGAATCGCCATCGCATTCTGTTGGTTATAACGAGAAAGCACGAAGGTATCGTCGGCAAACATGTCTTCAACGTTGGCAATGTCACCCAGTGTTATTTGCGTACCATCAGCTGTCGTCATCACCGGAATCGCGTTGAAATCTTGCAGTTCGTACGCCTGTTCAGATACCTTCAAACGAACCGTTTTTTCACCATTGCGAAGGCTGGTCGAGATAGCTGCAGAAGATTCCGCATTGATCGCTTCAGAAACGTCAGTCAGTGTTAATCCATAAGCTTGGAGCTTGTTCTCATCAACCTCAACCGAGATCATAGGATCGGCTTTGGCTTTGATTTCCAAATCACGAATCGCCGATTGGCTCAGTAAGTCCGACTTAAGTTGCTCGGCTAAACTCTGCAACGTTGCTCGGTCTGCGTCACCATAGAGCTGCACCCATAAAGCATGATCTTGCATGCGAGCCTTATCAATCACAGGATTGTCAGCGCCTGCAGGCAGGTTATTGATCGCATCAACCTTAGTTTTAACGTCGGTTAACAGGGTATCAAGGTCATAGGTGCTCGTTTTCTCAATCGAAACGTGACTGCCATTCGCGTCGGAAGTTGACGTAATACGCTTAATGCCCGGTACGGTTTCTAACGCATCTTCAATCTTAATCGCAAGGCCTTCTTCCGCCTGAACAGGGTCACCACTGTCATAAGTCACTGAAACAGTGACAACATCGGGTTCTAGGCTCGGGAATGCTTCTTTACGTAACGTGTTAAGCGACAACACACCAATGATGATCACGCCCACTAACAGTAAGTTCGCTGCCACAGAGTTGTTAGCAAACCACGCGATTACGCCAGTATGTGACTTACTCGACGTCTGGTTACTGTGTACTTGGTGATCACATTGCGCTTGGTTATTAGGTTTCAGCTCGTTAGACATAACTAACCCTCCGCCTTAGCCAGCACAACCACGCCTGATTTAAAGCTGCTTAATGGACGCTTGACCACTTGCACACTGTCACTATTTGATTCTGTAAGGCTATTTAGCTCGGTAGAGTTGCTCAGTTTGGTTGGGTCGATGTAAATCAAACCGCCCTTTTCAAACTCAACATTCGCGTTTGATTTCGAAAGTTGACCGCTATCATCCACAAACCACAGGTCACCTTGCTGAGAAAGAGCTGAGGCTGGAAGCTCCCATAATTGGTTTAATTGCTTACCCGAGATCGTCGCTTGTACGAATGTGCCTGGATAAAGATCTTTCTCTTGCTCCAAAGGGTTATCGACTTTCACGATCAGTGAACGTTGACGTGTGTCTTGTTGTAAATGTTGCTCAACTCGCTCGACATAACCTTGCCACTGGTATTGACCATCAGAACTCGACAGAGTCACTGGCCACGGCTGCTCTTTCAATTGCGAGTTATCGCTGTTTGGTAAGCTCAACCATTGGCTTTCAGACAAAGGAACAGAGACCTCAACCTCATCAACGCTGTATAACGTGGCTATCTGAGCGCCCGTTTGTGCGTAGCTTCCCGGTTGAACATCACGGCTCACGACCAACGAATCAAAAGGGGCAACCAAGGTTGTTTTTTCGAGGTCTTGCTCAGCCTTCACCAATTCAAGCTTGGCGTTCTCTAAGGCAGCGGTTACTTGTGCCAATTGTGGTTCACGCAACACCAAAGGTGAATCCGGCTCGCCAGACAAACCAGAGCGTTGCCACTCAGACTTAGCTTGTTCGCCTTGTCTCTGCTCTTCCAATAAATCCAGTTGAGCTTGGGCAACATTCGCTTTCGCTTGTGTAACCGCTTGTTGATAGTTGGTCGAGTCGATATTGGCGATCACCTCACCTTGGCCAATCACTTGCCCGGTTTCGAACTGCGAGCTGATCGTTTCTACTCGGCCACTAACTTCTGTTGAAAACATCAACTCATAGCGAGACTTCGCTTCTCCGTAGCCCACCACTTCCGCTTGGTAGTCACCGAGAGTGGCAAGTACGACAGACACTTGCTGTTGTTGTGAGGCTGCTAAGGTGGTCGTTTCAACAGACTTAGCTCCAATATACTTAGTCCCAATAGACTTAGTTTCAGCAACCATGACTTGAGACTCTGAAACCGTTAATTCATTCGTCTTTTGAGGAGTAGGCTCTGTTTGTGAACCGTTGTAAGCGAGGGCAGCAAAAATGCTTGAACCAGCAACAAGGGTGATTGCAATTGTGATGGTGTTCAGTTTCATGAAGATACTCCTAAGCCCAGAGCTAGGCCTAAATCAATTCGGTTTACGAGACGGTTATAGATGGTTTGTGTTAGCTGCGCTTCAAGATCATAGGTTTGTTGCTGAACAGTAAGTAAATCAAAAATGTCGACCAAACCCTGACGGTATTTCTCTTCATAACTGGTGAAGCTGCGTTGTGCGCTCACCAAGGCGTTCGTTAGATGTTGCTGTTGAAGCGTTAATGACGACTCTTGACCCATTGCGTTTTCCACTTCATTCACCGCATTCAACAGAGTTTCTTGGTAAGCCCAGTAGCTGGTTTCTGTGGTTAGATCTGCAATCTCAGCCTGTGCTTTCAGCTTGCCACCCTGAAACAGTGGTGCCGACACTTGACCAAGCGCACTCCACAAAGGCCCAGTCAACAAGGCTTCACTCGGAGATTCCGCCATATCGGTTAGGCTTGCAGATAAACTGATCGAAGGCAGCATCGCTTTGTACGCAGCATCAGCACGCAATGTTTCTGCTTCAATATTGAAGAAAGCTGCTTGAAGATCCGGACGCCCTGCCAGATCTTGCGTCGGCATGTTGTCTAGCGGATTGATTATGGTTGGAAATGAACCGAGCTCAACGAGAGACGCCTCATCAGACTCCCCACTCCACTGTCCCGTTAACAAAACTAACGCGCGTCGACTTTGTGCCAGTTGCTCTTGGTAATCGGCCAAAGTTGCTTGAGTCGATGCGCTGCTCGTTTTTGCATTATCTAGATCTTCAAGGCTACCTAGCCCTGCGCGATAACGTTCTAAAACAAGTTCTTCGTTGTTTTCTAGAATCACCAAACGTTGCGATTCGATATCGACAAGCTGTTGCTTCAAACTGATATCAAGCCAACCTCTCATCACACTCGCGACCAAAAGATCTTGAGCGCCCTGAAGGTTAGCCTGAGACGTCGCAATATCTTTCAAAGCGGCGTTGTTTGTGTCTGCTAATTTCTGCCATAAGTCCAACTCCCAACCGACCGTGACATCCGTGGTGTAGGTTTCAGTGGTGCTTGAGCCGTTAGTGCCTTCGTCAGCTTGACCAGAAAAGCTCGCATCGACGGTTGGTAAGCGATCACCTGAAGTTACACCTTGCTGCGCATAAGCTATTTTGAGTGCTGTGATACTTTGTTGAAGGCTTGGACTGTTCTGCAGAGCGCGCTCGATATAGAGATCGAGTTCTGGTGCATTCACTAAATCGGTGAGTTGTAGATTCTCTGTATCTAACTCTTGTTCATTAGAAGCATGCTGGTTCAAAGCCTGTTCTTCAGAGGTTTGTTGGATCAGCTCTGAAAGCAAGCTTTGCTGTGTCTGGCTAGTGCTTTGCTCTGCTAACGAAACAAAGTCAGCCTGACTGGTTGTCGTGCAACCGATCAACCCGATTAGAGCAAGTGAAATAAGGGAATGTTTTAAAGGAAGATTCAATTTCATCTTCTTGTCTCCTGTAAGAATGGAGACAAGATAACGAGCGGGAGGTTAAGAGAGGGTTAAGGCGAACGTTAACCCTAAAGAAAATGCATAGAGCGTACGTTTAAACTTCTAATTTACGCTTCTGATTTGCTTGAGAAGAGCCCACCGATTTTATAACCGACCGCATAGCAAACCACTGCAATGGTCACAAACACCAATGCCGAGAAGAAATGCCCCACCGATGCGGCTACACCAGTGCCCCATACGATGCTGAAGACTAAACCGTGGTAAGCCTCTTGCGGCCACTGAGAGATAGGGAACTGAGTACCACCAGCAATAAGATAAACCATCGCAAACAAGCCGATGAAGGCAGTGATAAGACCGATGAGAACGCGCATGTTCATGGGGAGACCTTTGATTTATTGGACTTGGTTGCCGTATTCTTAGTCGGAACGGAATATTCTTAATCGAAACCGAATATTCTCAATCGAAATCGAATGTGCTTAATCGAAACCGAACGATATTAATCGCAACCTAATGATATTCAAGTATATCGGATAAAAGGAGCTTGCTCTATTACTCTTCCGAGTGAGCCTTATACACGACAGAGTAATGAAAGTGGTGGTTTGAATCTGAATCAACCTAACCAGCAGGCACAAAAAAGCGGATACCCTTCTTACGTAAACTCCGTAAGTAAGATACCCGCTTTTACTAAATTTAAGCGCTTTTATTGAATCTAGCTACTTTAACTGAATCTAGCTTAAAGCAGGATGAAGATACCCGCTAAACATGCACTCATTAGGTTTGCTAACGTACCAGCCGCTACCGCTTTCAAACCTAAGTTTGCCACTTCTGCACGGCGCTCTGGTGCCATAACACCAATCGAACCTAATTGAATCGCGATAGAACCAATGTTGGCAAAACCACACAATGCAAAAGTCACAATGACTTGGCTATGTTCAGATAGCAGAGCTTTGTTCTCAACGAAGTCGATGAAAGCAACAAACTCGTTCATTACGATCTTCTGACCGATGTAAGAACCTGCCATTAATACTTCATCACTCGGGATACCAATTAACCATGCAAGAGGCGAGAATAGGTAACCGAAGATAGCTTG
Organism: Vibrio sp. NC2; assembly: GCF_025195005.1. Classification (NCBI taxonomy): domain Bacteria; kingdom Pseudomonadati; phylum Pseudomonadota; class Gammaproteobacteria; order Vibrionales; family Vibrionaceae; genus Vibrio; species Vibrio sp. NC2. The sequence goes on from NZ_JANVFC010000009.1 coordinate 9,888, forward strand.
CAGGGTAATGCCCGCAAAACCGAACATTTCGCCTAGACTTTCTAAACCCGTGTTCACCATTGCAATCACACTCACGAATGCAACCAACATAGTACCGACAGCGACCGCCACCTTCATACCGTTCATTGCGCCACTTGCCAATGCATCGATCACGTTGCTTTGGTCAGCTTTATCTAGCTCAATGTGGTCGTAGTCACTCGGAGTACTACGCTCAGGAACAATGATCTTCGCCATCAACAGGCTGCCCGGAGCCGCCATGAAGCTTGCTGCAATAAGGTATTTAAGCTCAACACCTAATCCTGCATAGCCACCCAGCACGCTGCCGGCCACTGACGCCATGCCGCCTGCCATTACAGCAAACAGTTCAGAACGAGTCATAGACTTTAAAAAGGGACGAATAAGAAGAGGAGACTCACCCTGAGAAAGGAAGATATTACCTGTTGCAACTAGAGATTCAGCTTTACTGGTGCCCAGCAGTTTTTGCACCGCTCCACCAAGAACTTGAATCACTTTCTGCATAACGCCTAAATAATAGAGCGCAGAGATCAAAGCACTGAAGAAGATAATGATTGGAAGTACGCGAATCGCGAAAATGAAACCTTCAGTAGCCAGATCACCAAATAGGAAAGCGATACCAACGTCTGCAAAACCAAGCAAGCTCGAAACGCCATTGCTTAGGCTGGTTAACGCCAGTTGTCCCCAAGGGAAATACAACACCAAAGCAGCGAAGCCGATTTGAAGTAATAATGCACGAGAGACCGTTTTCCAGTTAATAGAAGAGCGACTCTCAGATAGCAGACATGCGCAAGCAATCAGTGCAATAACACCGACAAGACCAAATAGAATATTCATAATGTGTCCTAGTAATCCTTAAAGAGTGAACATGAGCCAAACGAATGACATCAAAGGAATAGGACAAAGAACCGCAAGCAAAACGCTACGCGATGAAGGAGCTAACAACGTTAGCGACTGTAACAACGAGTTGTTCATGTAAAAATCACCTTATACAAGCAGTGGAACGTAGCTGGTCCGGTCCGTGGGGTCATTCACATATCCATGTGACGGCTTGTATTGGCTAAGCACCGGCTTAAAACCGGAAAAGAAGTATAAACAGTTAAGTGAGACTTTCATCACATTTTTTGACGCAAACGATCGCGCGGTCAAGGATTAAACAAAACGCTGTGTTTATCGTCATTTGTGTGCATAAAAACTGTAAACAACCTGTATGAAGTTGAATTTGTAATGTTAAGCCTTTAAACGTACGAGCGTAATCACTCGGTTAATTCTGTGTGATTCTTACTACTTTTCTGTGCTCTACCTCATTTCCCGATACTTCAAGATTCATCTTAAGTTTAGATGCGTATATACTTTGTGTGATCTCACCAAATAATTATCTATAAAATACTAATAGAGCTGATTAGATATAACAGCCATCGAGACTAAGAGAGGAAACACTTGAAGAAAATGGAAGCTCCGCACGACATGAACAATGGAGCTAAATTCAAAACAAATAGACATGGCTATGTGACAGTAGTTGAATATTATAATACCTATACTGTTATTGTCGCGTTTGAAAACACCGGAAATATCCGCGCTATCAGTGCGGCGAAATTACGTACAGGTCAGTTAACTGATCGCTCTGTCGCACCTGAATCGATTATGATTGGTGAAAAGGTTGAATCCGTTAAGCATGGAATATTGACCATTACCCAAGTTGAATCTGAAAATATTGTGGTATTAACCAATACTAATAACGAAGAAATTCGAATGTTATTACCAGCCGTACAAAAAATGAAAGATAAGGTCGAAGATGTTGAGAATGATAAAACTGAGGCTCCAAAACCAACCTCTCTCAGTCAATTAACAAAAAGAAATAAAAAGACCAAAGACGTCAATAGTATGCTTAAGAAAATGCTTACCGATTACGGTCGATACGATTAGTTATCTATTTTATTTCACAGATCCTCTAAATATTTGCCTTCCGAAAAATAAATACATTTACTCCTGCCTTTCTCAATAAGATACGTTGCATATTCGAGTGAAAAGTTAAATTTGATCAAAGTCTCACTCTGGATCTTTAACACAAATTAACGAGATCTCCATCACAATCTCATTTTAGCTTTGTGATGGGGATCTTATTGAAATCTGAATATTTCCATTATTATGCTCTCACACAATAAGAGAACGCAGTTTCTCAACCCCTAAAATCCAATTGAGACAAATATTATGAAAAAGATTCTTGTAGTTTGCGGTAACGGCCTTGGTACTTCACTAATGATGGAAATGGCAGTGAAAGAAGTGGCTAAAAAAATCGGTTTCGAAGCAGAGATTGATCACGAAGATCTATCTTCTGCAGCATCAAGCAATGCGGATATTTGGGTCGCGGCAACAGACGTTGCTAACCAACTGAAAGACGGTGGAAAAGAGAACATCATCAGTCTTAAAAATATTTTTGACAAAGCATCAATCGAAGAACAACTAAAAACTTTCATGTAAGGTCAAAATTATGCAAAATTTTTTCGAATTCATGCTCGGCTTATTAAAAGAGCCAGCAATCATGGTCGGTTTAATTGCTTTCATTGGCCTTGTCGCACAAAAAGCAGATATTTCAACCATTTTAAAAGGCACCATTAAAACCGTAATGGGTTTCCTAATTTTAGGTTTTGGTGCTGGTGCTCTTGTTGGCGCACTAAATAACTTCTCAGTGGTATTTACAGAAGCATTCGGCGTAAGTGGTGTTATTCCAAATAACGAAGCAATTGTGGCATTAGCACAAGAAGCATTCGGTTATGAAATGGCTCTAATTATGTTCTTCGCATTCGTTGTGAATATTTTATTGGCTCGTATTACTCCTTTAAAATATATTTTCTTAACGGGTCACCACACAATGTTCATGTCTATGCTCGTTGCTGTGATTTTATCGACAGCGGGTATTACAGGTACTGCTCTGGTCGCTATTGGTGCAATATTAGTGGGCACACTGATGGTTGTGATGCCGGCCCTTGGTCAAAAGTACACAGAAAAAGTAATGGGTACAGACCAACTTGCTATCGGTCACTTCTCTACCCTTTCTTACATCGTATCTGGCTATATTGGTAGCAAGTTCGGTGACACATCGAAAACAACTGAAGACATCCAAGTTCCTAAGAGCTTAATGTTCCTACGTGATACGCCAGTAGCGGTAGCAACAACAATGGCAATCTTCTTCATGCTTGCGTCTATTATTGCGGGCGGCGAGTTTGTAGAAACAGTATCAAGCGGTCAAAACTGGGTTGTGTTTACCTTCATGCAATCTCTAATCTTTGCAGGTGGTGTTTACATCGTATTGCAAGGTGTGAAGATGCTAATTGCTGAAATCGTTCCTGCATTTAAAGGGATTTCTGACAAACTAGTTCCGGGTGCAAAACCTGCTCTAGATTGCCCAATGGTATTCCCTGTAGCGCCAAACGCGGTACTTATCGGTTTCCTTTGTTCTTTCGCTGCTGGTCTACTAGCAATGGCAGTACAAGGTGCACTTGGCTGGACAATCATTGTTGCCGGTGTTGTTCCTCACTTCTTCGTTGGTGGCGCAGCAGGCGTTTACGGTAATGCGACAGGCGGTCTACGCGGTGCAATTCTAGGTTCATTCACGCAAGGTCTGTGTATCTCTTTCCTACCAATGCTACTACTTCCTGTACTGGGTGGCCTTGGTCTTGAAGCGACAACGTTTGCTGACTTCGACTTCGGTGTAGTTGGTCTGATTCTAGGGTGGATTGTTTCATGAGCCTATTCGATTTAATCGGTGACCAAGGCGTTATCATCAACTCTGAAGAAAACCTAACGGTTGATGCTGCGATTGATTTAACCTGTTCAACACTGCTAGCAAGCAACAAAATTGAAGCAAGCTATGTTGAAGCTATCAAACAAAAGCACAAGGACATTGGCGCGTACTATGTTCTAGCACCAAAGATTGCGATGCCTCATGCTCGTCCTGAAGATGGTGTGAACGAAGCATCTCTGCAAGTGACGGTGTTCAAGAAGGGTGTTGATTTAGAGTCGGAAGACAACGGTGACGTTTACCTTTCAATCACTCTGGCAGCGATGGACTCAGATAGCCATATCCATACTATTATGGCGCTATCAGAGTTGTTCCAAAATGATGATGACATTGATGCCATTATCGCAGCGGAAACAGAGCAAGAGATCATCGAGATCTTAAAACGATACTAGCTTCAATTTTTAGGCCTTAACCTTTAGTTCCTACTGATGTTTATCTCCTGAAAGCCCCTATTAAAAAAGCGATAGCCGAGGCTATCGCTTTTCTGTTTCTGGTGCTTAGTCATTGATTTATAGCGTGAATTGAAACGTATGGCTTGCCAATTCATGATTTACAAAAAGGCATGGTTTACAAAAATGTATGGCTTACAAATGCATGACTAACAAGTGCATCACGCCAACGCCTCACAACCAATAAGCATTCACTAGCGTTAAAACGCGTACATTCTTTTATCAGTTGATAACTCGAAACAGTACTGTGCGTGTTTTTCAAGACATTCAAACACTTCTCTATCCAACTTATAGTTTTCAACATGGTCTCTCAAAATAGCCATCGTCTGTTCTAACGTCATACCAGCACGATACGGACGTGACTGAGATAATGCTTGAAATACATCTACCACAGCGACGATCCGACTCGGTTGATCCAGCTCTTCCGCCGTTTTACCCATTGGGTAACCTGATCCATCTAACCTTTCATGATGATTAGATGCCCATTGGCATACCTGAGGAGAACTAAAGAGCTCCTGCAGTGCGAATCGAGTGTCCGTTGCGTGGCGTTTAATACAGCAATACTCCTCTTCGGTCAGCAAATCCGGCTTATGAAGAATGTCATTAGGTGTTTGCAGTTTACCTATGTCATGAACTAGACCCGCTAGGTAGAGTTTACGCTGAGTGGTGTATGAATAACCCAACTGCTTGGCGAGATATTCAGAAAGCTGCCCAACCTTCAACGAGTGCTTAAAGGTAAACGAACTTTTGGTATCAACAACGTTGGCAATAAATTCGGCAAAGGCCACCGTCTCGTCCAGCGACATTTGCTGAGAGAAGAATGGCACAGGCTCAAAGTTATCCCTCATGTTCTCGATGTAAGGGATTTCCATCGAGAACCAAAAATCATCCAGATCGACCAACTCACACATGTGTTGTACAAGGTTGGTTTCGAACATCTCATCCGCTTGTTCAGTCAAACGTTCGATAATGCTCGCTTTTCCATCTGGTGTTAAGTTTCCATAACGATCAGAAGAAGTGATGCCGTATAGATAATCGACTCTGTCGGCAAGCATTACGATGGCAGCCAGCTCTTTTTCTAACTCGCTGATATGAATAGCCTTTAACTCAACCCACGGGGTATGATGATAAAGAACCGGCTTAGCGAATATAGAAAGAACTGGGCACTCTTTTAAGATTTGGTAGCCCTTTTGACAATGGTGATAGCTCGAGTCGGGCACAAACCCAGAAGTTAAGCTGAGCTGCTCATCAATTTGCGATACGCCACAGTCGTGAATTAACCCCAATGAAAACGCAAGTTGCGCCTGCTCTTCTTCCCATCCCACACTCAGTGCACATCGATACGCGATATAACCGACCCTTTGTCCATGGTTTTTGCTTTCGAAACCGACGTTATCAAGCGCCTTAGCAATACCAAATAGAGCCTTTCTCAGGTCTACGGTTACCTCTTGGCAATGTTGAATCATTATTTAAGCCTAGCATTTTTATAGTTTTTATATATTTAGGCTGCTAATACTAATGCATAGCTAATGATTATATACACAACTATTGTAAGGTTTAATGAGTTTCGTGATAGAACTAACGTATCACGAAAAATCCGTGCTACAAGTGGTTGCATATTGAAAATCATGCGACATTATAGTCTGCCGACCAAAAATCACTAAATCATCAGCCAAAAGAAAAGGAAAGACATGTTTAAAACGATTATCGATAACGAACTATCCATCGCATTGGTTGAAGAGAGTTTCGCTTCTCACTATGCGGAAATCTCACAAAGTCAGAATGAGTATCTTAGCCAGTGGTTAGCATGGCCACCGCACTGCAAAACAGAGCAAGATTTTAGGATTTTCATCCAACGCTCATTACACGATTATGCTGAAGGGAAAAGCATGACATGTACCATCGTGTATCAAGGAAAGATCGTCGGTAACTGCAGCTTCAATACCATCGACCACAATACCAAGAAGGTAACGATTGGTTATTGGTTGTCACAGACTCAACAAGGCAAAGGCATCGTCACTCGTGTGGTTCAAAAATTGATTGATATTGCTTTCAATGAGTTAGATATGGAAAAGATTGAAATATCAGCCGCTACTGAGAACATGAGTAGTCGTAAAGTTTGTGAGCGCTTACATTTTACATTGGAAGGCATCATCACTTGTAACGAGAACTTGAATGGTCGCATCATCGACCACGCTATTTATGGCCTGCATCGTTCAAAAAGATAAACGATAAGCGATAAGCGATAAGCGATAAACGATAGCTATTTGAAAATTCCAGAGAGTAGCTAGCACGTTCACGATAAACACCTGTAGATTAAAAGTAACAAAGCCACGGCATTCGACCGTGGCTTTGCTATTTTACGAGCCTAAGTAGATCTTAAAGCACCCAGTTATACGACCTTAGGAATCACGATACTGAATTTAGCGCCACCGTGATTGCTGTCATCGATCTTGATATCCCAAGCAAGCTTCTTAGCCGCCGAAATGGCAATCGCAAGGCCTAAGCCCGAGCCTCCCGTACTCGACGTTCTGCTTGAATCTAGGCGAGAAAACGGAAGGAATACTTCGTCACGCCTATCTTCTGGAATTCCAGAACCATTATCTTCAATGAGAACCAGCCAATTTTCTGAGTTCTCATCCAGAGTCATCCATACTTTGTCTTGCGTGTAATTGCCTGCATTCTTAAGAATGTTATCAAACACCAAACGCGCCATCGAGCAGTCGCATTTAATGGCGCAATCTTGCGTTACATTTGATTCGAAGGTCACGTTATCCAGTTCGGAGTAACGAATCCGGTCTAAACAATATTCAAGTAAGTTCGCTCTTACTTTTACCAGTTCAAAGAAAGAGTTATCCATGACATTCAATTTCGACAGCATGATAATTTCTGAGGTGAGCTCGTTGATATCCTCAATGTAGGTATCAATATCATCGAAAAGAACCTGCTGATTCTCGGGAGCTCCCCTTCTCAAAATATCGGTCGCCAGCTGAATACGACTCAACGGAGTACGTACCTCATGAGGGATAGCTTGCGCAAAGATATGGCTTTGTTTTACTTTGCTCTCTATCTCTTCAGCCATGAAGTTAAAGCTTCTGGCTAAATCAGAAACGGGGTGGATGTCATCCAAGTCAGATCGAGTACTGAGCTTCCCCTTACCAAATTGCTTTTGCTTCTCAACCAATAGCTCTATTCTTTCTTGAAAACGCCTCACAGGTAAGTAAACACTTGCGCCAATCGCTACAATGACGGCCAGTAACAGCCCTAACAAAAAGTGCCTTTCTGAATCCTCATACCATTCAATCTCAGGAGAGAAGAAGTCCCCTACCTCACTGAACGCAAAGCTAGATTCTGAATTTGGTAACTGAAACACCGCCGAATAGAGATTGTTGTCACTGAGGTATATCGGCACACCGTTCAAGGTCGTATATAACTCACATCGTTGGCAAGGTGCCTCTCCCGACCAATTTTTCAACAGGCGTAAATTGAAGATATAAAATTGTTGGTAGCCTGTTCTATCGAGCTCTTTATATAGCGAGTTTTCCTGATGGTGTTGGCGAACATACTGCTCAGCAAAGTAAATGCCATCGTTAAGGAACGTTTCGATCTCATCACGTCGCATGTGCCCTTCACCAAGGTTCAAAAACAAGAATATCGTTGCCGACATCCCAGTCACAATCCCAAGGTATAAACGAGCAAACATCGAAACCGAGCGAAGTTTCGTAGCAATGAACTTACGCAACCAACATGTACCCCTTATTGCGAACCGTACGGATCAACTGCTTGTCTTTTGCGTGAATACGTAACTTCCGGCGTAAACCAGACACTCGCATATCAATCGAGCGGTCGTTAAACGAATAGTCAATTCCTCGAAACAACTGACAGCACTGGTCTCGAGTCACGACCTGACAGATGTTATTCACAAGAAGGTTTAAGATTTCAAACTCGGCAGAAGTAAGCTTAAGATTTTGCCCATATAGAGTGGCACTTTGAGCAATATTGTTGATCACAATATCGCATTGCTTTTCAGCCGTCTTTTCCGGCGCGATAGCAATAGGAGCAGCTCGACGTAATAACGCTTCAATTCGCGCCAACAAGGCATGGCCACGAATAGGCTTTGCAACGTAATCATCCGCGCCAAACTTAAATAAGCTTACCTCACTCATTTCATCGGCAGAGGCGGTCAACACTAAAATTATTCCATTGTAAAACTCACGAGCCTGACGGCAAATTTGAGCGCCACTCATGCCCGGAAGCATCAAGTCCAACAGCACTAAATCAGGTTCAATACTGCGGATCGCTTCAAGTGCTAAATTCCCTTCATGAACAACGCTAACATCGTAGCCTTCAGCTTCTAGATAAAGCGTAGTTAAACGAGCTATCTCTTTGTCATCTTCGACAATGAGCACTTTGGTTTTCGACATTACTATCACCAGTATTTATTAAAAGCGAGGGCAGTATATATACTGCTCATATATCATCAATGTTGTGATTCGAGCCTCATTTTTACCGTACGCAAAACATTGTAATCACTTTTGTACATACACGTTTACAAAACGCAGTGCTTAACTACCAGTACGCCTTGGTTTAAGAAGGTTGGCCATCAATAACTCGATATTCACGGTATTTTAATTGCCTATACAACGCTTACGTTTGCTTTATTTTCTTACTCACACTTACATTTAAGGCATTTACAAAACCCAATCAAATCAACCCTCCAAATAGTAATGACCTGTCGGTTAATATCACTGACAAATGTCACATTTATAGTTTTAACATCCAACTCTAGCGTTCAACAGTCGAAGGAAATCGATTACGTTACCCACCAGCCAGTGTTTTACATTTTCAAGGCCTCGGCAGGCGCTATTAAGCAATATCTTCTTCAAGTAATATTCATGAAATTGATAATTCGATCCAGCATTTGCTAATCACCACTACCTCACAGGGTCCACTTTAAGATGAATAAACCGCTTTCACTGTTACTGACCAGCACCGCTTTATTTTCAACGCAGTTATTAGCTGATAGCAATAAACAAGAAATAGTGAATTCGATTCAAGCGCAGGTCATTTCTTGGATAAACATTCAGGTCGCGCCAAAAATAACATTCGTCAAAAGATGGCCTTCAACTGTGGGTTCTATAGTGCACTCCTTTCTGTAGCACTTTTTTCTTCTTCAACACGGCTTTTTAACGGCTGTTGAAGACCAGAATTCAATTTGATAAGCGCCTACTGAATGCATGATCTCGGTAGGCACTGTTCGACCAACACATCAGTTCACCGAGTTCAATATGATGACCAATTATCAACCTTTCGAGCATCTCAAGTGTCCTATTTGGATATATGACATTGATAATAAAAGAATAACTTGGGCAAATAGTAACGCCCTCCCCCTCTGGGAATCTGAGTCGATGTTTGAGCTGACATCACGTGACTTTAGTGTCGAGATGTCAAAAGCGATAGAAGCAACACTGGAAGAATACCAAAGACAATTTCTACGTAACGAAAGCATCAAAACATGGTGGAACTTCACGCCAAACTACATTTCCAAACGTGCATTATGCCTATTTTCTGGGATCCCATTGCCCGACGGTCGAACTGGAATGTTGGTACAAGTCATTGCCGAAGAAGGCAGCCTAAAGCACGACTTAGCTTGCTCTGATGGCGCAAATCTATCCCTTCTATTTGATAACTCAGGACACGTAGTGAGTGCTAACTCCGCATTCTTTCAAAACTATGGTTCACCGTTTAGTACCCTAGCCGACTTCGTTTCAAGTGAAGAGACAGCAGCGCAATGGTTGTTTGCTGCGCGTAAAGGCCGTGAGATTTTAGAAGAAGTCAGCTGCGAAATAGATAGCAAAACCCATCACTTTGACGTTCAAGGAAAATGGCTATTTGATAAAAGCGAGCTTCTGTTAAACCTCACCTGTACAACTAAACAAAAAGAGAAACTGATCAAAGCCAGATACAACGCTGAGCACGACTGTTTAACTGAGCTTTATAATCGCCGTGGGATCACCAACCTTCTAGAAACCAGTATTGCCTATCGCTCGCCCTTTGAGTTGATGTTTGTCGACCTTGATGGCTTCAAATTGGTCAATGATACTTATGGACACAGTGTCGGTGACCAACTACTTAAGCAGGTTGGCGAACGTCTTAAACACCTCGTCGACGAGACGTGCATGATCGGTCGATTTGGTGGCGACGAATTCATTGTGATTGCCCACGCCTGTCGAAATCACAATATCCCGCTGCTCTGCTCGCGTATTATTGAAGCCTTGAACAAGAGTTTCCACATCAGAGGGATTGGCACCTTGTCTGTTGGTTGCAGCATCGGTACTGCTCATTTCCCTGATAATGCCGTCGATCAAGAGTCACTGCTCAAGCAAGCGGGTATGGCGATGCATATGGCCAAAGCAAATGGACGAAATCGATTTCAAACTTTTACACCTTGCTTAGCACAAACCCTTCACCGCAAGGTAGAGATCCGTCATCGACTCACGCATGCCTTAGAGAACGACGACCTCAACCTTCATTACCAACCGATAATGAACACTAACAGCGACAAGGTGAAAGGATTTGAAGCCTTACTTCGATGGTCGGACGAAGAACTTGGTGACATCGCTCCTGACGAATTTATTGCCTTAGCGGAGGAAAGTGGGCAAATAGTTCCTCTCGGAAAATGGGTTCTCAATTCCGCACTCAAACAGTTATCGATGTGGCAACGAGAGTTTGATCATGAGTTGATGATGAGCATCAATATCTCGAGCATTCAGATGCACGCTACCTTTGCCGAACAGCTATCGGCAATGCTGAACTTCTACAATATCCAGCCTCAAAGCGTTGCCCTTGAAATCACCGAGTCTTCGATGATCTTCAAGCATGGTGAAGTCAGACAAGCATTAAGTGACATATCAAAATTGGGCGTAGAACTTCACCTTGACGACTTTGGTACAGGGTACTCCTCGCTCTCAATGTTGCATGACTTGCCAATTAGCACTGTTAAACTCGATAAAAGTTTTGTCCATGGTTCGCACAAAGGGAGCAAAGCAATAGTCCAAGCCACCCATGCCATCTGCGACAAACTGGGGCTAAAAGTAGTTGCTGAAGGCGTCGAGACCGAAACGCAAAAAGCGTTCTTGATCGATTGTGGATACCAGTATCTTCAAGGGTTCTTGTTTAGTAAGCCCATCCCGTCAAATGAAGTCGAAAGACAATTTTTAACGGGTCGATTAATAGACATTTAAAAACTTATTTATCAATAAGTTAGAGTTTTTGAACACTTCGTAGTCCAGAGAGTGATACCCGCATCAACGCTTACGTATGCTTACATTGCGGCCAACAACGACAAACCGAAGTTAAAGCATTGTTTATTATGTAATTATTGATAAAAATCAACCTGTAAGCCATATAACAGATATACCTACCTTCTGTAATGGCTTTGGTATTTAGATTACCCTCATGCAGCCCCTCAATCAGATCAAATAATCGGTAAATATGAGAAGACAAAACGGCTTCACTCTCTTAGAACTTATCATCGCTGTCTTAATTTTGGCTATCCTGTCTGCCACGGCTATGGTCAAGTTCTTAAACGTTCAAGGAAGCGCCCGTGCGAGTAAAATACACGACGTAGCGGGTAACCTACGTACCGGTATCGATATGATCTACGCCAAGTCTGCGATTGCTGGCGTTGAGGGAGAGTGCAACTATGTAGAAAAAACGGAAATTGAAACCTACTACGTCTGTCATGGTTACCCAATAGCTTATGTGGATTCACTAAGAAGACTGCTCAATATCGACAGAACAGAGCTTCACGTGATCAACAAAGAAGTCGATCCTGGCAGCAATGCCGAAAGAGTAGCTGCTATCTCTTTTGACGCAGATAACTACACCTATTCACCTGAAGGTGACTTTTGTCAGGTACTCTATCAACCAGAAAAAGAACCTCAAATCGTCGTACTTGATGGCGCATGTTAAATACTCAACGATTTTACTCATTCAGAAGTTAGAGCTAAACCATCGAGACAGCTCTTTGAATATCATGTGGTTACGATAAATTTGTTCAAAAATAATACGAATAGGGTTAAGTTGTTGCTACTTACATCTTTAAGTGCTGTTTACATTATAACATGAACTTAATTCATATCTTATTTTTTATAATTGGACTGTAAAGGTCTAAATAGGTGCATGTCTGATATAGATATCAACAGTGTTTTGGTTAAACACCTTTCGTAAATAGATAGGTATAAATATATAAATAAAATAGCATCCTCGTGCTATCTAAAACTTCCCACCTAAAAATTTCATTATTTAATAAGACGTAAGAATACAAATAAAGCAAACTCAAAATACAATATTATCAATGCCATCATCTAGCCATATAATTCAATTACTAAAATCATGTCTCAATTAAATTATATTAACATTACATAAATTGACATAATCTAAGTTTATCCTGAAAAATTCTGATAAATCTCACACATCAATAAACCGAATGAATACCATCAAAAGCTACATTAGAAACCTCTAAATCTAGTAGCTAAAGCTTCCACATAGAAGCGGTGAAATGGATAAATACCAAAACAAATGGATAAATCCCCTTTACCCCTTGTAAATCATTGGCTTTCATTTATAAATTCAACTTTTGGATGAACATCTCCATAACCTTTCATTCAATCCCAAATTCTGCGATTAGTATCAACATCTTAAGAGAAAATGGTGACATTTTGGTTATATTATTTGGAAAGGACTCTTAGGTTGAATGAAAATCCCAGCCAATACACATCAATCACATAAATATAATAACTGTCGCTTAGGAGTTGAGCCATGCACTGTTCTTTCAATATAAACAACAATAATGAGAGCTTGCAACTGATCTACAATGAAGAAAAAATATATATCAAGAACAACAGCAATAAGATATCAGAGGAAAGTCTTAATAGTAAAGAGAGTTTTGTATTCAAATACCTTATTGAGCACTCATCAATATCTAACCCTCAATCTGCACGAGATGTTGAAGAGTCTTTTAAATTACATTTTGATGAAGAGTTTAGTTTGTATGCATTAAAAAACATCATCGCCTCAATAAGAAAGAAGTATCGAAACTTATGTAAAAAAGCAAAGATAGATAATAATAGCGAGCTTATCTCTAACCTTTATAAAGTGGGTTACTTCATCGATCTCGATAAGAGCTCTACAAACTGCGTCGCACCAAAGTACGACATCAATCAATTCAAGCCCAGTCAGATAGAAATGTTGAAAATGATGTTCAACACCTATCATAGAGAACTGATTAAGGCTCTGATAACCGTGTTCACCATCTCTTCATTTTTCCTCTTCGTTGTCTACTTTTTCCAAATCCTTTATACGACGAAGATTGCAGATGAATACAGCGAAAACACCAAACATATTGTTGAAGAAATCATGCTCTATGGTTGCGATAACCAAGGGGCTGTGCACTCATTAAGGCATTCGCTCAACCTGGATTCTGTCATCATGACTACGTCTTATGGTTCATGTTATATCTCCAAAACACGCTCGAAAATGGTAGACCTTGATCAAGTTGATGACTTTTACGATAGTGCCGATTTCGCTTATTCACGTTTCGCAGACACTAAGCATGACATTGACCTTACAGTGCGTATTTCTACACGCTCTATTGAAGCTCGATACAAAAACTCACTATTGCCTCTGTTAGTCGACTCGGTCTCGATCCAGAAGAATGGTTATTACATTCTGAACCTTGGTGAAGAAAGTAAAGCTATCTATCAAACACCACTGCCAACCGGCGCAACCATTACCTTTTACAGTGACGATATTGTCGTACTGTGGACTGCGCTTTCTCTGATTCTCGCCACACTGCTTTATCGCTCCTATATTCTGGGCTTTATGATCTACCTGTTTCGTTGGAAACACATCTCCTTTGAAGAAGAGCCCATCATCAACACCGAAGACAACAGCGTCCTGTATTACGAGTTGTTATCTCGAGTTCGTAACGTTGGCGTTTTAAGCTTCATCAACACAATGAGACGCACCAATTTACTCACCTTTCACACTATCTTGCTCATCGAGACGGTCAGAAAAGCCAAATTACACAACAGCCATGAGATCTATGGTGTCAACGTGTGTCCGAGCGCTTTGGTGGGGTCGAACTTCGCAAGGCTCAGAGAGCATTTGGCCGCGATGGAAGCGAATGAATTTGTCGTCGAGATTACTGAATATTCGAACATTGGCTATGGATGTGAGGTTATCGATAACATTAAGGATATCAAAAAACTTGGTATCACTATCGCTCTGGATGACTTTGGTACAGGCAATAACAACATCGAAATCATCAATGTTATCTCTCCGGCCTATCTAAAACTGGATCGTTGCTTTGTTAAGGATATCGAGTCAGGAGAGCACCATCAGGGTGTATTGCTTAATATCTCTGAGATTGGACGCTTATCAAATATCACGATGATTTATGAAGGTGTCGAGACGCGCAGGCAGCAATATATTTTGTGTCAGCTAGGCTACAACTTACATCAAGGCTATCTGTATAGCCGGCCCAATGACTCAGAGGAGCAATAGGCCCTGCCTAATAGAAATCTTGATGAGCAACCATTTCCTATTCAAATAATCATCGCTCATACAGCTGCTTGAAAGCCCACAAGGATGTAGGCTTCAAGTACCCTCCCCGCCAAACGTGCTTTATCCAAATATAAAAATATCCGATCCATTTTCATAAAACCCTTGCCAATTCGTATAAAAAGGTTAGTGTTATACACATGTATATCACCATGCAGTTTTAATTATGACCGAATGGAAAGACGACCAACCGATCTTTAGGCAACTTGCCGCAAAGATCAGTGACCAAATTCTTCAAGGTGTTTGGTTAGAGCAACAAGCATTACCCTCTGTGCGTGCGGTTGCTGCCGATCTTAAGATCAACCACCTTACTGTCATGAAAAGCTATCAGTTACTGGTGGATGAAGACTTGGTAGAGAAAAAACGCGGCCAAGGCATGTATGTGGCCGAAGGGGCACTTCAAAAATTGAAAGAGTCTGCACACCAATCATTCATCAACACACAGATCCCAGCCATCGCTGAGACGCTAGGCATCATTGATATGAGTGTCGAAGAACTCGTGAAACAGCTAGCACAACATATAAAGGACAAGTCATGAGTACGTTACTTTCCGTGAAAAACGTAACCAAAACCTATTCAAATCAAGTGGGTGTCGAAAACATCAGCTTTGAGTTAAAGCCAGGACAAGTACTTGGTCTGCTGGGCCACAATGGCGCGGGTAAATCGACTCTGATCAAATCACTGCTTGGTGGACACAACTATCAAGGTGAGATTGAAGTAAACGGCTACCACCCTATCCACCAGCACGCAGAGCTCATGCAGCACTTGTCGTACATCTCAGATGTTAACGTGTTACCAGAGTGGATGACGGTTAAACAACTGCTTCGATACACACAAGGTGTGCACCCTAGCTTCAACAAGCAAAAAGCAGAACAGACGTTAAGCAGCACCAACATTAAGTTGTCTTCTACTATCAAGCAGCTTTCTAAAGGGATGAAAGTACAACTTCACCTTGCGATCATCATCGCGACTGACACTCAAGTGTTGATCTTAGATGAGCCTACACTGGGCTTAGATTTGCTGTACCGCGATACTTTTTATCGCCACCTACTAGAATGGTTCCACGACGGCGAACGCGCCATGATCATTGCAAGCCATGAGGTTTCAGAAATTGAACACCTATTAACGGATGTACTGATTTTGAAGCAAGGTCATTGTGTCCTGCAAAAAAGCATGGAAGACATCGAGAGCGACTATTTCATTATTGAAGTCGCAAACAACCATTCAAGCGAGATTCAGAAACTCAACCCACTGACCTCACAATCAGGGCTAGGCACTACTAAGTGGTTATTGGAAGGTCAATACAAAGCGCAGGTTGAATCACTGGGTAACATCTATAACGTTGGTCTCGCAGATCTATTCCTTGCAACACAGATGGAGAAGGCATAATGCATCCAAGTTTTTACATGCTAGAAAAAGAACTCATCGAGCACAAAGTTAACACTCGATTGCCTCTGTTTGTCGCGTTATGTGGTTTCTTACTGTTCGTTGGTCTGTTCTTTAATGGCGCAGCACAACATGAGTTTTTCTTTGAAATGCAAGTGAACGGTGACGTGAGCGACATCCACAGAGAGTTCGCACAAGATCTCAACTCAGTGATCTACTTTGGCGCGGGCCTTATTTCACTGATCCTGTCGACGCTATATATCCCTAAAACGCTGCGTAAAGAACGCCAAGAAGGCAGTTCGATGTTTTGGAGAAGTATGCCGGTATCTAACGCCATGACTCACGGCGTGAAGCTAGGATTCGGTTTAGTGGTTATTCCGGCTATCTGTGCATTGTTAGTGCTGTTCGCAGATTTTCTATTCTGGATATTGAACGTCTCAAGCGAACAACAATTGGCGCTATTGGTTGAGCAGCAATCTCTGTTTTATGTGCTGAGCAACTGGGTCGTGTTTTTTGGACGAATGATGTTAGTTGCACTGGTTTTATTGCCACTGGCAACCGTCACTCTAGCGATTTCGCAGCTGGTAAACTCTCCATTGCTTGTCATTTTCATCTCAAGCTATGCGATTAAGTTCCTCTCTGTCGCCGTGTTTGGGTTCTATGGCATCAATGACTTCCTATCTCTCATCGCGTCATTGCCAATGAATGTGCTCATAGCAAGCAACCCATTAAGTGCGATTGCAGAAGCGCCGATTTTATCTCTAGGTATTTACGCACTGATCGGTGTTGGTGGCTATCTTCTGAGCCTAAAGCTGAACCGAACCGATGATGTCAGTTTGAAGACGCTCTTCCAACGTTAACGCATTCGCTCCTGACGTTGGTGTTGTCGCTCCCGAGCAGTTAACCACATCAGATATCAAAATCTAAATCAAAGCTTCTGAGAAATCGGGAGCTTTTTTTGATCACGACTTTGCCAATACAGAGATGGGTAACAAGAACAAAGGGACAAAGGGACAAAAGGGTTTTAGTTAGGAGTAATAGAGTGAAGCAACAAGAGAATCTAAGAGGAGGTATTAATGAGCTGACATTGAATGCATTGTTGTTAATGCCTGTCAGCTCTTTGGAGGATGATTTCTTTAGTCGCCGACCAGATGAAGGTCCTTGAGAGTGCTAATGAAATCGATTTGTTGCGTTTTACATTTGATTAAGCTTTTCAGCTTTTTTTTATCTTAAAGCTTTACGATTTAAAGCTTATTTCTTTGAAGCTTCTTTCGCTGTGTCTTTCCAGTATTGGATGCGAACGCGATGAAGCTGTGCTCTTCTCATTTTTTTCATAAGGGATATTTCCTTTTCTTTAACTGCTCTTCATGAGCTATTTTTATTGCCAACCATTCGAATCTAACGGTGTTTGATGTCCAGATCAATGATACAAATCACAAAATTTATAGAGTTTTGAGTACCATTTACATCAAAGTATGACCTAGATATCAACTATGGCTCAATTCAATCCTATGAGCCGCTCTTCAAAATTAAGGTTAGTTCTCTCAGATGACAAATTCATTTCAGTATCAATACAGTTCAATGATACTAATTTAATAGACCGGACCAACGCGGATTTAGTTCCAACGTCTTATTTTTTATTGCTCACATCGCCTCTAAAGTTACACTGTAACCAACGATGCATTCAATGTGAACAATTAATCGCCACATTAGCCTATACGTCACAACATCAAAATGGGATTATGTTTGTAACGGGTAAAGCTTTTTATAGAAAAAAGCCGTAGTGGACAAAATTAAATAGACGTAATTAAATGGACGTAATTATGAGTAAAGTAATTCTGCAAGGGCATATTCTAGTGCCAGACAACGACCTCAAAGCCGTCACACAAGCCTTGGTTGTACACAAAGAACTGACACTGGAAGAACCTGGTTGTATCGTATTTCGAGTCAGTCAGAGCACGCTTCAACCTAATCGCTTTGAAGTGTATGAAGAATTCACTAGCCGAGAAGCATTTGAAGCGCACCAACAGCGAGTAAAAACGTCTGAATGGGGTGAAATCTCCAAGAATGTGACTCGTCATTATCAAGTCACCGATGTTCCGACATCATAATGATACATCCGCTAGCCAACAGTATCGTCACGTTGATCAAACAAGATCCCTTACGAATGCAGGTTTTAGACTGTGTCGCTCAGCTGGATTTGCCGCAGTGCTATGTTGCTGCGGGCTTTGTGAGAAACCTCGTTTGGGATCACCTACATTGTTATGCCTCCCCGACTCCACTCAATGATATTGATGTGATCTACTTTGATCCCATTGATACCTCTTACGAATCGGAGCTTAGATACGAGGCTCAGCTTAAACAACGGTTACCCGAACTGAATTGGCAAGTTCGCAATCAAGCCTGCATGCACACCAGAAATGGGGATGAACCTTACCAAGGCTCATTGGATGCGATGAGTTACTGGCCAGAGAAAGAAACCGCCGTCGCCGTAAAGCAAAGCCTCAATGGAGACATCGAATGTATTTCGTCTTTTGGTTTAGATAGTTTGTTTGATTTGCAAATCACACCCAACCCAAAGCGTAACCGAGATATCTTTGATCAAAGAGTACAATCCAAGAACTGGCTGACCCAGTGGTCCAAGTTAACGATTAGTCACAGTTAACTAGCTTTCGAATTCAAAGCTAAAACCATTGACTAAAAGCCCAATCAGATCGAACATGCCCCCACTTGTTAGCTTATTAATTTATTAGCTTAGTAACTAATCAACTCATCAACCGCGCGCGACCACTAACTGCTGCGCTCTCTCGTCATACTGAGTAACGACCATGAACCAACAATACATGCAGCAAGCTCTTGAAGCTTCGCGCCAAGCCCTACCCGATTGCCAACCAAACCCGCCAGTAGGTTGCGTTTTGGTGAAAAACGATAAGGTGGTGTCTGTTGGATACACGCAAAAAGTCGGCGGAAACCACGCCGAGGTTGAAGCACTGAATAGCTATGACAGCGAAACGGACGGAGAAATGGAAGGCGTTACCGCTTACGTAACTTTAGAGCCATGTTCATTTGTTGGCAGAACACCCGCTTGCGCCAATACATTGGTTAAAGCCGGTGTAAAACACGTAGTGGTGGCGATGCTAGACCCTGACCCTCGCAATAATGGCCGTGGTGTTGCGATCCTTAAATCGCACGGCGTGAAGGTGGATGTGGGGTTATGCCAAGCGCAAGTAAGCGCCTTTTTAACCCCTTACCTTGGTAAGTCCTAGATCTAAACAGCCAGTATTAGTTCAATTTCACTCGGTAAAGCGGATTGACTGGCTTATCGACAAAATACGACCAGATATGATCGTAGACGGCATGTTGGTTAGGGAATGGCGCCAACGCTTTTGCCTCTTCTAAATTGCACCAACGATACTCGGTATGCTCGTCATTCAGTTCAATCGCTTGGTTGGCCGGGCATAGCACCGCAAACACAGGGATTAGCTGAATTACATTCACGTGCGCCTCGTAAAACTGCTCCAGAAACTGCGCGTTATACAAAGCTTCCACTTTAATTTGGGTCTCTTCTTCAAATTCGCGCACGATAGCCTGCCAACCTGTTTCGCCCGCTTCAATCGAGCCTGCGACATGGCACCAAAATTCGCCTTTCACACGCTTCATTAATAGCATTTTCATTTGTCCGTCGATCTCTGAAAGAGCGACACCAGCTACGATGGAAGTATTGAGTGGAATCATCACGTTACCTTAGGTTGAATAAGAGGGCGGTAAGGCTACCACCCTTCACTTGTTAAGTTACCTTCTCTGATTAGAAACGAGAAGTCACTCATCAATTCATGAAGTTCAAGCCATAACTCATGGGTTCAGTGTTAACCATCTCGCTTAGCTATCCTGTAATAGAACCATTTCTTATTTGAGGCGCTTTTCGATAAAGAGTAGAATCGCCGCCTCGTACTGTGTTTAAAGCCTCTAAACATACACAGTAGACTCACAACCATTTATCACCACGATATAAGTATTAATACGACTATGCACTCATCAAAATCATCGCACGACTCAGAAAGCAGCCACACACCTGAGCATTGCTTCACTCGTTTTCAACAGCCGATCGAGTCATATTCGTTGCCAGAGCGTTTTACCTTCCCGTTCTATTATGAACCACACTCACTGTGTGAAATCGCTTCTCATCAGCTTCAACAATATCTAGAAACTCAAACCGACTGGCAGCATGACTTCGGACTGGATTCTGACGCTGGTCGCGGCAAAATGTTTGGTGTGTTACTGGTGAAAAGTCCTGAAGGTGAATTGGGTTACTTCTCTGCTTTTTCAGGGAAAATCGCCGACCAAAACCTATTGCCTCACTTTGTACCGCCCGTGTTCGACATGCTGAGCAGCGACAGCTTTTTCCATCAAGACACAGCCGACATGATGGCTGTAAACGCTGAGTTTAAAGCGCTGCAAGCAAACGCTGAATACCTTGAGTTATGCGAGCAACTGGCGCAGCAAAAAGCGCAAGCTGAGCAAGAGATTGAAGCTCAACGTCTATTGATTATTGAAGGCCGAAAAACGCGTAAAGAACAACGTGAACAAGGCAAAGAAAACCTTGATGAGCAAGCCTTCGAACAGCTAAATAATGAGCTAAACAAAGCCAGTGTTGCCGACAAGAACCAGCAGAAGTACCTAAAACTCAACTGGGAACAGACTCTGCAAGTATTGCAGGCTAAAGTTGATGTGTTCACCACTCAACTGGCTGAGCTAAAAGAGCAAAGAGCACACATTTCTCATCAGCTTCAACACAAGTTGTTTTCACAATACGCTTTCCAAAATGCGGAAGGAAACGTTGAAGACCTTAACCAGATCTTTGAAAACACGCCAAACAAGATACCACCAGCGGGTTCTGGCGAATGTGCCGCTCCCAAGCTGCTGCAATACGCGTATTTGAACGGTTACACACCGCTGGCATTGGCTGAATTTTGGTGGGGTCGTTCACCGAAATCGGAAATCCGTAAGCACAAGAAATACTACGCGTCTTGCCAAAGTAAGTGTGTACCGATTTTAGGTCACATGATGAAAGGCTTAGAAGTCGATCCCAACCCATTGCTAGAAAACCCAGCTGAAGGCAAAGACCTCGATATCCTGTTCCAAGACGATCACATCGTTGTGGTACACAAACCAGCAGGTTTTCTATCCGTACCGGGTAAAAACATTAAAGACTCGGCCTACACACGCGTTCAAGAAATGCACCAAGATGTTGAAGGGCCATTTGTTATCCACCGTTTGGATATGGCGACCTCTGGCATTCTGATATTTGCTTTAACACGACGTGCGAACAAAAGCTTACAGAAGCAGTTCATTACTCGTGAAGTTGAGAAGCGATATGTCGCAATGATTGAAGGTGAGCTAGACCATGATGAAGGCTATATTCGACTGCCATTGCGTGGCGACTTGTATGACCGCCCTCGTCAGATTGTTTGCTTCGAACACGGCAAGCCTGCAGAAACCAAATGGGAAGTGATTGAGCGAAACGAGCAAACCACTAAGGTTTACCTGCACCCTAAAACAGGCCGTACACACCAGTTACGTGTTCACTGTTCACATGAAGAAGGGCTTAACATGCCTATCGTGGGTGACGGCTTATACGGCAACAAAGCCGACCGACTGCACCTACACGCTGAAAGACTTGCACTGCACCACCCAGTCACCAAAGAGTGGATGGAATTCCAGTTCGACGCTGAATTCTAAAATCTCTCATTAGTACCGAGCTTTAAAAGGAGTCACACCGCTTGTGGCTCCTACCTCTTTTGGGTATATCTCCACGCTTATTGCACTACATCAAGATTCACTTTGTTGTGAAGAGTAGCATGCCCTCCTTCTTCTCTCCTTGAGGCCTTTGATATGTCATCAGCTGCTTTGAATTTACACCACAACACACAAACTTCTTCTTTGATAACTGCGCAAGCACCAAGCTTGAAACCACTAGCAACCAAAAAGCCTAATCTAAATTTGGCAATGCTAAGCTTAATTGAAGAAGTTAAAAACGAACTCCCACTTTACGAATCGGAGACGTTTATCTGTGGGCCAAAAGGAAACTGCTCGGGTTGCTCTAAAAAGCTACTAGAGATGGTCGACAGTGAGTTGATGTACTGGGAGCACAGTATTTCAATTG
The DNA here is from genome assembly GCF_025195005.1 of Vibrio sp. NC2. NCBI lineage: Bacteria > Pseudomonadati > Pseudomonadota > Gammaproteobacteria > Vibrionales > Vibrionaceae > Vibrio > Vibrio sp. NC2. The sequence goes on from NZ_JANVFC010000009.1 coordinate 32,329, forward strand.
GCCAAGGCCCCAACTTCGAAGAACTGCGCCGTTTTGGTAAGCTATGCAGTAGCGTTAGACGCGGTTTAGAGCGTAATGGTTTAGTCGAAAAACGCCCAAAGAAAAGATAACAAGCCAAGCCGATAACCAATACAATGTGTCGTTGGCGATTACAAGCTACCCTGCTACTAACTGATTGAACTCGTTAGCTATAAAAGTAATAATGTTTTGTAATACAATTCAGTGCGCAGACCGACTTCGTAGATTCGAACTCATAGAGATAAGTTCATCGATACTTTCACTATATTCTCGAACGACTCTATCCTTCTTGTCTGACGTGCCTTAGCCTTCTGTATATCAATATCACATCAATTAGAAACCTATCTTGGACAACGGAGAGCGACCTTGAAGAGACCACAACCAGTACTGGGAAAGACCGGTATGCTATTTTTTCTCGTCATAATAAGTGCTTTCCCTCCATTGACCATCGACCTTTACTTACCTGCGCTTCCGCAGATGGTCGAGGTGTTTAATACTGACCGATCAATGGTCAACCTAACCCTGAGCAGCTACTTCGTTACTTACGCCATCGGTCTTTTGTTCTGGGGGCCGCTCAGCGAAAAATTTGGTCGTAAGCCGATCCTATTAATTGGATTAGCGGGTTATATGGTCGCGAGCATATTGTGTGCGATGACCAATAGCATCGAACAGTTAATTGGCGCTCGTGTATTCCAAGCCTTTGCTGGCAGTGCTATCACCGTTATCGCTACCGCCATTGTCAAAGATCTTTATGACGGCCGAGAACGTGAAAAGATCATGGCGACTATCATGTCACTGGTGATCATCGCACCAATGGTTGCGCCTGTGTTTGGCGCCTTTTTACTGAAAATTGCTTCTTGGCGAATGATGTTTGTCACGCTCGCCATTTTTGGTGCATTTGCGTCAGTATTAGCTTGCTGCTACCGAGAAACACTCGAAAACAAATACCAAGGTTCTATATTCCGCTCATGGGGAAGAATGGGCGTGGTCATGAAAAACCGCTCGTTCGTCAAGCTGCTGGTCATTTTCTCTATCATACCGATGGCGTTGATGGGCTTTCTTGCGGCGGGTTCTTATATCTACATCGATCACTTTGGATTGACCGAACAACAGTTTAGTTACGCGTTCGCATTCAATGCACTGTGCGCCTCATTTGGTCCAACAATTTACATGAAGTTGTCCTACCGAATGCCGGTTCAAAAGGTCATCTCAGGATGTTTTGCTTTATTAGCGCTTGCGGGAATCTTCACCCTAACCATTGGCGACCTGTCCCCTTGGTTCTTCATGTTCATCGCTGCACCAGCGACATTAATGGCGATCATCATGCGAGTACCGGGCACCAACTTGATGTTGAACCAACAAGATCATGACACGGGCTCTGCCGTCGCACTGATTCAGTTCTTCAGCATGATTTGTGGTTCGCTTGGCATGGTATTAGTTTCAATCCGCCCAGAGTCACTGATTGAAAACCTAGGCTTTATCCAATTATCCATCGGTACGCTAGGCGGCCTGATGTGGCTAATGGTCAGAAACAAAGAGTTCGTGACTAATAAGCTGAATTAGGCACATCCAAAATAGCTAAATTTGTACTCAAACACGATTTAAGGCGTCCTCGATCGTGTTTGAGGTCTCGCCCTCACTGGCTTTAGCGCATATTGGCTCCAATCACCTCAATTGGAGTTAAACCATGAAATGGATACATTTACTGTTCACATCCCTACTTTTCCTTTGTGCTCCATCCATCGCTTCCGGTGTCGGATTCACTCAAGTAACCTTAACTGACAATCCTAATCGCCCGCTAAACACTGCCATTTGGTATCCCACACAAGATGTATCAGACACAACCTTGATTGGCGATAACCCAGCGTTCGTCGGTACGCAAGTCATCAAAGATGCTGAGATTCAATCAGGCACTTTTCCAGTAGTACTTCTATCACACGGCTACCGAGGAAACTGGCGAAACCAAAACTGGTTGGCGACCGAACTTGCGAGTCGTGGCTACATCGTAGCGGCCACTGACCATCCGGGAACCACCTCTTTCGACCAATCTCCAGAGCAAGCCGCCAAGTGGTGGGAAAGGCCGCGAGATATCACTCGAACCATCGATTACCTGTTAAGCGAAGTTCAATGGAAGCAAACTGTTAACGCCAACAATATCGCTGCAATCGGACACTCGTTAGGAGGCTGGACAGTGATGCAATTGGCAGGAGCGAAAATAGATAGAGCGACCTTTGAAGCCGAGTGTCTTATATACCCTAACCCGCGTACCTGTGGGCTGTCTGATGAATTAGGGCTATCACAAGCCCAACCCTCAGAACCAAGCAATAAAAACCTTTCAGACCCTCGAATTCAACGTGTAGTTAGCCTTGATCTGGGGTTTGCTCGCAGTTTCTCAGTCGGCAACTTAAATGACATTACAGTGCCAACCTTAATATTGGCGGCTGGGATTGATATTGGGGACCTACCTCAAGCATTAGAGTCTGGCTACATTGCTGAGCACATGCCTCTTAATTTAAGACGTTATAAGGTCTATGAAAGCGCTACCCATTTCAGCTTCATTCAAACCTGCAAACCTGGGGCAGTACCGATGCTTGAAGAAGAAGTGCCAGGCGATGGCATTATTTGTAAAGATGGCGTTGGTACATCACGCGACCAGCTACATCAATTGATCTTAAACGACATCATTAGCTTTCTGAATTGATAAACTGAAAAGTAAACACACTCAATCTAACACTTTTGGCGAACTTCGATACTCACTCGGAGTTTGCCCAGTTATCCTTGAAAACTCGCGATTGAAATTGGACTTGGTCTGAAAGCCTGAACTAAGGAAGATGTCAGTTATCGCTTCATCACTCTGCATCAGGAGAGTCTTAGCGTGCTCAATTCGATAGGCGTTAATCACCTTTGAAATGTTCTGGTGGTGAGTTTGATTAACCGCAGACGATATTTTTCGAGCTGGGATACCTAGCTTTCTCGCCACTCGATTCAGGGACAAATCTGGATCTTTGAACACCTGATGATCCTTCATTAACGCATCAAACTTAGCGACGATCTGCGTGACTTCTTCATCCACTTTTAAGCTTGTCGACGATGCCGAAGATACATCAATTGCTTCAGGATAATGGTTTGACGTTGTCAGTTCACTCTGCTGTTGGTTTTGTTCCTGAATTGGTGCCGTGCTAGTACTCACAACGACTACAGCCCCAACAATTGCGGGAATAAGAACTAGGTAACCAATAGACAGAATTAAGTTGGTGTGTTGTGCGTTAAGCAGCAAAATATCATACGAAATAATGCTATCCACGAGAGCCGAAAACAGTAAGGCTATACCTGCCGTACGCTCAGCATACAAAACATTCGATACATCACTCAGCCTGACGTGCTCTGGGAAGTTAAACGATGATTTCAACAACAAGCAGCCATAGCTGAGATATAGCGAGATCAACAATAGATCAATCGTTCCACCCCAAATATACGAATAAGAAAAGGAGCCAACCAGAACAACGACTGGGCCTAAGCAATGCAAAAGAGACAAAGGTTTACTTCGATGAGCTCCCGCAAAGCAGAGCCATGCAGCCACCGGTACACTTGCCCCTAGAACCGGTTGTAAGAAACGGAACAGTGCAATATCAAACGTCCAACGTAGCCCAACGACAGTAATCATCAATGCACACAACATAATAAACCAAAACGGTTTTTGGCTTGTTTGTGGATAGCGATATCGAAGCAAAACAGCTGTGATAAATAACAACAGAGCAGCAACAAATGGCAAGGGAATGGCAAGCATCAAAATTCCATTTATGTTCGAGAAAAGATCATTTCAATATCACGTCACATATTCCGTAAGTAAACCATTGAATCAGTGCGAGTAATAAAGGTTGAATATCAATCTATGGTAAATCATTCCTCAGAGAGAAATCTAGAACGAAATCTTGATGGTGTTAAGCCAATGATTTTCATGAAGACCTTACGAAAGCTATTTACGTCCTCATAGCCAACTAGGTAGCTGATCTGCTCAACCGGCTTATGGGAGCTTTCCAATAACTCGCATGCACTTTGAACACGCACATGTTGGATATAGTTAATCGGCGTAAAACTGGTCGCCTTGGTAAATTGACGAATAAAGGTTCTCCGAGTCATGAAGGCTTCTTCTGCCAATTGATCGAGCGACAAAGGGAGATGATGATACTTCTGAATAAAACGCTGCACCGACACAATCTTGTCATTGCCGTGAGCATAGTTCGGCACAAAACTCTGATAGTAGCGCTGCTCTCTCAAGCCCGTATCGAGTACTAGGTATTTACCTAGATTACGAGTGTTAGTCGGTGTCGTGTATTTAGTCAGGATAAACAAAGCCAGATCCATCCACGACATCAAACCACCAGCTGTGATGATGTCAGCGTCATCAATCAAGATTTTGTCGATATCGACATCGATGTCCGAATAGAGATCCGAGAACTTTTGTTGTGCTTGCCAATGGGTTGTCACGGTTCGACCTTCTAACAAACCTGTTTTTGCCAAAATGAACACACCCGCACAAGCTGAGCAAAGTATCGCCCCCCTTTGGTGAGACTCAATCAGATACTCAAGCAAGGTGTCACTCGGCTCTAGATAGTAACAACCATCTAAATTCGGTGGGAGTATGATGATATCGGCGTTCGATACGCTAACACTGTCATGCGCTTGGATCTGAACGTTGAATTGAGTCTTCTCAGCCGAAGGTTCAAGAGAATTTGCCATCTGCAGAAACTCTTTCACGCCAAACACGGCACTTTGCAGAGAGCCTGGATAGTCGATGATTTCGACCATTACTGATTTTGTCACTATTGCCATAGAGTCTGTCATTTTTGACGTGCTATAAAAACTACAGAGTATTCATAATATCCCTACACCGCAACACACCAAATACAAAGGTATAGAATATGAAGAACACTGCACTACTACTTATCGACTTTCAAAATGACTATTTCCCTTCATACGAAGGTGCAAAATGGTCGCTGTCTGAAACAGAGAAAGCAGCCGAAAAAGGTGCACAGTTATTATCCGCTTTCAGAGACAAGCAACTTCCTGTGGTTCATGTACGTCATGAGTTTCCGACGGTTGATGCTCCGTTCTTCTTACCAGAATCAGACGGTGCTCAAATCCACAGCAGCGTGACTCCGCTAGACGGTGAACCAGTCATAGTAAAGCATCAAATCAATAGCTTTAGAGACACCAAACTGAACAAAGTGCTAAAAGAGCAAGGCGTTGAAAAGCTGATCATCGTTGGCGCAATGAGCCACATGTGTATCGATGCTGTGACTCGTGCAGCTACCGATTTAGGCTACGAATGCCACGTAGCGCATGATGCTTGCACAACCTTAGACATGGAGTTCAATGGCGTTAAGGTTCCAGCAGCGCATGTTCATGCCGCATTCATGGCTGCACTGAGCTTTGGTTACTGCAATGTCGCGACAGCCAGCGAACTTGAAAGCCAACTTTAGTCAGACTCAAAACCGTCTACATGGGCGGTTTTGTCTATATTCAAATCAGAATTAGCTTCCAAACAATTCTTTCAGGCGCAAAAAAGGCCCCTTTCGGAGCCTTCTTATTAGAGTCTGAGATCACTCAACTTGGACAATTGCTACTAAGCTTGAGCCACTTGACGCGCTGGGTGTTTGATAAACACAGCGACTACAGCCACGATTGCAAGAGCAAAACAGTAGTACGAGTTGGCTACAATATCCAAAGGCGATAGGTTAAATACCGAACCTAATAGCAATACCTGCGCACCGTAAGGCAATACGCCTTGAATCACACAAGAGAAGATATCCAACAAGCTTGCAGAACGACGTGGAGACACATTGTTCTCTTCCGCCAATTGGCGAGCCACACTACCAGACACAATAATCGCGACCGTGTTGTTTGCCGTACATAGGTTCACCATAGACACCAAGCCAGCAATACCTAGCTCACTTGCACGACCATTCGCTTGCTTAGAGTGTGAAGAGCCAAATGCACGAATTACACCACTTACTAAGTTAGTCAGGAATGCCAATCCACCTTGACGACGCATCAGCTCACTCAAACCGCCAATCAGCATCGACAATAAGAAAATCTCCTGCATGTTGCCGAAGCCTGCGTAGATGTCTTGAGCGTAATCAGTCATACCGTAGTTCTCAACAGAACCTAGGCTCACGCCACCCGCCAGTAAGATACCAATCGTCAACACAACGAACACGTTCATGCCCGATACAGCAAGAATCAAAATAGTGATGTATGGCAGTACTTTGAGCCACTCGATTGGGCCTGTTTCAGGAACTTGAGTTGCCGTGCTGTTGAAAGCAAAGATAACGATCGCGATAAGTGCAGCCGGCAGTGCAATGCGGATGTTCTCTTTAAACTTGTCTCTCATCTCACAGCCTTGCGAGCGTGTCGCGGCAATGGTGGTGTCAGAGATAATAGAAAGGTTGTCACCAAACATAGCGCCACTCAAAACAACACCAGCTGTCAGTGGAATGCTCATGCCAGCTGAGTCAGCAATACCTAGCGCAACAGGGGCAACCGCAGCGATAGTACCCATCGACGTACCCATTGCTGTCGCGATGAAAGCTGAAATTAGGAAGATACCCGGTAGAATCATACTTGTCGGAATCGCCGATAGACCAAGGTTTACCGTCGCGTCCACGCCACCAGACGCTTTAGCCACAGCAGCAAAAGCACCCGCCAATAGGTAGATCATACACATTGCGATAATGTCTTTGTGACCCACTCCACCTAAGAATTGTTCGATAGCGCGGTTCAATTTATCTTTGCTTAGCAACAACGCCAACATCACAGCAGGCAAAGCTGCAATTGGAGCTGGAAGCTGATAGAAAGCAAAATCGACGCCTTGCAGTGACAAGTACGTACCTACGCCAATAAACAACGATAGGAACACGATCAGAGGGATAAGCGCAACTGCCGAAGGGGCAATTACCGCATTAGAATTTTTTGAATTGGACATGGAATATCAACGCAATAGAACAGGAAGGTGAGCAGACTAATGTCACACTTAGGGCTTGTCAACGTCTAGACGTCTAAACACCCAAATTAATGCAAAGTAATAGGCACGCCATTGAACATAAAAAAAGCCGCGCTATAAAAGCGCGGCACCTTGGGCTCGGTTAAAGGGGGTTTCTTTTTTTAGTATTTTACATTCTCTGTTTTTGTTATTGGGTTGCTTCTCTATCCCTGCGCTTTCAGTTTTAGACGCATAGCATGCAGTACTGGCTCAGTGTAACCACTAGGCTGAGCACAGCCTTCGAATACCAACTGACACGCTGCTGAAAATGCAATGCTGTTTTCAAAGTCAGGTGCCATATTACGGTAGCTCGGGTCGCTAGCGTTTTGCTCGTCCACCACAGCGGCCATGCGCTTCATGGTTTTCATTACTTGGGCTTCATTACAAATCCCATGACGTAACCAGTTTGCAATGTGTTGGCTCGAAATACGCAGCGTAGCGCGGTCTTCCATCAAACCTACATCGTTAATATCTGGCACCTTAGAACACCCAACACCTTGGTCAATCCAACGCACTACATAACCAAGAATACCTTGCGTATTGTTGTCCAATTCGTTTTGGATATCTTGAGCTGTCAGCTTTTGATTACCTAATAGCGGAATAGTCAGAATATCATCAACGTTCGCTCTCACTCGCTCACGAAGCTCTTTCTGACGACTTGGTACACTCACCTTGTGATAGTGCAGAGCATGCAAAGTCGCGGCAGTTGGAGAAGGAACCCAAGCAGTATTTGCGCCCGCTTGAGGATGTCCGATTTTCGCGTCCATCATCTTCGCCATATTGTCTGGCTCTGGCCACATACCTTTACCAATCTGGGCTTTACCTTGCAGGCCACAAGCTAAGCCAAGATCAACGTTCTGATCTTCGTATGCGCCAATCCAAGTCATGGTTTTCAGCTGTGTTTTAGGAGCAAATGGTCCCGCTTCCATACTGGTGTGAATCTCATCACCCGTTCGGTCTAAGAAACCTGTGTTGATAAACACAACACGATCTTTAGCCGCTCGAATACATTCTTTAAGGTTAACCGAAGTACGACGCTCTTCGTCCATGATGCCGACTTTGATCGTGAATCGATCTAGCCCTAATGCATCTTCAATGCGGCCAAACAGCTCATTGGTGAACGCGACTTCTTCAGGACCATGCATCTTAGGTTTTACAATATTGATACTGTTCGCGGTCGAGTTTTGGTAAGCACTGTTCCCTTTTAAATCGTGCATTGCGATTAACGAGGTGACCATGCCATCCATAATGCCTTCAGGGACTTCATTGCCTTGAGCATCAATAATGGCAGGGTTGGTCATTAGGTGGCCCACATTGCGTATGAACAACATACTGCGACCTTTCAGAGAGATCTCGCCGCCCGTCACGCTGGTGTATTGGCGATCTGGATTAAGGTTACGAACGATGGTTTTGCCGTTTTTCTCTAGCGACTCTTGTAAGTCACCTTTCATCAAACCTAACCAGTTGCGGTAAGCCAATGCTTTGTCTTCACCATCAACCGCAGCGACCGAGTCTTCGCAATCCATAATGGTGGTCAGTGCCGATTCCACCAGCACATCTTTAATACCAGCCACATCAACGCTGCCAATTGGCGCACTCGGGTCAATTTGAATTTCGATATGGAGATTATTGTGCTTAAGCAGAATGCTTGAAGGTGCACTTGCATCACCTTGGTAACCAATGAACTGGTTGCGATCGATTAGAGTGACTTCTTCGCCGTTGTCTAAGGTCGCTGTCAGTGTATTACCAATGCTGACGTTGCTGATGCTGTATTTAGTCACGTCTTTATGGGAAACACCGTTTAACGGTGCAGCGTCATCAAGGAAACCTCGAGCGTAGCTCACCACTTTAGCACCGCGTACCGGGTTAAAGCTTCCTCCCTTTTCCGCACCGTCACTTTCACTGATGACATCGGTTCCGTAGAGCGCATCGTATAAACTGCCCCAACGTGCGTTGGCCGCGTTAAGTGCAAAACGTGCATTCATAATAGGTACAACAAGCTGCGGACCCGCTTGTGTTGCAATTTCAGGCTCAACGCTGGCGGTCGTTACTTGAAAGTCATCGCCCTCAGGAACTAGGTAGCCAATCTGCTGTAAGAACTGTTTGTACTCGGCCGCATCTAGCGTTTGTCCCGCACGCTCTTGGTGCCAAACGTCAATTTGATGTTGAAGATCGTCACGCTTGATAAGCAGTGCGCGGTTCTTGGGAGCTAAGTCTTCAAGGATAGTTGCAAATGATTGCCAAAAGTCTTCAGCGACAATGCCTGTTCCAGGAATGACCTGCTCATTAATTAATTGGTAGAGGGTGCTATCAATGTTCAAGCTTCCCTGTTGAATACGACTGCTCATAAAATCTCTCTCAAACTAACTGATGACTACTCATTAAATCTACGTAACTGGCTTAAATTCACGTTACTAGCTCAAATTTACGTTACTAGATTAAACTTACGCAACGGACATAAATTTAGCTAATTTATGCCAGTTATACTGGATATTCACAAAAGAAATACCCTACAAACTGTGTTATTCCGTAACGCCACTCTCGATTTCATTAGCGACACTTTTAATCAAGCGACGCATCCACTGATGGTCGGGATTGGTTTGTAACAATGGACTCCACGCCATCTTCACCTCAAAGGGTTCAATCGCAAATGGCGCAGGCTTGATCAACAATCTAGGGTTATTGCGCTGCAGTTGAGCCGCTTTGGTTGGAATGGTCAGGATCAGATTCTTTTGTTGTGCGAAGAGAATCGCCGACAAATAGTGTCGAGTAAACACCGTGATATTGCGCGTTTTACCAATGCGCATTAATGCTTCATCTATCCAACCGAGCTTTTGCGCTTCGCTTGGGTTGATCCCAACTCCGGTTCCCATTCCGGTCTTACTTACCCAGATATGTTGCGCCTTTAGATAAGACAAAATATCGAAGTTGTCGGCTATTGGGTTATCACAACTAAATAGGCAAGAAAACCCGTCGTGCCAAAGGCTCATCTGGTGGAACGACTGTGGAATATCGTCAAATCGATTGATAATTATATCAACGGTACCTTGCTCTACATCCTGATAACTCACGTCACTTGGCGTCATGATATCCAGTCGTATTTTCGGCGCGATCTCGCTTAACCTTTTCAGAAGAGGTTGAATAATAGTCGACTCAGCATAGTCACTTGCCATGATACGAAACACGCGTTCACTGTCTTCTGCATTAAATTCCGTGGTCGGCTGCAGTGTCTTCTCTACATTAACCAAGATGTTTCGAATCAGTGGCTGCAACTTATGTGCTCGTTCGGTCGGTATCATCCCTTCACTGGTTCTCACCAATAGCGGATCTTCAAACAGATCACGCAATCGGCGTAGGCCATTACTCATGGCTGGCTGAGTAATACCCAGCTGATTTGCTGCACGCGTTACGTTTCTTTCACGTAGTAACATGTCTAAATACACAAGTAAATTAAGGTCTACACGAGCAATATTCATAAGAAAAATACCGAATATAATAACTATAAATTAACAAAATTATCACATACATGGTTATTCTTTGTCCATGGTTAGATTTAATCCAAATCAAATGACCTCGCCAAATTGGCCAACATGTCCACGTGAAACTAAGGAATAGTTATGTCGCAAATTACACAAGATATCGAAAAGATTGAAGTTGCAAAAAGCGCTGCTGGTGCTCCATGGGATGCAATTAACCCTGAATCTGCAGCCCGTATGCGAGCTCAAAACAAATTCAAAACAGGTCTGGATATTGCGCAATACACGGCAGATATTATGCGTGCAGACATGGCGGCTTACGACGAAGATAGCTCTCAATACACTCAGTCTCTGGGTTGCTGGCATGGTTTCATCGGCCAACAAAAGCTGATTTCGATTAAAAAGCACTTTGATGGCAAGACAGACCGTCGTTACCTATACCTTTCAGGTTGGATGGTCGCGGCACTTCGCTCTGACTTCGGTCCACTTCCAGACCAATCAATGCATGAGAAAACCTCGGTTGCTGGCCTAGTAGAAGAGCTATACACCTTCCTACGCCAAGCAGATGCTCGTGAACTAGGTGGCTTATTCCGTCAACTAGATGCGGCACGTGAAGCTGGCGATGTGAATCTACAAGACCGAATCCAAGACAAAATCGACAACCACGTAACACACGTAGTGCCAATCATTGCCGATATCGATGCTGGTTTCGGTAACGCAGAAGCGACTTACCTAATGGCTAAGCAGATGATTGAAGCGGGCGCATGTTGTCTACAAATCGAAAACCAAGTAGCCGATGAGAAGCAATGTGGTCACCAAGACGGCAAAGTAACGGTTCCTCATGCTGACTTCCACGCAAAACTTCGCGCACTTCGTTACGCTTTCCTTGAACTAGGCATCGACAATGGCGTTATTGTTGCTCGTACCGATTCACAAGGTGCTGGTCTAACAAAAGAAATCGCAGTAGTGAAAGAACCGGGCGACCAAGGTGATATCTACAACTCATACCTAGATGTTGAAGAGATCGATGTTGCTGATATGGCTGAAGGCGATGTTTGCTTCAACCGCGACGGCAAGCTAGTTAGACCTAAGCGTCTGCCTTCAGGCTTATACCAATTCCGCGAAGGTACAGGTGAAGACCGCTGTGTATTCGACTGTATTGAAGCAATCAACGCGGGTGCTGACCTTCTTTGGATTGAGACTGAGAAACCACACATCGGTCAAATCAAAGAGATGATGGATGGCGTACGTGAAGTTCACCCTAACGCTAAACTGGTATACAACAACTCTCCATCATTCAACTGGACGCTAAACTTCCGTCAGCAAGCATACGATACACTGGCAGCAGAAGGTAAAGACGTATCAGCATACGACCGTGCAAGCCTAATGAGTGCGGAATACGACGAAACGGAGCTGTCTGCAAGCGCTGACGAGAAGATTCGCACATTCCAAGCCGATGCATCACGTGAAGCGGGTATTTTCCACCACTTGATTACACTACCTACATACCACACTGCAGCGCTGTCTACTGACAACCTTGCGAAAGAGTACTTCGGTGACCAAGGCATGTTGGGTTACGTTGCGAATGTTCAACGTAAAGAAATCCGCCAAGGCATTGCATGTGTTAAACACCAAAACATGTCTGGTTCAGACATGGGTGATGACCACAAAGAGTACTTTGCTGGTGAGAATGCACTAAAAGCAGCAGGTGAAGCGAATACATCGAATCAATTTGATTAATCGCTAGCACTTTTGATTAGTCGCTAAGACTAAAGCCTCCCCCGCCCTTCTCTCTTACTTAGGTAAGATCCGGGGGAAGGCTTTGAGATAAAGCTACTACTGCCAGCTTTATCTCAAAGCCTCAGATTTGTGTTCCACACCACGGTTAACCGAACAACTTCTGTTTAAGCTAACTGTATCCATATTTGTTCAGATTCCTATTTGTTGAGATTCTTATTTTTTGAGAGTGCCTATGACTTCAATACCGACACACCTACAAGATGCAAAAACACTGTTATCAGAAAATGGTTTCGCAACGGGTGATACTTGGTATCACGGCACATCTTCAGCTTTACTCGCGTCTATTCAAGGGCAAGGGCTTAAGCGCTCTGGAGACAAAGCGCTCAACGAGGCCGCTTCAAAAACCATGGCAACGATTGGCAATAACTACACAGAATCCGTTGAACCCGTCTTCTTAACTCAGAGTAAAGAACTGGCGTATTACTGGGCTCAGCAAACCATTCGCGAGCGCAGCACTCGTTTTGAGGGTGAAGAACAACCTATCGTGTTAGCCGTCAATCTATCTGACAAACAACAAGCAAAAGTCAGACCGGATGTAGGCGCAATGAGCCTGTTGATGATGAGTGTTGGCGAGCAATTCATGACTTACTTGACTGAGATCTATCAAGAGAACAACATCGCAGGCCCCGACATCGAGCTTCGCTCAGCCGATCGTATGGACTATCTGAATAAACTTGGGATGGCCTACATTGATGAAGACATCAGCCGAGCTTGTGTTCAAGAGTTATCGGAACCCGCATTGGCAAACTAGTAACGTTTAAAAACGCCTCTAAGTAGAATAAAAATGGCTCCTAATTAGGAGCCATTTTTTATGTGCGAAGTTATTTACATGCTAGTTAATCAATAGACCAGTTAATTTATGGACCAGTTGATCTATGGACACAGACGACCTTGCTGTGCAGGTTGCGTCATTTCAATGTCACCTTGTAGCGAGCGATACACAACGGTATTCCACACTTCACCATTATCCATTTCAAACTCGATAGCATAGTTCAAACCCGCGACAACCTGAGTTCGAACACTCAAGATCTGTTTGAGCTTAGCAGAGGTGTTCATTTGGCCAAGAACGACGTCTAACGCTTGCTTAGCTTGTGGTGTGATATCACTTTGCGACCAACCACCCGTCAGATTTTTAGTGCTACAAATCGGATTCGCATTCTCTTGTGATTGAACTGGAACCTCAGATTTCTGACTGCATCCTGCTAACACAGCGACACTAAACAAGGTTGCTACTCCAAGTAATGATGTTAATCGTACTTTCTTCATAAACTCTCTTTACCTCTGTCATTCACGAGGCGTTACCCGCAATGATGTTTCATATGCAGACAAGCTTAAACCTCGAATGTCATCACTTCATCAGAAATTATGCTGTAACGATCCCCTAAACACAGAACACTGTCAGAAAAACAAAGCCGAGCACTCATGCTCGGCTTTTTATCTCAATGGCTTAAATATCATTGATGATAAAAAGCCATTGAGGTTAGTGTCTTAATGAAAGTACACCAACATCTCGACATCATCTCCTTGTTGTTCAGCACTAAGTAAGAAGTGCACATAGCCTTCTTCTGTTACAGGGATTTGTAGGTACTCATTGCTACCGCGGTAATCAGACGCATAATCATGTTGTCCTGCCGTTGGCCAATATGAGTGACTGGCGAACAGATCGACGTTGCCTCGATTTGGTTGCTCAGTATTCTTATCGTTCAACCACACTCGAACCTCTTGAACGCCCTGTGGTACATAGACTGCTGCATAACGTCGTTGGTGCACAGTCAATACTTGAGCTTGACCGGATTCCAATACTACAGGCGTTAAATCATCTTGTTCTTGTGTTGGTGGTGTTGGCGTTTCTGTTTCTAGCGAAGCCAACAGTGTCACATCATTGAAATCGGTACGCCCCGCAATACTCATGTAGTAGCGTCCCGGTTTGATATAACCTGATGCCTCTGGTTCAAACGTCACATGCTCATTGCTGCCATTATCATATTGGCTGAATTCAAAATCATAGTAATGCGCCTGTTTGTTGTAACTCACGTAGAGGTCAGCATCACCTTGGCTTTGTCCTAGAGCATGACCTTCAATAGAAACCGAGAAATGCTTGGTGTTTTCTGGCACATCAACATAAAACAACTGCTCGCTATACGCCTCTCCGCTCAGCACCACGCTTTGGTTCGCGACAAGCACCGTGAACTTCTCGGTGGGATCAGTTGGCTCTCCTGGGTTCGGATCCGGGTTTGGTATTTCAGGCTCGGTTGAGACAGATTCTAACCAACGCTCAAACTCACCATTGTATTGTTGCCCAAACACTTTCACTTGCTGTGCCCATTCGGCAAACTGACCAGATCGAGACAATGCCAATAAGCTTTCCACGTCTTGCGGGTGTTCTTCCATCATAAAGCGCACCGCTAAGTAACCCCATCGGTAGATACGATTAGAATCGTGGGAGTAAGTGGTCGCAAACACATCCGACAGACTCATTTTTCCACTAGCAATCAAATTAATCGCGGCATCGTAGCCTTGCTGGTAATGCATGAACTCGGCAAAACCTTCTAGCCACCACACCACATAACCATGAGCCAAATTGTCACTAAAGGAACCATACTGGTTAAAGCGCGCATCGAGATAGTGAGTATACTCATGCTCTAAATTGAGAATAGAAAGGTCATCGCCATTGGCGTAACGGTAAGCCACGAAACGTGCCACGTTACCCACTTCAGCAGGGTTTCCTTCTAAATACTGACCGCCGTTATCGGTGGTGTTTCCAAACAAGAATGCAGAGTAATCGGTGTAGCTGCCTTTACTGCCAAATACCGCTACTTCAACGCGGTTGTTGTTATCGTCGGCTACAGGTTGTTGGCCCGTATTCGCCACTTGATGAAACTGTGCTTCTTTGGCCGCCAACACATCACACGCTTCAATGGCTTGTGACGCACTCAAGTCTTGAGATCGGATAATGGCAGGCCCTTGGCATTCATGACGATTAGGTAGAACGCGCATCGCTAAATCACGTTTGGCTTGTTCAAGATCTAATCCGTTTAAACCTTCAGGAGCGTAATACCCCATCATCTCAACCGCAGCTAACCAAAGTTTGTCGTGCTCACTGCTAAGCGGGTTTTGTGCCATCACTTGCTGCATAACTCGCAACGCTTTGTCTTTAGTTTCTTTGTTTGGGCTTGCAAGCAAGCGACCTGTTTCACGGACTGCGTTATAAACAAGAAAGCCGGCATCAGTATCCAGTGCCCATGAGTTATCACGAGCGAACGCTGCAAGTGTATCGATATGCTGAGTATGACTCGCCATATAATCGTAAAAATCATCTCTAGCCGCGTGACCAGCCATTGCTCGAAACAGATTGTTTAGCCCGTCGACCCATTGTGAGTCTTGCGCGGTCTCTCTATTGAAGTGACTCAGTGCCGCAAGTTGTGCATCCATTGTGAGTGGCAATTGCTTTACGTTATCAACCATTAGCGTCAGGCTTTTCATTGCTCCAACTTGTTCACGACCTTGGCCTAGCGCATTAGGATTAGTAAGGAAGGCAATGGTTGACTGAGCAAACCGCTGGCTCAACGCTTCACTGAAGTCTTGTGCTTGCGCGTTATAGCGAACGTAATAAGCCGCGCGAACAAACTCACCAAGGTTTTCTAGCCTGCGAGCTTGTTCAGGTTCGCCTCGATAACGGGCAATTTCTAGGTTCAGCGTAAATTGAATGCGACTTAAGCTCGCTTCGCTGTAGATATTGTTCAATGAACTTTCATCTGCCGAGAACCAAGCACTATAACAAGCGTTGTCTGCTGCTGAAACTGAAGAAGCAAGATCAGATGCCTGTTGAAGATCAGCAACATCACATTGATTTTCGGCAAAAGAAAAACTAGAAACACTGGCGATCATGCAAGCAAGCGCCAAACGATGACGTGGGAATAAACGGGGATGAGACATACGACACTCATTAGTTAATTGTATATTTAAGCGCGCTGTTATATTCCTTACAACTAACAAGGTGAATTTACTTGCATATGATTTATGAGATTGGTTCAAAAAATAGATATTTCACGTTATTTTATAAATTCAAAAGTTTATGCTCGACTTAACTACACTTGGATCAAATACAGGAATAACCAACACAAACTGTTGATAGTAATGTATTTTATTCTTACATGATTTAGTCAATATATGACAAGCCTATGTTGTTAAGGGGCCGTGCAAGTAGTAGAATCTCGCCCGATTATGCAACTTATCCCTCAAGTAATAGGCTCAAGTAAAGTTACGGCAGACTCGCTCCAAGTTACATGACTCAAAAAAAATACTAAAAAAATTTGTGTCCTGTAGACAGTGCAGATCGAATAAAAATAATTATATAAACCTAGGCTAGGTTCGGTTAATCAAATGAAAATAACGTCGTCTTTAGGCTCACTGTTGGCTAGCAGTCTGTCTATCGAAATAAAACAGCGAGCGCTGATAGAGCTCGTCATCAATACTTATCAGCCACAAGAGCGCACTGCTCTTTTCCAAAGCGTGACTGAATATCGTAGAAGCCAATTAGAATTGCTTTTCCCTGAGCATCAAAACAAAAGCTATTCGGTATTGTTTGAGGTGATAGACTACCGCGATCTGATTCTGCGCTATCCAACTACACTATCTACAGAGATTGCTCTTCTAGAGCAGGCCGTAGGCCAGTGCTACATGCATTGGTTAGATTTTTGGTGCGAATGTGAAATTGCCGCAATCAAAGCAAAATCACCATTGAACACCAAGTCCCCTTCTTCTGTTGATCTGCCCATTAAAGATAGTGCCTACTACGGTGCAATCGTTGAACACATCGAAGATGCTCAACTTGTAGTGCAAACACCCTGTCACCCACAAGGAATGTCAATCAGCGATGCCATTGCTTTAAGCAATCTTGAGGTGTTCATCAAGGGCGAGAAATGGTTTGAGATGCTGCCTTTATTACACCTTTCCCAGGCAGGTAAGCATTTTATTCTACTCAAACATCCAGTTGATGAAGCCTTTCCGACACTGGTTTCCTCTGCGCTGATTCAAGACTGGTCTAAGAATGGTACTTGGCTAAGTTACGCACCCCCGTTCAGCAATGAACAATGGCACTACTGTTTATCCAATCACGGTTACGACGAACTGGCGAAGCTACAACTGTTCACACCGCCTACACTGTCAAAGTGTTACTCTCTGCCAGAATTTGACCAGCAATTCCAGTTACAATTGTCGGCTAAACACGCCCTATGTGAAGTACTGCGTCTGACAGTCAGTGGCAAGACTCAACAAAAGCTCTATTTCCTCTATCTTGCTCAAAAAAAGATGCTTAGTTTACTGTATCAAACAGGCTATAAAATGGGCTTCACCATTATAGACCAACCTTTGATACTCAATTTTTACAAAGCAATCGGACCAAAAGCATATTTACAACTAGGGTCTTGTGACCTGAACGGAAATAACTTACAGACTTACCGCGGTCTATGGAATATTGAACTGATGCTTTTAGCATTCGGTCGCGTCAACTTTCATGACTATAGACGCTGTCTTCGTGAAAATAAAAACACAGCATGGTAGAACATAATGAACATGTTTGATTTCGGACTAGAGGCAATAGTCTATGCGAAAGCAATAACACTGCTTGCAACTGTAGCCATCGTCGTGATGTGGTTACTCTACTACTGCTATCGCCTTAGACAAAAGAACAAAGTTATTATTGGAACACACCATGCCCCTTACATCGCGTATTCGATCTGTATTGTTGCGTGGATCTGCAGTAACGCCTACTTCCATACCGACTTATTACCAGAACTTGGGGCCTCAGCCGCCGTATACGCAGCAAAATTGGCCAACCTAGCCTCTTTCTGTGCGTTTGCCTTTGCCTATTACTTCTCGTGTAAACTCGCAGCCGAACAACGTAATAGTAAGGTTCACCCGTGGCAACAAGCCATTTTTGTCACACTGACTGTCTATTCCTTCTTTATCAATTTAAGTCCGGGATTAACCGTTGAACATGTCACGATTGCTGGCCCAAGCGAGTTCGTTATTGAGTTTGGCCCGTACACGCCGTACTTTTTTACAGGAGTAATAAGCTTAATTATCCTGACGCTACTCAACCTCGTGGCCATGCGCGCCAACAGTAGCAAGTTAATATTAGCCAAAACCAACTACATGATTACAGGCATTTTGGTTTTCATGCTGTCTACTGCAACAGTTCATATTGGTATTGCCTATTTCATCCGCGACTTCTCACTCACTTGGCTGCCACCAGCCTTGTCGATCAGTGAGATGTTGTTCGTTGGCTATGCTCTACTGACCTCTCGTTTCTATAGCGTGAAATACCTTGCGTATATGAGCTTAAATACGTTGTTGGTGTGTGCAATTTTGGTGATACCTTTTGGCGCAATATTTATCCCATTGACAGACGATAACCAATGGCTCATTGCTATCCCGATCTGCGCGGTTATCGGCATCACTTGGCATATACTCTACAAACGCATGGGCGACTACGCCTCCTTCTTTATCTACGGAAACAAGAAAACGCCAGTACAACAGATCCTCGCGCTAGAAGAGGATTTCAAGCTTTCAATTGATGATGCAATGCGTCGTTTGGGTAGCCTACTGCAAATTCCAGAAGATAAGCTACGTCTAGTTAACAGCAACTACAACGAAACCTTCTACGAAGATTATCTGTCTACTAACAAGTCCGTTTTAGTGTTCGATGAGTTGTCTCAGGAGCTTGATTACACCGCACCAGCCAAGCGCTCAATCAAAGCCCTATATGACAAAATGAGCTCCAACGATACCGCTTTGGTGATGCCTCTATTCGGCCAGGGTAAATCGGTCACGCACTTGTTAGTATCGTCACACAAGAGCAACGATCAGATGTTCTCTAACGAAGAGATCTCTGCCCTGCAAACCTTGTTAACTCGAGTACAAAGCACTATCGAAGCCGATAGACGCATCCGCCAAAGTCGTGCCCTTGCTAACTCAATCGCTCATGAAATGCGTAATCCACTGGCTCAAGTGCAATTGCAATTTGAACTACTAAAACAGCACATTGATAATCAAGCACCAGCGAAACAGATCTTACTTGATATTGAGAACGGCCAAGCTGCGATTCAACGTGGTCGACAGCTGATTGATATCATCTTGCGAGAAGTCAGTGACAGCTCACCCGAGCATGGACCAATCACCATGACCTCTATCCACAAGGCCGTGGATCAAGCCGTCAGCCATTATGGCTTTGAGAACGAGAAGATCATTGAGCGAATTCGTTTACCACAACATGCTGATTTTGTGGCAAAACTGAATGAAACCCTATTCAACTTCGTTATTTTCAACCTGATACGTAACGCGATCTACTACTTTGATTCTTATCCAGACAGCCAAATTGAGATCAGCACCAAAACTGGGGCTTACGAGAACGTCCTCACATTCCGTGATACTGGCCCCGGCATTGACGAAGCCATCGTTCATAAGATCTTTGATGACTTCTTCTCTTACCAAAAAAGCGGTGGTAGTGGATTAGGTTTAGGCTACTGCCAACGTGTGATGCGTTCATTTGGTGGCAAAGTTGAATGCCATTCCAAACTTGGCGAGTTTACTGAGTTCCATCTGTACTTCCCTGTTGTGCCCAATGCACCCAAAGCAGACGCACTTCGTACACCTTACTTCAATGATTGGAAAAGTAACCAAGCCGCAACTGAAAACAAAACCAACGTAGACGCTAAGCCAGACAACCAAGCGGCAACGCAAAATTCAGAACCAACAAGCACGCTAACCCTAGGGAATCATTTGGCTCCAACCGTGCTTATCGTCGACGACAAAGAGGTACAACGCACGCTTGTTCAGATGTACCTGAGCCGACTTGGCGTAAATAGCTTACAAGCCAAAAACGGTGAGAATGCCGTCGAACTGTTCAAAACACACAAGGTCGATTTGATCTTAATGGACGTACAAATGCCGATAATGAATGGTTTTGACGCAAGCCAAATTATCAAGGCATGCTCTCCTCAAACGCCAATCATTGCTTTATCTGGGGAATCGGGACAACACGAGTTAGATATGATCAGCAAACTGATGGATGGTCGCCTAGAGAAGCCAACCTCTTTGAAGGCACTGCAACACGTTCTGGACAACTGGCTAGAGAAAGGCTGGGCGTCAAACGCTTCTAAAGAAACAGAAAGTGAATAACTGGCTACGGTAAAGCGGATCAATGGTTAAACAAATCAATAGTTAAATAGTTAAATAGTTAAATAGTTAAATAGTTAATAAAAAATGCCCTCAAGAGATGTATTGAGGGCATTTTTTTGGTCAACTCATTGAATCAATTAAAAACAATCACAGTTAAGGCTTACTGATGGTTGGCTTCAACCATCGCCGTTTCGATCAAATCCAGTAACCATTTGTATTTGGCAGAGTGTTGGTTTTTCTTATGAAGATAGGCAAATACCTCCATTTTCTCTGCATCTTCTTCTAATCCTTCAATCACAATCGAGCGCAATACTCCCTTGTGTTGTTCGATCACCGGAGGCATACAGGGTGCGATCATATTGGAATGCTTAATCGTTTCTATTAACCCAACAACTGACGTCGTTCGAAGCGCCATATTAATCGATTTACCTTGGCTTAAAACTTCTTCTTCCAATCGCGAGTGTTTGTTTTGATCGAAGTAAGCAAGGTCAACATGCGCAAATGGAAAGGACAACAAATCATCGATCTGTGCTACATCCTCTTTAAAAGGATGGTCGACTCTTACTGCCAATACAAATTTTAGGGTCACGAGAGGCACAGCAATGATCTCGGCGGGCAGGTTTTCAGCTTCAAAGTGAATAACAAAATCAATCTCGTCACTCTTCAGTCTTTCCAGTGAATCTTGGGAGCTAGTATGACTAATCAACCTCGAAAGTGGACTTTCATCTGAGAGTTGATGAAACAGAGAGGGTGTTAACCAAGGCAAAAGATGCGGGTTCGCCTCTATCTTAAAGTCTTCGCTTAGTTCGGCAGGAGTAAACTGTTTACCCTCTTCTATCGCCGTGACCAACCCGTCCAATAATGGAAAAACACGTCGATACAGTTCATCAGAATAAGGCGTCGGGAGAAACTGCTTATTGGACAAAACAAATAGTTCTTCACCTAACGATTCCTTAAGCTTTTTGACACTTTGGCTTACCGCTGGTGTCGAGACAAACAGCTTTTCAGCTGCTTTGCGCAAGCTTTTTTCCTGATATACCACCACAAACACTTTCAATAAGTTCAAATCGACATTATTCAGTTTCATACCCAAACCATAAACCAATACTTAACGATGTCCACTTTGTATAGTTACCTCACCTTCACGCAGTACACGGATGTAGTGAGATAAATTTATGAGGCATCTATGTTATTACAACGTTCAATCCTTTCTCTAACTCCTTTGTTTCTGGCAAGTGTCGCGTTCGCGGAAGAAGCCGAAATTCAAGATATGTCAGATCCGTTAGCCGTCTATACACAAGGTGGCTTCGGTTACACAGACAAAGGCTTAAATCTGAAAATCGGGCAAACCTATGACACTGGTAGCGATACGACCATGGGTATGAATGTCTTCGAAGTCAAAGGCATCGCTGGTGAAGCCATTGGTTGGAATAACCGAGGCGCAGATGACAGTATCGATTCGATTCGTTTCAGAAACTTCGGCGTAGACTTAACCAATGGCCGAGGTACACAAGTCGATATGTCTTGGGATTTCGATAGTAATCAAGGTAGTGCGTCATACAGCTTTATACAGGCTCTTCCACAAATGGGCATGTTTAATTTCTATCCGCTTGCGGGTGTCGGTGTTGCTGCAGGTGAAGAGTTGGTAGAAGGCTCTGGAGGTAACCTCGACGCAGATCAACTTCGCGACCGCTACAACATGCACGGTACCTTTTACGTGGCGGGTATGTACGCAAAAATGCAACTTACCGACAAGATTTGGTTGAACTATAACCCTATGTATTTAGGCACAATGTCTGGTTCATCAACGTTCAAAGATTATGGATTCGAGGGCAGTGATTCTGTACTCGCACATGAGTTTGCTGCGAGCTACCAGATTAACCCAAGGGCGAACGTTCGTTATTTTGCAAACTGGACAGAAAACACCAGTATCGAAGACGGTGATCACCGCATCGAATTTAACTATCAGTTTTAAGCAGTCACTTTCTGCTTGGATGAGCTCTTTCAGTTTGAACCAATGATTTCGGTTCGACGAGCCATTCCCGTTTTGACGAATAATTTTGAGTTTTTGAGGACACATTATGAATATGATATCTAAAGCCTTTGTCGGTAGTTTCACTTGCCCATTACGCTCAGCTGCCATGCTAGTTTCTGTAACAGCCTTGTTTTAAGCCACAGCGATAGCAGGCAACGGTGATGCGACAGAAACGATCCAAACGCGTGCAGGTGACTTTACTTTCGAAACCGACTTTCTTCATGGCATTCCAACACAAGAAAGCTCAGCAAAACTGTTTGAACTGATGGACTATCAACGCGCGTCACAAGCTTACATTTGGTCCGTGCCTTTGGTGTCAAACTACGCATGGAAACAAGCCTATGCCGACATGGGTGCAGAGGATGGTCAAATTACTTATGTTGAGTCTCATGAATCTAAGCTAGGAGGTTTAACTTACAATACCTCTACTCCTTACGCGATTACTTGGTTTAACGTAGGGAAAGAGCCCGTTGTTATAGAAATTCCCACAAATGAACTGCGTGGCGCGGTACACACCATGTGGCAAATCGGTATTTCACAGATGACCGAACCGGGTGTCTACGTGGTAAAAGCGAGAGGTTCTGAAACGCCGAGCAACTTGCCAAAAGGCGCGAAAGTATTTGAGTCTGATACCAATAATGTTTTCTTGGGTGTTCGCTTAATGGCTAAGTCAGATCAGCAACGTATGAAAGACTTAGAAGCATTAAAAATTACTGACCTTAACGGCAAGCCGCTCAGTAGCAAAGGCGTGAACTTCCCTGAACGTGGTGACGATGCTAAGCACCCACGTGGTATGGCATTTTGGGAGACGTTGAATGAAGCGATCCAAGCCGAACCTGTGGCAGAGCGCGATCGCATAATGCACGACATGTTACGCCCACTAGGTATTGAAAAAGGCAAAGCATTTACCCCATCAGCTCAGCAGCGTGACATCTTAGAACAAGCTGTAATCATGGGGGAAGCTATGGTTAAGAATATCGATTTCAACAAAACAGAACGTCTACCACATGCGGCTTACGGTAAAGAAGGGAATTCGTGGGAAATAGCTACGGCTTCAACACCAAATCAAGACCGTCACTATGGTATGGACCTCGATGGACGCGCAGCTTGGTTCTATGAAGCTGTCACTAACGACATCGCAATGCACGGTTTTGAAAATGGCGGCTGGGGTCAGATCTACCTAGACAACTACCGTGACGACAATGGCAAAGGGCTAAATGGCAGTAACCACTATACTTTGACGCTAGACGGGGATGTAAATTTCGCCGATTTGTTCTGGACAATTACAGTCTACAACGTAGAGAACCGCGCCATCATCGACAACGATATTGAGCGTGCCGACGTGGGTTCTAACATTGAAGGGACAGTTAAAGATGCACAAGGCAATTACACCTTCCACTTCTCGCCAACTAAGCCAGCAGGTGTGAATGAAGCGAATTGGGTGCAAACTCGAGAAGACGAAAACTGGTTTGTTTACTTCCGAGCCTACTCACCAAGTAAAGCATTTGTAGAGCAGCAGCCTGAAACCTTGTTGCCTAACTTTAAGCGTGTGGACTGATCATCTAGAGCGAATCACAGATCATTTATCTATGCGTCTAAAAACTAACAGGCTCATAGAGCAAAAGAAAAGAGGAGCCTCAGAGCTCCTCTTTTTCTTTTCTATCTTCACTAATAACCGGGTAAGACCTTGATAGGTTTAATCTAAAAGTGAACGAACGTAGTCTGCAATGTCTGGGTTTTGGCAATGATCAAACAAGCATTGTTGGAAACGCTCACTGCCAACCGCTGTTTTCACGAGCTCTTGGTCGATTGCTCTTAGAGAATCAATAAAGTTATCTTTTACCACCGCCGCTTTCACTTCATTCAAAATTGCTGCGTTACGTTGCTGTGGTTCTGCACGTTCTAGTGGATACCCATTACCACGCTCGCCTGTGAACGCTTTTTCAAAGATATAACGAATGTTGAGTTCACCTGCCCAGCCAAAGCCTTTAGCAAAAGCGAGAGCGAGAGCATTACCGTTATTGATTTGGTTAAACAAGAAAGCATCTGATGGCTCTAGGCAGTAACCACAAACCACACCCGGATGCAGGTTCAATGACATCAAAGCACCTTGCCCCGTGCCGCAACCCGTCACAACAAAGTCCACAGCCTTTGAGTTGATGAGAATACTAGCCATGATACCTAAGTGGATATACGTTAAGTGGTGATCATTCTCGTCGGTCATACCTAGATTAAAAACATCATGACCAATGCCACCCGCCACTGACTCTAGCTCAGCTGCAACCATGGCATTTTTACCTGCCTGACTGTTTTCCATCATTAGTGCGATTTTCATTTATGTTCTCCTGCAAGAATGCTGCAAATTTAAAATTCTTAACCGTGTTTGTTACAAGGTCAGTTAACGAGCTAACCAACCACCGTCAACAGCAATGGTATAGCCGTTAATGTAATCCGATGCTGATGAGGCTAAGAACACACAAGGACCTGCGATATCTTGCGGTTTACCCCAGCGTTCAGCCGGAATACGCTCAAGAATCGCTTGATTGCGCACAGCATCTTCACGCAGAGCTTGAGTATTGTTCGTTTCCATATAACCGGGTGCTATCGCATTCACATTGATATTGTCGCGCGCCCATTCGTTCGCCATCGCACGTGTCACTCCCATCACAGCGCTTTTTGAAGCCGTATAGGAAGGAACTCGAATGCCACCTTGGAATGAGAGCATCGATGCAATATTAATGATCTTTCCGCCAGTTCCTTGAGCCTTAAACTGCTTTGCAACAGCCTGAGACATAAAGAACACAGTCTTGGTGTTCACGTTCATTACGTCATCCCAATCTTGCTCTGAGAACTCAATAGCATCTTGGCGGCGAATAATTCCTGCATTGTTCACGAGAATGTCGACTTGGCCAAACTCAGCCAAAGTGCGCTCTATAACCCCTGGAATGCACGCTTGATCGAGAAGATCAGCACTCACGTTTAGGAACGAATGACCTTCCGCACTCATTTTCTCAATAGTCTCTTCAGGTTCTGTTCGGTTAACACCGACAACCTTACAACCGGCTTCCGCTAGGCCTAATGCAATACCTTGCCCAAGCCCCGTGTTACAGCCCGTCACTATCGCGACTTTACCTTCCAGACTGAATGACTCTAAGATCATGCTCGCTTCCTCAATTACATTGGATTCATTGCGTATCATTACTACCAACAATTAAATCATACAATAAGATATAAATGCGAGAGCGACGTTGTAGAAGTTCGATCTTGCACCAAAATCAGTCAAGCAAGTTGAAACGAGCACCACAAACTAAATGAATGGGGGAAGTGATTTGAAGAACAGAAGCCTATAACCCACTATGAACCATGAACTCGAAGATCACGTAAATCAGATATTTTAGGGATTTGGCAACAATTCCATGATTTAAAAGAGTAAAAGGGTTATACATAATAATGTGTTATCTAAATTACTGAAATTATCATGACGCTCAAAGAGATCCTTAACATTCCCAATGTCCGCTACTTCTTGATGTTTAGAAGCAGCTACTTTGCGCGTTTTTACTACCCTATATTCACCCTACTTTATTTAGATTACGGGTTAACCCTGTCTCAATTCGCGATGCTCAATGTAGTGTGGGCGGCCACCATTGTGCTTGCTGAAGTACCGTCGGGTGCATTCGCCGATACCTTAGGCCGTAAGAAACTGGTGGTGCTGTCTTCGATCGTGATGTTTGTTGAGATCGCGATGATAGCGCTAGTGCCAACCGGAAACCCCGACTTGGTATTCATGGTCTTTCTAATTAACCGGATTCTCAGTGGCTTAGCGATGGCACTGGCCAGCGGCGCCGACGAGGCATTGGCTTACGACACCTTAAAAGAACAAGGCAATGAAGAGTTGTGGCCTCGAGTGCTGCAAATTCAGCTTCGTGTCGCCTCAACGGTCGGTATCTTTGTTACGCTGATTGGTGCGGCGATGTACGATGTGAACTTTATGACGAACATCTTTCATTTCCTTAGACTAGCCGAACCAGAAAGCACTAAAGATCTGATGCGTATTCCTGTGTTCGCCACCCTATTTGTAGCGATGATCGCTATCTATGCCGCGATTAATATGCGCGAAGAGAAAAAGGTGATGCCAAGCGACCAAACCAAATTGGCAACCACCATCTCAAGTCTTAAATTGACGATCGATGCGGGTAAGTGGGTATTTGCTACGCCTTACGTGCTGTTCATCTTGCTCTACTACAGCCTATTCGAACACACCTCACGCATGTTCCTAACCATGAACAGCCAATACTATCTGGCCATTGATATTCCAATTATCTACTTTGGTTTTATTGGTGCGGGTATCAGCTTGCTTAAGATTATATTGGCAGGACAAAGCCGAAGATTAGCAGAGAGTATGGAGGCTAAAACCTTCATTGTAGTTATGGGATTGGCAAGCATGGCGACTTATTACTGGATCAGTTTAGGTTGGTCGATTTACGGAGTCATTCCGGCACTGGTATTAATCTTTATCATCATGACGATTAACATTTTCATCAGCTACCACCTGAATAAAAAAACCGAATCACACAACAGAGCCACGGTTCTCAGCTTTAAAGGGCTGATGTTTAACCTCGGATACGGCCTGATCGGTATCTTGTACGCTTACTACTATAAGTTGGTGTCTCAGGGCTACACCGAACAAGAAATAGAGCAGAATCTTGCCTTCTTGGCCTCACTGTCTTCGTTTTTCTATTACTTCACCTTACTGTTCATTTCGATCAGTGCGATGTTCTATTTCAAAAATAAGAAACAGCTGATCTTCTGAAGAAAGCATCGAACTGTTGAAGAGATCTCTACTGCCGAATAGAGAATAAAGGTGAGTCTCTGGCTATAAACGGATCATGACGCTTCTTATCATGTAATTTTTTGTTAGTATCACCATCAAATTACATAACACATGGACGCGTCATGTCTTTTAGTTGGATAGCCTTTACTCTTCTCGCAGCCTTCAGCCAATCTTGGCGCAATGCCTTTCAAAGCAAGTTAAGTGGCACCATGAGTGTTGCTGGTGTGACGCTGGCGCGTTTTATCTGGGCAGGCCCAATCGCCTTAATTTATCTGTGCGCCCTCTATCAATGGAAGCCAGTATCCACACCTGATTTTTCGGGTGAGTTTGTTTTCTACATTATTGCAGCAGCCATTATGCAGATCCTCGCGACGGGTTTAATGGTGATGTTATTTAAGCTCGAAAACTATGCGATAGGAGCAGGCTTAGCCAAGTGTGAAGCCCCCGTATCTGCTGTATTATCCGTATTGTTTTTTGGTACTGCTTTGACACTAACAGGTTGGGTCGGCGTGCTTATTGGCACGTTAGGCGTACTAATCATGAGTAGTTCTTCTGGTTGGCGAAGTTTGTCTCCGAAAGTATTTTTGTTAGGTATGACGTGTAGTACCGCTTTTGCTTTAACGTCTCTTTGGGTACGTGAAGCAAGTTTGAGCATAGGGTTGCCCTTCCCTCATAGCGCCGCATGGGTGCTGTTCCTCGTCATTTCCCTTCAGACAGTGATTATCTGTACGTATCTCTTTTTCAGAGAACGCGACACGCTGCGCCTGATATTCAAGAAATCTAAACTGGTCGTCATGACTAGCCTAGCGAGTGTTATCGGTTCTCTGGGTTGGTTTAGCGCAATGTCACTTCAAGCCGTGCCGTACGTAAAGACGCTTGGGCAAGTCGAAGTGATCTTCATGGTGTTGATATCCTACTTCTGGTTAGGGCAAAGCATCGCGCGCAAAGACATTCTTGCGCTCATTTTGCTTTCTATCGCAGCGGTCTTGGTTATGTGGCAATGACGAGCTCGTTAATATGACTAGGACAAATTGAAGTCATATTGCGACCGTTTGTTTTCGCTTGATATAACGCTTTGTCGGCTCGGCTAATAAACCCATTCCAACTCTCATGCGGATGAAGCTGAGCAACACCAAAACTCGATGTCAAAAACATCTCATGTTCTTGTACTGCTGATACCTCTGAAATAGACAATCGTAACTTGCAGGCAATAACCTGAGCTTGTTGAAAATCGACATTAGGCAATAAAATCATTATCTCGTCTCCGCCAAAACGAAACGCACTGGCTTTGGACGATGTTTTTATCGCACTTTGAACCATTTCAGCAAAAGACTTGATCACGAGGTCACCTACAATGTGTCCGTGTTGGTCATTGATCGACTTAAAATTATCAATATCCATCATAATGGCACTGACAGGCGCAGTCTCCGCCTGCTTCATGATAACTGGAACCATCTCATCTAATGCTCTGCGGTTTCCCAGTACCGTTAGAGGATCGCTGTAGGAGAGCTCGTGAATAGAACTAAGCAACCTTGCGTTAATCAGCCAAAGCATTGTAAAGCTCATCGACACAATAAGAACGATGCTCACTAAAAAGGCAAGTTGATGAATGAGAGTGGCCGCCATGAAATCCTGGAGCTCAGCGGAAAATAGTGTCACCACGACTCGAAAAACCATAAACCCGCCATATATCGTAAATGACAAGGCCATCATCCGAATACCTAGAGTCAAGTCATCACGCAGGCCCTTTAATACCGCAAAGGCAGTGCAAAGAGTCACAAAAGCCAGATATAAACTAGTGAGGATAATTCGAGCCTTTATGGAAGGCTCATAGAACGTGAAGTAAATAAAACATGGCAAAAGAGCCAACATCATTAGACTACTGAGGTAGGTGCATTTGAGAGAGTATTCTCGAAACAGACATAAGCTATACAAGGCGAGATGAAAACCAAGCGCAATGACCATATTGGCACCAATAACGGTGATCCAATCAGGGAACTCCCCTCTTAGGCTCAACATCAACGGCCCAGTTCCGATAACAAATATTGAAATGGAAAAGATTGAAAGCCCTTTAATTGGCTGTTGAGTGAATTGAAATAACAATAAGCCAATACAGTAAATGAAAGAGAACAAAATAATAATAAAATTAAGTGTTCTCATATCCAGCGAAAAACCATCCATGATTTTCTATCTTCCATACGCAAACCAAATCACAACATGGTTAATAATCATACAAACCAAAGAAACATTCACTATATGAATCTTTGTATTTTATAAAATAAGGGATAGATCACATATGCAGAGATTCTTGTCGCATGAGTCCATGATCTGAATAGGCATGTAAAACTCGCCCACACATGGCTCCATAGCATCACGGAATCTACAGGCTTCTGCACTCGTTGCTTGGTTGAATGACGACTGTCTGGCATTATGCGCCCAAGAAGCCTGTGGTTATTGCACAGCAAAGAATGAACGAAGGTAATCAGTGGTAGAAAACAGCCAACAATTAAGTGACCGTTACGACGAACATGGTTACTTTGTTATCAGAAATTATTTCGATGAAGCTCAAATTGCATCGCTTAGAAAAGTCGTGCTGAAATTCCATGAATCATGGAAAGCAGACAACGAAGAATTCTATAAAGAAGAAGCATTTAACTCGTCTTTAATTACGGGAAGCGAATATTTGCTCACCGACGATAGAAGCGTGCTTTTCGACTTCATCAGCTCGAAACAAGTGATGAACGTGGTTGATGCGGTGATTCCGAACAAACCGGCATTCATGAATACACAGCTGTTCTTCAACCCAGTAAATCCGCAACAAAAAGACTTCTGGCATCGTGACTGTCAATACGACTACGACGTTGATGACCAAATGAAAGTCATCATGGAAACCCAGGTATTGCATCTGCGAGTGCCCATTTTTGATGAGCCAGGTATGGAACTTATCCCTGGCACACACAAGCGTTGGGACAACGAAGAAGAGTACAATGTTCGCCAAGAAGAAAACGGCAAAGTGAGCAGCGATGACATCTCTGGTGGTAAGCAGATACCATTAGCCGCCGGTGACTTATTGGTTTTTTCAGCGGATATGATCCACCGAGGCCGATATGGCTTGGATCGTTTGGCTTTGGATATTTTGATCTTTGATTCGGCGGCAGACTATGTCGACTACGTTGATGATGACTGTTTACCAACACCAGCCATGTTGAGCAATATTACCGATCCAAGATTGTTTATGAACACGCTGCATTTGAAATCGATGTTGTGCTCGTAAACGATTAAAACAGTTACATCAAAAGTCACATGACTTGAAAATAATAACAAATATGTTCACATTTATTTCATAGCGCTCGCAATAAGATAGCTTCATATTCAATATTCGAGATAAGCAATATGAAAAAATTGATTACTAGCATGTCACTACTTACAGCACTTGTTTCGGGTGCTGCTTTAGCCGAAGTGAATGGTGAAGATTTTAACGAATTCCCTAAGCAAGATGCGGCTCACTGTTTTGGTTGGGCTGCAGGCTTAGATAAAGACCAAGATTACGCTAAGTTTATTGTCGAGCTATCGAAAGATCGCACAGTGAGTGTCAAAGAAGATCCTTATATAATGGAAGAGTTCGGCACTGCAATGGGTTATTCAGAAGCGATGTTAGAATTTGCTGGGAAAGAAGCTGCGGATGCTAAATATAAACTAGTCTGCGATCCAATCAAACAAAGCTATGGCTTTTGATCGCGGGGTTTCACCGCTACGTCAAAGACTTGATGCAAAGGCTCCACATGGAGCCTTTAAAGTGTACTGACTCAGTCAGGGATTCCGAATAGTAAAACTTATTTATGAACCTTCGCGATTTTCATTCCATGTATCCAGAACAAATTTTAATTGAACCATGCAAAAACTCGTTCTTTCAAGCTCGCATTCTTTCTCCAAATCCAATACAAGCCTTCCTCTAGCTCTTCAACGCTCATACGACTGGGCTGATAAACCGGATGGCTACCATCGTACTTGGACCAATCTTTAGTAAGAAGTCGCCCTTCACGCTCTAGCTGATTAAAAGACTCCGAACCGGGAAACGGAATCATGTAGTGTGGGATCACCTTATCAACCTTGATATCTTCGACGAACTTCTGCGTTTGTTTGAAGATAGAAGTGTCATGTTCATCAAAACCGAACAAAAAATCTCCCCATACTTCAATACCATGAGATCTTATCTCAGCGATGTACTCTTTCATTTTAGATGGTTTCACAAAGCCTTTTTTCTGAGCCTTTAAAGCCTCTTCAGATGGCGTTTCTATGCCTAATAATACAGCTTTGAACCCTGACTTCACCGCAGCACTAAGCAATTCGGTGTCACGAGCAATCAAGACTGTCGTTTCCCCATAGAAGCTCATGTTAAGCGGCTCAATGGCTTTAAATAGTGCCAAAGCATATTCACGGTCATGAGTGAGATTGTCGGAGTGTAACTCAACCCACTCAATACCTAATGTCTTGAGATCCGCTAACTCGCTGACGATATTTTCGATTGGCCTTTTCTGAAACTTATCAAAGAACCTTGGCACTAAACAGAAGTTACATTTAAATGGGCAACCTCTTGTCACAACTACTGACCATGTATAATTGTACGCTTCAGGATTGATGATATTTGTTGGGTATGGATTGAGCATACTGAGATCGACAGGCTCGGAGCTTTCATAAATAGGCTGTAGCGAACCAAACTCTGCGTCACGTAGTAACTGAACCCAGTAGTTCTCAACTTCTCCCATCGCCAAACAATCCGCATATACTGCCGCTTCTGAAGGGTTAAACTGAGTATGTAACCCCCCGAGTATGACTGTTTTGCCTTTTTTCTTATATTTAGAAGCTAGCTCGTAAGCCCGATAAGCATCTGGAGTCGACATAAATATCACCACCAAATCAGCATCATTATAAAGGTCGGCTTTTTCACCTATGGTCTCATCAACCATATCTAACTTGTACCACTTTGGTGTCGCAGCAGCGGCGGCAAAGATGTTTTGTGGAGGTCCCCCCGTAGAGGCTTTGTATTTTGAGTAATCGCTGCCAGCAGACGCTTTAATTAAATAGATTTTCATAACGTATCCTAATTATTAAATTTTGCTTTGCTACAAAGAGCTAAAAAACTCAAAGACTCTATTGTCCATATAGAAATATACCCCTCCCATCACAAACCAACTGATGATGATTAAGGTAAACAAAACTGGATGTTCTTTTAGCTCAATACGTTCAACAAAGAAGGCTTCTTTTGCGCGAAGATTTTCCCATCCCCAAAACCAGCAAAATAGCCCCCAAATCAGAAGTAGATCAAACTTAAGAGCAAACAAGGCCATGGTCAGAGCCAGCAATGTTTTCCACTTAGACATTACTTCAGGCACGTTCATCTTTATTAACTCCTAGTTATTAAACTAGGAATCATTGTAGATAGGTGTTGGTCAACTTTTGGTTAACTAATTTCAATTTGAACAATCGATTGCCAACAACATCGATGTTGAGCAATATTACCGACCCAAGATTGTTTATGAACACGCTACACTTAAAATCAATGCAGTACTCATAACCCATAAAGGTATCCGAACTATGACTGACACTAAGCAAAATACCCGAATTAGCCAGTTCCGTTTCGGTCAGCCAAAAGAATCTCTCAAGTTAGAACATGTCGCTTTAGGGGCACTAGACAAAGATAAAGTTCGCGTACACATTGAAGCCACTAACATCAACCCTAGTGATCTGTTGTCGATTTATGGTGTGGGCCAATACAAACATAGCCACCAGCCGCCGAGAGTACCGGGATTTGAAGCGGTAGGAAGGGTTATAGAATCCAGCAATGCTGAGTTTGCAGTAAACCAGCGTGTGCTTGTGGCAACCAGTGGAACATGGCAGAACTATGTCGATGTATCACCAGATGATCTGTTCCAAATTCCTCAGCATCTAGAAAATGGTTACGCCTGTCAGTTGTACATTAATGCGCTAACCGCATGGGTGCTAACGACAGAGGTAACCAAGCTGAACCAAGAAGATGTGTTGATCATCAACGCTGGCAGTTCAGCCATAGGTAAGATCTTTTCGCAATTATCAGTATCACTCGGCTTCAAAATCATTATCGTTACATCACAACCGAAACGATACCCAACTACCACCAACTGGATATTAGATGCGAACGCTGATCTAGTTTCTCAAATTAAGGCGTTAGACTTGCCTATGCCAACCGTTGCCTTTGATGCGATTGGCGGCTCACCCGGAACCGATCTTATCCACACCCTTGGCAACAACGGGCGCTTTATCAACTATGGGACGCTGTCGTTGGATTTTTACGAGCCACGCTTCTTTGAGTACGCGAAAAGCCAACACATCGATTTCAGCACCTTCTTCTTACGTTATTGGGAAGAAGCGGAAGGTAAAGATGTTCGCCGTGAAAAGTTCACGACTATGCTAGATCACTTCATCACAAACGATATTCAGCTCGACGTTGACCGCTATCTGCCATTCGATGAAGTGCAAACCGCGATTGATCTCATTGAATCGAAAACCACACGCCTAGAGGGCAAGATCGTCTTACTGCCTGTGTAGTTTGGTGGAATTGAGCACACACTATTTACGCCAAACAAGATACAGAACGAATAACCCGCCAAGCGCTGCTGTCACAATACCTACTGGCAGTTCTTGTGGCGCTAATATGGTTCGGCTAATCACATCCCCAAACAGTAAAAGAACCGCGCCCCATAAGGCAACCAAAGGCAGAGCTCGCTTGTGAGTGACACCTGAAAATGGTCGTACTAAGTGGGGTACCATCAAGCCAATAAAGCCGACCACTCCGGTCATCGATACAATCGACGCTGTGCAAAACGCACAACAGAGAAAAATCTCGCTTTGTAGGCGGTGTACGTTGATCCCCAGTGAGCTTGTCGTCTGTTCACTCACCAACAAAGTATCGAGCTCCCGGTAACGCTTGAAAATTAACGCAATCAGACATAACACTCCCGCCAAGGCAAAAATCAAATTATCCCAACGTGCGAGCCCTAAGCCTCCCATCGTCCAGAACAAAATCGAACTCGCCGCTCTCTGGTCGCCTGAATAGATCAAAAAACTCGTGATGGCGCCGAATAGAAATGAGATCGCCAAACCACACAAGATCAAGTTGTCATTGCCCTTTTTCTTCTGCATCGAAAACAGAATCAGAACAGCGGTCGCCGACACAATACCACCCGAGAATGCAGCCAGTGGCAGTGACCAAACACCCAGAGCGTCTCCCACTTTGGTGATCACCAACACCGCACCAGCAGACGCGCCAGATGACAAGCCAAACAGAAACGGATCCGCCAGATCATTTCGTGTCGAGGTTTGAAGCAACGCTCCAACCATCGCCAGCCCTGCACCCGCGATAACCGCTAACAATGCTCTAGGTAACCTTAGATCGATCAGTATTCGACTGGTCATATCCGGCGTTGGATCAGTGAAAGAGCTCAGCCCTACAATCACTTCCTTAAAAGACAAAGGGACTGAGCCAAATTGTAAACTCATCATGAAGGCGAGCAGCATGGCAGTGATACCTGTTAGCCATGCTGCTCGATATTTATCAAATAAAATCAAAGGACTACTACTCTTATCAATAACAAGCTTTCATATAACAACCTTCCCGATCACTCAGAAACGAACGCCTCTGCAAGTTTCTCAATAGCATCGATATTGTCAGGCCCAGGAGTGAGTTGCTCATAACGCAGTTTGACATAACGACCAGAAGTGACCGCATTGGTGTATTTCATCAACGGATGGGCTTCTAGGAAACGTTGCAACGAATCGGCACCACTTGCCGATTGGTAATCCAGAAGAATAATCACATCTGGGTTTTCACGAGCGACATTCTCCCAAGATGTTCTTGCCCAGCTTGCTTCCATGTTGCCAGTGATATTTTGGCCACCAGCAGCTTCAATCATTGCGTTTGGCATTCCGTACTTACCGGCGGTGAAAGGCTTATCTTCACCCGAATCAAACAGGAACACTTTTGGACTCGGCTTACCTGATGCTTTCTGCTTTTCTGCTACTTTTTCAACTCTCTCTTTCCAGCTGCTTACCAAAGCCTCGGCTTCTGCTTGCTTGTCGAAAATAACGCCTAGCTTTTGCATGTCGCCATAAAGCAGATCCATTGTCGCGCCTTCCTTTTGACTCTGGGTATGAATACAGCTTTCAGAAAGTACCAAGGTATCAATCCCGTATGGCTTCAGTGTTTGAGGCGTCACTTCACCGCCCACTTTCATTCCATAATTCCAGCCAGCGAAAAAGAAGTCAGCATCAGCAGCAATCAATGTTTCTAATGAAGGATACTTAGGTGCGAGCTCAGGAATGTCACCTAAACGTTCTTCAAACGAACTCGACATCTTGTACCACCCAGTAATGCCCGTAACGCCCACCATCTCCTTTTGAAGACCAAGAGCAAACGCCATCTCGGTCATATTGATGTCGTGTACAACCACACGCGAGGGCCGCTTTTCAATGGTCAGTGGGCTCCCACAGTTATCAACCGTCACTGGGTATTGAGTGCTTGTCGCATGCGCAAAAGAGAAAGGTAAAAGAAACAAAAGACTGGAAATTACAGGCCACTTCATTGGGCTGCTCCTATTAAAGAGTGATTAGAGAGAGTTAAGTGAGTTGAGTAAGTTGATGCAGCTTCAAAATGATGGATGGTGCTGCATAGATTAGGATGATTGAACGTGAGAACGCGCAATCCAAAAACAGGGATCATGTATCGGTCTTGCATCACGGTATCTGGGGCTGAGAAC
The DNA here is from genome assembly GCF_025195005.1 of Vibrio sp. NC2. Classification (NCBI taxonomy): domain Bacteria; kingdom Pseudomonadati; phylum Pseudomonadota; class Gammaproteobacteria; order Vibrionales; family Vibrionaceae; genus Vibrio; species Vibrio sp. NC2. The sequence goes on from NZ_JANVFC010000009.1 coordinate 68,504, forward strand.
GCCACCATCTTTTGGTGTGACATCAACAAGACTTTGTCGGCGAATGGCGCTACCAAAGGTAAATCGTGCAGCACCACGACAGACGCAATGCCACGTTGTTTAATTAGGCTCAGAAGTTCGAGGCGAGCGAGAGGATCAAGGTGGTTTGTAGGTTCATCTAAGAGTAAAAGCCTCGGCTCTTGTGCAAAGGCGCGAGCAATACTTGCACGTTGCTGTTCACCACCGGATAGCTCACCAAAGCACCGCTGGCTTTTGTGAATCAGCCCAACATCTTCCATCGCCTGCTGAACCGCTCGTTTGTGCTCTTTTGCACTACAACAAAATGTATGAGGAGTTCGGCCTAAGCCAACATATTCAGCAACACTCAAACGAGGATCAACATGCTCATGTTGAGTAACCACCGCGACTTGTTTGGCTATCTGCTGCCGCTCAAGGCTTCCAAGCGCAATACCAGACAACATCAACTCACCCGCGACGGTTTTATATTCGCCTGTAATGCCTTTCAGCAAACTGGACTTTCCACTTCCATTGGGGCCAATGATGGCAACGCATTCACCATCGTTCACATCAAATGTCACGTCGGAGACGGCTCTCCAGTTAGCCAAGCCATCAGCGCAGAGCCCGCGCACAGACAATACAGGTTTATTCAAATTCCCACCGAACATCCAAAAACAACACTATTGTTACGTTATAACATAACAATAAATTAAAGGCATAGTTAATAATAGAAATATTAAGACCGCGCTAAGAAGCATTGGAAATGGCGGGATAACCCAATCACCTTAAACAAAGACAGAAGTGCTTACGGAAATTGATTCACTGAGAAAGTTTGATTCAAGGAATTGAGTATTGAGAACGCAGTAAAGAGTTGTAATGCGTTTCTCCATAATTTAAGTGGTTACGAGATGGTCATGAATCACATTTATTTGAAACATCAGTAAGTTATATCACTATAAATATGACACTGATCACCCATAAGGTAATCTCGATTCTATATGGTAGCGTCATACTTAAAACCACGATGTGAACATACTTATGAAAAGACACATACTATCAAGCGCCATCCTACTCTCTCTAGCCTTTCCCACCTTTGCAGCTGATGGCGATATACACGATGTCACGATACTGGGTACTTCAGATATCCACGGTCATTTTATGGCGTGGGATTACGCGGCAGATAAACTCAACACTCGTGGTAGCTTGAGCCAAATCGCGACTAAGGTTGGTGAGATCCGCAAAGAGCAATCTAACATTATCCTTGTCGATGCTGGCGACACCATCCAAGGCAACTTCGTAGAAACCTTCAAAGACGAGCCTGTTGATCCAATGATGCTTGGCTTTAATCACATGAAATACGATGTATGGGTTTTAGGTAACCACGAATTCGACTTTGGCCTTAAAACGCTCAACAGAGCCGTTACCCAATTTAAAGGGCAATCTCTCGGCGGCAACATCAAGAACAAAAACGGAAATCCATTCTTACCGGGTTACACCATTCTAGAACGCGGTGGCATTAAGATCGGTGTGATAGGAATGGATACCCCAATGACGGAGGTCTTTGCGCAAGGTACAAACCGTTTAGAAGGCGTCACTTTCACTAATCCAACCTTGGAAGTGAAGAAAATCGTCAAAGAGATTGATGATAAAGTGGATGCCATCGTATTGGTTGCCCATATGGGGATTGAGAACGAGAATGACATTGCTGACACAGGTGTCACCGACATTGCCAATGCAAACCCAGAGCTTGATGCCATCGTCGCTGGTCACATGCACACTCGCATCGATAAGGCCGTTGTGAACGGCGTTATTATTACTGAGCCCGACAAATATGGCCGCGCCCTATCTCGTATCGATCTTCAATTTGAAGAGCGCGATGGCACATTCACTCTCGTCAACAAAGACAGTTTCACTTATAAAATTAAAGGCATAGATTCTGATGAGAATATGGACGACTTATACCAGCCTTATCACAAACAACTCCGAGAAATGGCGAATCGACCTGTCGCTCAGCTTACCGGCGTTGATTTAGTCCCTGAAAACGAAATCCGCGGTATCCCTCAAGTCCACGTTCAAGACACAGGCATCAGTGCGCTATACCAAGAAGCGAGCTTCTTCTATGCACCCAAAGCCAATGTCATTGCACTTCAAATAGACAACGACAATGCAGAGCTCGATGTTGGTCCGATCAAAGCCAAAGACATCGCGTACAACTACCAATACTCAGGTGGCGAAATCACTGTCTACCAGATGACAGGCAAAGAGTTAAGAACCTACATGGAATGGTCTGCGGGCTACTTCAACTCAGTGCAACCCGGCGATGTAACCTACAGCTTTAACCCTGAGCGCAGAGCTTCAAAATACTCGACCAATGACTTCTTCGCGGGCGTGATTTATACCATAGACCTCACTCAACCTGCAGGTACCCGCATCACCAACCTCGCGTTTGCAGATGGCACACCGGTTACTGATGAAACCGAAATCCGTATTGGTATGAATAGCTATCGAATGGGTCATCTCACCAAGAAAGGCGGCGTGCTAGAAGGCGAATCGTTCACTGTACTCTTTGATACTGAGGAAGAGTATGGAGAAGAAGCAGGCACGATCCGTAACATGACTATCAAGTATCTTAAAGAAGAAAAGAACGGTCAGTATGAAGGTAAAACTCAGCAGCGATGGGCACTTTCGGGGTTAGAGAACCGCTATAATGAACAGCGAGAGATCGTAAAATCATTGATTAATGATGAAACCATATCAATCCCAACCAGTGACGATGGCCGCTACACAAACATCGCTTCTATCAACGTAAAAGAACTGATGTTCAAATCTGACGAAGCCAAACAAACAGCCATAACCACACGCGAACAAAAACTGGCGCAGGCTAATGGACAAGAGAGCAAACAGATCAAACGCGAAATCGCTCTGATCAAAGCACTCAACTAATCCCTGACCTCAAACCAATAACGACTTAACGACGCTTAGAGCGTGGTTAAGTCGTTGATTGCGGAAAAGTTGAGTACGATCCATATTAAGTGACGTTGAAAAATAGAAGTAAAAGCAGGCTCTTTGGTACACTCATTACTATTGTAAGCAAGTACTTTGCAACTTGAAGGCTACACCGCCTACCCCTTTAGTAAATTCAAAAAAATCAGATAGTTATCCACAAGCAGCCCCATTTCTTTATCTTGCCTTCCCTCACATGCATGTTGATAATACGAAGAAGCTCTCACATAAGGCGAGAGCTTCTTTATAGGTAATAATATGAATAACCCTGAATTGGTTTTCGCTATCGCTGCTTTGTTAGGTGCCCTAGCGAAATTAATCCTCGCAATAAAGTCCAAGTAACTAGATTTTCTTGGGCCTTACTAACCCTGATTGGCTTCAACCAATCGGGGGCGTTTTCTTTTCAATGAATTGGGATTGGGAAAATTTTTAACATAGATATTTATTATCTATAAACAGCCCCAAAAGCCTCCTAGGTGGCTCAAAACTCCCACTAACATCCTTATTCCTTCTCACACTGATCTATTTCCCTCTTTTCGCAGTACAAGTTATTAATAATTCGATGTAAATCGCTTTCTTTTTCAAATTGTTGTCTACAGTTTTATAGAGCTTGTCGCTTCAGTAATTGCCACAAGTAACGACACCTTTTGATGGTTAGTTTTGGTTATAAGGAAAGGAAATGGAAAGCCCAATTGTCACACTTACACATGCCAGCAAAAGCTTTGTTGATGGCAACGATACCCATCACGTGTTGGACAATGTCGACTTCGCTTTGGCGACAGGGGCAAGCGTGGCTTTGACTGGGGCGAGTGGTAGTGGAAAGAGTACTCTGCTTAACATCATTGCGGGGTTTGAGCCTCTATCCGGTGGCGAGTTGTGGCTTGATGGCGAGAACACATCAAATTGGAAAGATCCACAGTGGAGCCGATTCCGTCATCAAAAACTAGGCGTTATCTTTCAGCAGTTCAACTTGTTAACCCCACTCAACGTAAAACAAAACATCGCCTTCCCTCTTCATTTAAATCAACAGAAGTGGAGCGACTGGTGCGATTATTTAGTTGACGCATTGGGTATCAGCGAGCTACTCGAAAGACATGTATCCGCACTCTCTGGCGGTCAGCAACAACGAGTCGCAATAGCGCGCGCGCTAGCCCATAAACCCAAACTATTGCTTGCCGACGAACCCACTGGCAACCTCGACCAAAAAGCAGGGTTAGAGGTTATGAAGCTGCTGAGTGAAATCACTACACAAGGCAACACTGCCGTGCTTTTGGTTACGCACAGCCCAGAATGCGCCAGCTTTATGCAGACAAAATTGGTGTTAGACGATGGTTGTTTAAGGAACATAGATCTAACCCCAAGAGCAGCAGCGTTGTGAGTAATCCAATGAAGCAAACTGGCTTTGCTCAGAACCAGCTCACCCATACCAAACTGACTCTGAATCTATTCGCGGCGCACTATCGTCAATCACCATTGCAAGCCGCAGCGATTCTGATCGGCATTGTGTTAGCGGTCACCTTGTTTGTCGCAGTGCAAGCCATCAACCTCAATGCCAAGCGCAGTTATGCAGAATCGACCGAGCAACTTAGCACTCAAGCGCAGAACCTTATCATTCCACCAGCAGGGCAAAACTATTTGCCGGAATCGCTCTACTTCAGCTTAAGACAAAGTGGATTAAGCGCAGCGCTACCTGTTATAGAAGGGCGAGTAAGAGACGAGCAAGGTCGACGTTGGTCAGTTCAAGGCAGTGAGTTGATCGCCGCCCTCACTTCAAGATCTCGTCACGCTCGCGTCGACGAACAAAGCAACACTCAAACCAAAGAACCAAACATTTCCCTGTTCGACAATGCCTTACCTTTGCCGCAACTCTTAGCGGGTGAACCCATTGTGATGATGAGCCAATCACAACACCAGAACTTGGGAGAAGTAGACGTACTCACTTTGGATGAAGTGCTCACCAAAGTCGTGGTATTGCCAGATGAATGGCAACTGGGAAGCCGAATGTTGATGGACATTGGATTCACTCAGCAATTGCTAAACAAACAAGGGCAACTGAGCTATATCGCTATTTTTGACACTAAGAGCGACACTAACAGCAATGCTCAGGATAAATGGCAAAGCCTTATTGGTGAGCAAGGACAATGGATTCCCAACAACCAAAGCACGGATCTCGGTTCAATTACCGATAGCTTTCACCTCAATCTCACCGCCATGAGTTTGTTGGCGTTTTTAGTTGGCCTGTTCATCGCTTACAACGGTGTGAAGTACAGTTTGCTGAAACGTAATCGGCTGTTGGTACAAATTCAACAAGCTGGGATTGCGCCAAGCATCGTATTTTCAGCTCTGTTAGTCGAACTGACTGTTTTAGTCACACTGGGCGCGTCGCTTGGTTTCATTCTCGGCATTCAACTCAGCCATTGGCTACATCCCACCGTCGCAATAACGCTTGAGCAACTTTATGGTGCAACACTGCTTCCCGGCACATGGCAGTGGCAATGGTTAGTGCAGGCACTGCTACTCACGCTAGCCGCAACGCTTGTCGCGTGTTGGCAGCACTTTAAACAGCGAGTGCGACAACCCCTCTCTTCCCATGGCGGTTTCTATCAAGCGCCGGAAACGTCTAACGAAAATCAGCTGTTTGTTATCGGGTCAGTATTAACTATTCTCGCGTTAGCAGGGTTATGGATGAGCGAACATCATCGCTTCACCATGGCATGGCTCGGAGTGTTAGTGGTGTCGATTCCTTTGTATTTGCCCAAAACACTCAGCGTGCTAGCGAACTGGAGCGAAAAACGCACCCAATCGGGGTTAATACAATATCTGTTCGCTGAGCTGCGTGAACTTATCTCCCCTCTCTCCCTTGCCATGATGGCGTTGCTTCTCGCCGTCACCGCCAATATCGGAATGAATACCTTAGTCGGCAGCTTTGAATCCACGTTAAAGCAATGGCTTGAACAGCGCTTACATGCCGATATTTACGTTAGCCCTGCCCAAGGTGAAATCGCGAATGTGGAACGTGCGTTAGAGCAGTTTGAAAATGTTGAAACCGTTTATAAGCAATATTATGTCGACGATAACTTGCAGGGCTTACCTACTTTGCTCGGCACCAAAGACAAAGACACACTTGAGCAAACCATGGTGTTCCAATCCTACCTTAATGACTTCTGGACGCGCTTTTACCAAGGTGAGTTCGTGGCAATCAGCGAACCTACGGCGGTGAAGCTCGGCTTATCCCTTGGAAGCCAACTCAAGCTCGACGCGATCCAAGACAAAACACTCATCGTCGGGGCGATTTTCCACGATTACGGCTCACCGAATGGCGAAGTGTTGCTTGCACCTAATTTATGGCTCGAAAGCGGATTTACTGACTTACCCACCAGCTTGGGAATCAAAGTCTCTGGCGACCCACAAATGGTATACGAACAGCTACGCCAACAACTCAATCTGCACCCAAGTCAGCTTTACGATCAAGCACAGATCAAATCGATCGCTTTAGATATCTTCTCACAAACCTTTGCTATCACTCGGGCGCTTAATGGCGTCACTTTAATGGTGGCGGTGATAGGGTTGTTCTGCGCCTGTTTCATGTTGCTCGATGCACGCAAAGCCGCTATTGCAAGGTTGTACGCGCTCGGTGTTAGTCAGCGAAAATTGATGGCGATTGTGGTCGGGCAAATCGTAGTTCTGGTCGCCTTCACTCTGGTTATCGCTTTACCACTCGGCGCTATGGTCGGTTATGTATTGACGGACATCGTCACCCTGCGCGCCTTTGGTTGGAGCTTAAATTACGTATGGAATTGGAGTGATGCACTCAGCATCGCAGCCATCACCATTTTAGTGGCGGTGATTGCGACCTTGATTCCACTGTGGCGTTTGGTCAGTAAACCCGTGGTATCCAGTTTGCAAAGTGAGGTGTTGTGATGAATCGATCAATGAGAGTTTTCGCTCTCACACTTGGCATCTTGCTCCTTTTAGGGTGTGAGGAGTCCACTCAACCATCAGCTAAAAATATGGGTTCGATACTTGGCGCAGAAACACAAACCGACGATGAAACACAAAAAGAGACTGAGCAATTCACGCCGGTATTAAAAGGCGTGGAGATCACCTTCCCTGCCGACCATCAAGCACACCCTGATTTTCGTCATGAATGGTGGTATTTAACCGCAAACTTGATTGATGAAGAAGGCAATACGTTAGGCGTGCAATGGACACAGTTTCGCTTCGCCTCTGCCCCACAAGAAAACGACAATCAAGCCAAGCAGCCTAAGCAAACCACGTGGCAAAGTCAGCAAATTTACATGGCACACAGCGCCGTCACTACTAAAGATAAGCACTACGCCGATGAAAAGTGGTCTCGCGATCAAGCTGAAATTGCGGGTGTTAGCGATTCGCCGTTTCGTGTTTATCTCGATGATTGGCAATGGACGTCGACGACCGATGACCTGTTCCCAGCTACATTGGTCGCTAACTCGGATCAATTTGGATACTCGCTTAAGTTAACCAACAACGCGCCTTATCAAAAGCAAGGCGAACAAGGCTACAGCACTAAAAGTAGCGATGGCAAAGTGGCTTCCTACTACTACAGCCAACCATTCATCGATGTATCAGGCGAGGTAACTATTGATGGCGTGACGCATCAGATTTCCGGTAAAGGTTGGATAGACCGAGAATGGAGCTCACAGTTCTTACTCGACTCACAACAAGGCTGGGATTGGTTTGCGCTAAGGCTGAGTGATGAAACCAGTTTGGTGGTATTTCAGCTTCGAAACTCAACAACAGGCAAAGCCAGTTATTCCCATGCGAGGTTGATGAATCAAGATGGATCCGGCATAACGATTAAGCAGCAAGACATCAGCTTAACTGCTATTAATCAAACAGAAATTGAAGGACGCGATTACCCGACAGAATGGCAAATTTCTATTCCGACTCAAAAAATAGAACTAAAAGTCTCGGCGCTCAATCCAGAAGCAAAAATGCCGCTGTCGGTTCCTTATTGGGAGGGGCCAATCATGATTAAAGGTTCTCATTCCGGATCTGGCTATATGGAGTTGACTGGGTATTAAGTCGTGTATTAATAAAGGTGGAATCTGACAACAAATACATCGCGATAACCATCAACTAAACCACTTTTAACCAAAGCCTCTACCACGGAGGCTTTTTGCCATTCATCATGTTCTATTTATCTAAACGCTTGTTACAAAATATCTAATTTAACCAAACACTGAGCTCCCCTAAAATACCAATCAAATGCTTAGGGGAGATAGAACATGATTAGCTCAGTACACAATGACGAACTCAACAGATACATAGAAAGACTAGACTTAAACCTTACCAAGGCTCAGGTTCGTGAACTTGGTTGGCAGCAAAGCAATGAAAAGGTAGGAAAAGAAAAAACAGTATTAGGCTCGTGGTTTTTCTTTTCTTTCTTTGGCTTATGTACGTCTGCATGTCTTGCGCTGCTGATGTATATTTCATGAGGATAAACAAAACAATGACCACGTATAACCAGCATGGAACGTTCAATTGGTTCGAGGTCGATGGAGAAACGTACATACTGTTCAAGGTCGGCAGCAACAGTGCTCTATTGAACCAATACTATGAGGATGTCACCGAACAACATAACGAAATATACAGGCTATTAGGGGCGATTCCATAAGCTCCTACTGCACGTATTCACTTATGGTCTATCTATTTACTTATGGTCTATCTACTCACTAACTAGTGAAAACATCCGTTCTTTTGGGAACACGAGCTAGCTACAACAACCGGTTCTTATACTGTTCTGGCGTTTGGTTCGCGTAACGTTTGAACATGGTGATAAAAGGGCTTGCTTGGTTATAACCCAATGTAAGAGCGACCTCTTTGACCGATTGGCCGTTTCTTAACAAGTCCATCGAGTACAGATAGCGGACACGCAATCGCCACTCTGTAAAGCTCATTCCGAGCTCCGTCTGGCAATGGCGAGAAAGGGTTCTTTCCGTGGTGTGGACACGTTCAGCCCAATCTTTCAGCGTCACTTCATCGGTTGGGTTTTCTTCAACAGAAGCTAATATAGGCGCGAGGTACTTATTGTCGGTCGAAGGTAAAAAGTGGTGTTCAACCTCACGTTGCGCAAGTTGGTCAAGCAGTACCTGGACAAGCCTTTGATCTTGTTCGCTTTCCGCAACATTGATTCCACGATCGCGAAAATCATCGATGATAGAAGACACAATCGGCGTGATCTTTATAAGGCTGGTTTTATCTGGCAGATGTTGCGTGAGTTCTGGGGCGATATTTAGCGAGCAGTAGTCCAAAGGCTTACGGTTATAACTGCAATGCATCACCCCGGCTGGTACCCAAATCGCTAAATGTGGCGGCGCTAGAAATCGGGTGCTTTCCGCTTCCATCTCTAATATACCGCCACTGATCAATTGAACCTGTCCCCATGAGTGGCTATGAACTCGGGTTTCAGTGTTCGAAAGAAACGCTTCAAAATTCATAAATACGTTGGATGGTGCCTTATCAATTGATAAGGATGGGTGAAGGTTTCTGGAGTGTTTTTTCAAACTTGTCTTCCTATCGCGCCTGATGTCTTTCTAAAGATACTTGTAAGTATAACGACCTGTCAAACTAGCCGCATCAACTCATTTGCGACGGAATTCACATGCATTATCTCTTACCATTTTTTACAGTCTGTATCTGGGGCGCCAATGCAATCGTCAACAAGCTTGCTGCAAGCACCATAGAACCTAGCGCGATGAGTTTTTACCGTTGGTTTTTTGCGATGTTAATTCTCACGCCTTTCTGTATTCGCCCGGTGATGAAGCAGTGGGCTGTCATTAAGCCAAACCTATCGAAATTAGCGTTCCTCGGCTTTTTGGGCATGGTGTTGAACCAATCTCTAGGCTACTACGCCGGCTTAACCACAACCGCTTCCAACATGGCATTGATCACGTCTTTAGTCCCGTTGATCAGTGTGTTTCTAAGCGTTCCTTTGTTGCACAAGTCGATTTCTAGTTTGAGTATTGTGGGTGGTGTGTTGTCACTGTCAGGCTTAGCTCTGATGTTAGGTAAAGGCGATCCTTTATTCTTCATGCATCAAGAGCTGACTCAAGGCGATGGCTATATGCTGATTGCGGCCTTTGTTTATGCGTCTTACTGTGTGCTATTGAAACGCTGGAAAATGCCAATCAGTAGCTGGGTGGTGATTTACATTCAGGGTCTGTTTGCTGTCGCGATGCTTACGCCACTTTGGCTTACCAGCGAACAGCTTTTACCACCGCAACAAGCGATCCCATTGATAGCTTACGCCGCGGTTGCCGCTTCAATTTTAGCGCCTTGGATGTGGGTGAAAGCGATTGACACCATTGGTGCTGACTCAAGCGCGATGTTCATGAACTTGCTTCCGGTTGTTGCGATCGTATTAGCCGCGACATGGCTTGGCGAAGAGATTAACCAGTTCCACATCATTGGTGGTGTGATGGTGATTTCCGGTGTCATCCTTGCTCAAATCAAAAGAAAACCAAGGCTTGAGGCTCCTCTCCCTCAACAAAGCTAAACGCATTACCCAACGCTCACATTAGGGTAAATATTCAAACTCACTTTTTTCACAGTGCCTACTTCCGAAGTAGGCACTGTTGTTTTATTCACAAGCCTTTCAAATGCTTTTAATACGCGTTCATTGTGGTTGCAACCTTGAGCCGACTCATGTTTAATGCATTGAGTACTGTTTAAGTTGTAAAAGGAATTACAATGACTCAACCAAGGATCCCTGTGATCATCTCGTCCCTGCTTGCTTTGTCCTCTGCTTCAAGTTTTGCTGCCACTGTTCCTGCTGATGTGCCATTAGCTGAAGAACTATTAGCTGAGGAACAACATTTTGTACGTGGTAATGGCGCGGAGCCCAACACTCTAGATCCTAGTTACGTAAACTCAGGCATGCCCGGTGACATTATCGTCAATGATATGTTTGAAGGCTTTGTGATTGAGAACAGTGACGGGCAAATCATCCCAGGGCAAGCCAAAGAGTGGTCTATCAGCAAAGACGGCAAAACCGTGACGTTTGTGTTGAAAGAGAGCCTCAAGTGGTCGAATGGTGAGACAGTCACAGCATCCGATTTTGTCTTTGGTTGGCAGCGAGCTGTGTCTCCTAAAACAGGTAACAACACGGGTTTTGTTTTTTCGACGGCTAACATCGTGAACGCTAGCGAGATTCTATCAGGAGACAAAGCTCCCTCTGAGCTTGGCATAAAAGCATTAGATGAGCGCACGGTTGAGATTTCACTTTCAAAACCTACGCCCTACTTTATGAGTTTAATGAGCATCAAGACCTTTTTCCCTCTACCCGCTAAGTTGGTTCAAGAGAAAGGCGACCAATGGACTCGCGCAGAAAATATCGCGACCAACGGTGCTTACACTTTGAGTAAATGGGTGCCTAACGAATACGTTGAAGTCGAGAGAAACCCAAACTATTGGGATGACACGTCGACAGTCATCAACAAGGTGACCTATTTAGGCTTATCATCTCAAAATGCTGAGCTTATCCGTTATCAAGCGGGTGAAATTGATATGACCAATCGCGTTCAGCTTGAGTACTACCAGAAATTAATCCAAGAAAGCCCTGAACAGATCAAAGCGCAAGCTCTACTGGGTTCTTACGTTTATTCATTCAATACACGTCAAGCACCGTTTGATGACGTAAGAGTACGCCAAGCACTGAGCATGGCCGTCAATCGTGAGATTCTGGTCGAGAAAGTTACAGGTCAAGGTGAGCCAGAAGCATACAGCGTGACGCCGAATAATATTCCTGACTACACAGCGCCTTTATCCGAATTCAATTCTTTAGACAGCACGCAGCGTTTAACAAAAGCTAAAACACTACTTGCTGACGCTGGATACAACGAGAGCAACCCACTCAAATTCACACTGACTTATAACACCAGTGAAAATCACAAAAAGATCGCTATTGCGATTGCCTCGATGTGGAAGCCACTTGGCGTAAAAGTCGAGTTAGAGAACATGGAATGGAAAGCCTATGTTGCAGCGAAAGGGAGTGGCGACTATCAGCTAGCTCGCTCATGGGCATTTGGCGACTATCCAGAGCCTTCTGCACTGTTAGAGGCGTTCACTTGTGGTCACACGGCAAACGAAAGTGGCTACTGCAATCCCGATTACGATGAGCTCTTACAGCAAGCAAGTAAAACGGAAGATCAGTCTAAACGCTTTACTTTATACCAGCAGGCTGAATCGCTACTTAACGAATCTGCAGCAGTTATGCCTTTATATCATTACAATCACACCCGATTAGTGCGAAATACTCTCAAAGGCTTCCCTAACAATAATCCGAAAGGAAATATCTACGCGAAGGATCTATACTTTATTCAAGAGTAAAAATGAGCTGAATAACAAATATTTTTAACTACCACTTTAGTGGTAAAAAGACTAAAATAATTTAACTAAACCAGATAAACAGCGGTTAGTTGGCTAAAACAAAATAAGGTACCGCAATGAGTACCAAACGGCTTAGAAACACCTAGCATTACGCTAGGTGTTTTTTTTGCAATCGACCTTTCTAGCTGTCAGCTCAACATTTATTGGTTCTTACTCAATATGGTTAGGCACCTGCTTAATATTGCTTCATCCGCGTTTGCCACTCGCCTCTACCGCCTTTAAACATCAATATTCATCCGTTCGTCACCCGTTTGAAAAAATAGTCTTAATCGTGAGAAACACCGCTTTAATTTATGTCATCTTAAGTATATTGTTATTAGCAAGTAACAAGCATGTTATACAGCACAATAATAATGAAGGAAGATAGATGAGCAGTAACAATAACCGACCAGATGGTAAACGAGACGTTACTCTGCGTTTTTTAGCTGAACCTGGGGATGTGAACTTTGGTGGTAAAGTTCATGGTGGTGCAGCAATGAAGTGGATCGATTTAGCAGCCTACGCTTGTTCTGCTGGGTGGAGTGGTAAATATTGTATTACCGCTTACGCAGGGGGGATTCGATTCGTAGCTCCGATCCATGTTGGCAACCTTGTAGAGGTAAGTGCGAAGGTCATCTATACCGGTTCATCTTCTATGCACATCGCTATCGACGTTCAAGCCAGCGACCCTAAAGAACTCAACAACCGCCTAACGACTCACTGTATCGTTATTATGGTCGCTGTTGATGAAAATGGTAACCCGACTAAGGTGCCGGAGTGGGTGCCAGAAACACCAGAAGACATCGAATTAAGAGATTCGGCTATTCGCCTAATGAACATGCGAAAACAGATCGGTGAAGAGATGGAAGCACACGTTAAGTACCTTAAGTAAACTTTACCAACCACGCTACGCTACAAAACCATATTACAATGCCAAGCACCTGCTTGGCATTGGTTGATCTAATACCCTCGATCTTTGCAAGCAAAGCCTCAGTAGATCTAATACGACCTATGAGAGCGTGATGCCCAGCCAAAGGTTGAAATGAATCGGCACTTGTTCGCGGATTTATTTTGACTGTAATAAAGTCGTCATTTTGCTCTGTTTAAATACCGCCAATCATAATGGATGTATTTGAATTTCCTGGAGCCACTCTTGAGCGTCACACGCCCCACTCTTAGCGAATCTACACTCAACAATTTAAAGGCGGTTGAGTACCAATGGGTTAGAACTTTGTACGTCGAAGGCTACGACAGCAACGAAATTAACCACTACATCCAAACTTGTTTTGGTGGTGACCAAACGTTTGCGGATCTATTTCGCCGTGTGGCACTCGATCAAGAAAGCATCTATGTGCTGTTGCAGCATCTTGGCTGTGCTCCTTCTAGTAGAGAATTCTAACCTCAACAATCACTGTTCGACCCAAAGTCGATAAAAGTCACTATAACCTGTATTTCTTACTTGAACCCCTCTGACTTGTTGAGTTCTAGACATTTCTTCATAACCAGAAAATAACGGTAAATAGGTATAACTTAAACGTAAATCCCTTTCCATCTCCATCAACTCACTAGATGGTGATTTGCCACTTATCGCCCGTTTTATCTTAGCTTGATGTTCATCCATTTTAAAACGGTCAAAACTAAATCGTAATCCCGTTGACACACTTAACCATTCGTAAGTTCCGTAATCAACAGGTGTCTCTATTACATCTTCAATAAGGAGAATATCAGCTAGTTCAGACACCAAATGAGGATTACTAATGTTACTGACGATAACAACTTCCAACTCCACTCCTGTTGAGCGGATAACATTATGTAACCATTGAGAATTGCGAATTAAGTATGGAATAGTCCATTTGGGCTCAGCCAAGACAATCTTCCCTGTCAAGCTTGGGGCGTTTGCTATCATTGGCCTAACTTTACAGGGATCAAAAGCCAAGCTTTCAACCGCATTAATAGGATCATGTAGCTGTTTTTGCTGATGGATATAATCGGCTAGTTGACGCCATGTATCTCGCGAAATGTTCGAGTCAGCTCTTTCTCGATAAGTTAAATAGAATAAAGCACTAATACTCTGAACTTCAACTTGGTCCGACGGACAATTAAAGCTAATCATATTTTGCATATCTGCATCGGCATGCGACAAAGTAACTCGTTCTAACAAAGCTCGAGTAGAGAAATAGTCTTTATGTGCTCGAAGTTGAATACTGTCTTCACACCAGTGTTCAATCTTGAACGGCCCAGTTCCAATATGGTAACTGTATTTATCGCCAAAACTTTGCTGTTCTCGACAAACAATAGATGCACTAGACATAGCTAGCATATAAGGAAAAAACTTGTTGGCGTACTTGAGAGTAATAACTAAACAATTGGGTGCGACTGCATCTACGCGTTCGGCACATTGCCATAACCCTTTTATAGGGCCATTACCCTCAATTAAACGTCTAATACTCCAAACTACATCTTGAACTTGCAAAAGCTCACCATCATGTCGGTAAACGCCGGGACGTAGCCATAGAGTCATCCTTGTATCTTCCATCACCCAATCGTGAGCTAAGGAAGGCATTAGATCACCATCTGGACTCTGAGCCAACAATACATCATATACGCTTTTTGCTATATGCAGTTCTGCATGGCGAAATGTCTTAATTGGATCAATAGTGTTTACCCACGGATAGGAAGCTATCAATACAGCATTACTTGATTCATTGGTTTGGTTAAGGTGTTCGGTCGCTAAAGTAAGAGCTCTGACTGCAGTCGAACCGTATAGGTCGACAAGACGCGATACTAGTTTAAAACTGCCTTTATTTAGTTCGCTAATCAATAGTTCTGTAATCGCTTGTTGCAACGATTTTTTAATCGTAAGTTTACTAGGATTACTCCTACCGACTGCGGGAATCCATTCGATCCAACCTTGTTCAGACAGCTTTCTCATAACAATTGACACATTACGTTTAGAAGTACATAGCGCGACCTCTAATTCTCCTAAACCTATAGCATGAGATAAGTGAATCTCAAAATGCTTAAGCAACTGATCTAAGTGTCTAAGGTTTACATCGTTCACAACAATTCCACTGCTATTTATCTCAGCTAAAACATAGCAAAGGGAGCCATATATTCCTAGCTCCCTAGATTCTCGGTATTAGAAGTGGTAATTCATTCCAAGAGAAAAAACACTAATCTCAGCATCAACAGAAGCAGTAGCACCAAGCGCCTTTGCCACTTCTAGATCAGGTTTCATATAGTCCCATGTTGCTTCAATACGAAGATTATCTGTCAATAAGAAATCTGCTCCCAAACCATACATACCCGTCATTGTTGTATCAGAGAATGTTGAATGGCCAGCAGCACCAACGAAAGAATTACTTACCTTAAACTCAGCATTAAAATATGCTACCCCAGCTTTCGCAAAAAGGTTAAAACGGTCATTAATCGGTAAAATAACTTTAGGTTGAATCGCTGCAAATTTCATGTCGCCGACAGTAACTGAATCACCGTCCAAAGCATCATAACCTCCAATGGAGCCTTCCAAAGCAATATAACGGTTGAACTGATAACCACCGTAGATTTTACCGGCTAAACTAGAATCATCATCTAACGTTAATGAAGTGTTGTTAGAACCAGATGCAGAATCAACAGAAAAGTTAGCGCTATCAAAATTTGCTTGACCAACAGATGCTCCAATATATGGGTTTGCATATACTGCAGAAGATAGCATCAGGAGAGTTGTTGTGATTGTTGTTTTTCTTAACATTGTATTTAACTGCCTATCTAAGAATAATATTTATTGTTTTTGCACATCCTTTAGCAACCAATGCATTCCCTTTCACTGGGTTTCGAAACAGAATAATATTAATGAATAGGAAACGATTAAAACACGTAATTGTTTATCATCTTTTTTCCACATATCTAAACAATTAGACACAACTACTCATATTCAAGTTGTTAATCATAAAATCTCTTGGACTTTGGACTTTGGACTTTGGACTTTGGAGAATAGTGTGCTTAGATCACATATCAATGTGTAATTTAAGTATGAGCACTCAATATTTACGCTATACGTCGCATGCTAATTTGACTGAAGTGTTGTTTGGAAGTGAGATTATTATAATTGAGACAAGAAATTAAACACTAGGCATAAAAAAACCCAAGTAAATACCTGGGTTAGAGTTACAAAAACCACTAATCATTAATAGCGTAAGGAACCTGATTAGTAGCCAGCTATGCGTAACCTGAGGGTTATTTTTATTACTGATCGGCGGCCAAACCAAATGATGTAATAAAAATGCCAATACAGAGCGACCTATAAGGTCGCTCTTTGTCTTTCTTATAGGGTACAGCTTATCCTTTTACACCACCTGCCGTCAAACCGCCAACTAACCAACGTTGAGCAAGTAAGAACACGATAGTAATCGGAAGTGCTGAAAGTACAGCCGCTGCCGCAAAATCACCCCATAGGTAGTTCTGAGGATATAGGTATTGCTGCATACCTACCGCTAGCGTGTAAGAGTTCACATCGGTTAGCAGGATAGACGCTACAGGCACTTCACCTACTGTTGCGATGAACGAAAGAATAAACACAACCGCTAGAATTGGTACAGACAGCGGTAATAGAACCAACCTGAATGCTTGCCAAGGCGTTGCACCATCCAGTGCAGCAGCCTCTTCCAACGAGTTATCAATCGTTTCAAAGTAACCTTTAATCGTCCAAACGTGCAGTGCGATACCGCCTAAGTACGAGAAGATTAGACCACCGTGTGTGTTCAAGCCTAAGAACGGGATGTATTGACCAAGCTTGTCGAACAGCGCGTAAATAGCGACTAGAGCCAGTACTGCTGGGAACATTTGGAAAATCATCATCGCTTTCAGGATAGTTTCTTTACCTTTGAAGCGCATACGAGCAAATGCATAAGCCGATGTTGTAGACAATGCCACAATAAGAAGCGACGTCACACCCGCGACTTTAATTGAGTTCCATAACCACGTTAGTACTGGGAATGGAGGTGGTGTCACCGAGCCGTCAGCATTCGTTACCGACATACCAAGAGCCAGTTTCCAGTGCTCCAGTGATGGGTTATCGGGAATCAAACTACCTGTTGCGAAGTTACCTTCACGGAACGAGATAGCGATGATCATCAGTAGTGGGAAGATAATCATTGCCAAGAAGCACCACAACACTGCATGCGTTGCCCACACTCGGTATTTAAGGCCTTTACCTTGTACCATAGCCATTGTCGTGCTCCTTAATCTTGAGACAGTTTAGTGAAACGAAGGTTTAGTAACGCAAGTCCACCAACCAATAGGAAAATAAGCGTTGCGATTGCACTTGCTAGACCAAAGTCTTGACCGCCGCCGCCTTCGAATGCAATTCGGTAGGTGTAGCTTACAAGCAAGTCTGTGTAACCCGCTGGCTCTGAGGTGCCAATCATGTTCGGGCCACCGTTCGTCAATAGTTGAATCATTACAAAGTTATTGAAGTTAAAGGCAAACGCTGCAATCAATAGCGGTGTAAGCGGCTTAATCATCAATGGGAATGTAATACGCTTGAAGTTATCAAGGAAGTTCGCACCATCAATGGCTGACGCTTCGTACAAATCATCAGGAATCGCTTTTAGTAGACCCATACATAGAATCATCATGTAAGGGAAACCTAGCCACGTGTTAACCATCAACACCATGGTTTTCGCAAGAATTGGGTCAGAGAACCAGTTCGGGCTTAAGCCGAAGATATTCTCAAGCACCATGTTGATCTCACCAAAGCTCTGGTTGAATAGACCTTTAAAGATAAGAATCGAGATGAATGCTGGTACTGCGTAAGGCAGAATCAGTAGAACACGATAGATTGAACGACCTTTTAGCTCTTCCCATTGCACGATATTCGCAAGTACAAGCCCGATAACAAGTGTGAACGCTACGGTACATACCGAGAAGATCACCGTCCAAATAAAGATGCTGATGAATGGTTCTTTAATACCATCATCTTTCCAAACACGTTCAAAGTTATGTGTACCAATATTAACCACAAAGCCCGGGGATATTGTGTTACCAGTAAACTCACCATTGGCATCAACAGGTTGATAGAAACCCTCTTCCATGTTTGGCTTGAGAACTTCACCCGTTTCATTGTTAATTAACGTTTGTTCATCGTCTTGTAGCGTGTAAAGCGGAGCAACAGAAGCAAACTTACGTAAGCCACTCATGCGGATGTCGTCGCCGTTAGGCAGATGGAAATCAACCGCATTAATCGCTGAACGGTTTTGGATGATCGCTTTGATCTTCTCTTTCTCACCTTGTGCAGACTCAATTGCAGATAGGTCCATCTCTGTTGCACTCATATCTTCAAAAGAAAATACGTCTGTTGCTAACAGCTGGTCGCCATCTTTAACAACGATCTGGTGACCGTCATCAGTCTTGTACAAAGTAAATGGGTAGCTTTCACCGCTTTGGAATGAGCGATCTAAAAGAACGGTTTGAGTACGCTCTAAAGACAGTTGGTTTTTTGCGCTGTAGTTAGTGAACGCAAGCCCGACGGTATAAGCCAATGGAAAAAGAATGAACAAGATCATTCCGGCAATACCCGGGTAAATATAACGGTGGGCGTAAGTTTTTTTACTGCCAAAAATGTAAAGTGCCAAAGCCGTTAAAATCACAGTAAGCAACGCAAAAGCGAGCTCACCGCGTGAATACATTAGAATTGTAGCGTAGCCGTTAATTAAGCCAACACTACCAAGCAACCCCCATTTGATGAAGACGCTTTTACTGCCTAGAAGGCTTGATGGTGCTGGGATAGCATCTGTACCTTGAACTGACTGCATAGAGGAACCTGCTAGCGATATAGATAAAAAATAGAAAAGTAAGGAGAGGTTACCCTCTCCTTAAAAGGTAGTGCTTGGTTGTTACTTAGTCATACGACCTTCAGCAGCTTTTAGTGCTTGGTCTACTGTTTGACGACCGTCAACTACGTTACCGATCGCTTCTTCCATGCTGTACCAGAACGTTGTGAACTGAGGGATGTTAGGCATGATTTCGCCATTCATCGCGTTGTCCATGGTTGCTGCAATACGAGTATCGCTGTCTAGTTGGCGTTGGAAAGAGTTAAGAGCAACAGCGCCTAGTGGCTTGTCGTCATTCAGGCTCTTCATACCTTCATCAGTTAGTAGGTAGTTTTCCATGAACTCAACAGCTAGGTCGCGGTTTGGAGAAGCAGTGCTGATACCACCAGCCCATACACCAACGAAAGGCTTAGATGCTTTACCGTTGAACTTAGGTAAAGTTGCTACGCCGTAATCGATGCCAGCTTTCTTGATGTTTTCCCAACCCCAAGGGCCGTTGATTGTCATTGCAACGTTACCTGCAACAAATTCAGACTCAGCAACTGAGTAATCCATGTCTGCAGAGATAACTTTGTCTTGTACCATCTTCTCGATGAAACCTAGAGACTTCTGAACACCTTCAGTCGCTACGCCCGCATCTTTAATGTCGTAACCTTCTGCAGTCTGTTTGAATGCGTAACCGCCGTCAGCTGCAAGGAGAGGCCATGTGAAGTAAGCGCCGCCACGTAGAGGCCACATGATCGCTTTTTTGCCATCTTTTTTAAGTTCAGCATCAAGTGCTGGGATTTCTTCCCAAGACTTAGGTGGGTTAGGAACAAGCGCTTTGTTATAAATTAGAGAAACTGACTCAACCGCTACTGGGTAAGCGATTGTTTTACCTTCGTATGAAACAGCGTCCCATGCGAAGTCTACGATACCTTCTTTAATTTCTTTAGAAGGTTTGATATCAACAAGAAGCCCCGCTTCTGCATAGCCGCCAAAACGGTCGTGTGCGTAGAAGATCATGTCTGGGCCATCGCCAGCCGCTGCAACTTGAGAGAACTTCTCTTCTAGTTTGTCAGGGAAAGCCACTGTTACTTTAACACCAGTGTCTTCTTCGAAGCGTTTACCTACTTCAGCCATGCCTTCATAAGCTTTGTCACCACCTACCCAGATTGTTAGTTGTCCTTCTTCGATAGCAGCATTTGCACCAAAAGAACCCAGAGCAACTAATGTTCCTAGAGCTACAGCGCTTAGAGCGTTTTTCATGTGAATATCCTTTTTATATTTATACGTAGGGCACATCTACCAAGACGAGCCAGTTTTCAGGGCTTATGATCTGAGAAAATAGACTCTAACTCATCATCCTAGCCACTACGCCCTAGCTATTATGGCTTAATTTCGTGATCGCCATCCGGTCAGATTAGAGACTGAAATCACAAAACCCATACTCATCGTGATCAACATCACCGTTATGGGGTGGATTTATTTGAACTGGATCGCCAATTATTAATAACCCCATTTATCTACTCCTCCCCTACTACTCCCCCTCGTTAAATTTTCATTGGGAGGATGTACCATTGCGCCAATTCACCGAAACTGCATCCATCCAAGAGTGGATAGTAAGAACCCTTTACCAGCGAATGTCGTGTGTAACCGCACTGTTCATTTAGTTGGCTTCACTGCCCGCTGTTGTCTTTATTAAGCATCGAGCTAAATCTGTGATTGAATCACGGGGGAGATTTAGCTGGATGTGGGGGAAATAGGCACCAGTTTGGCTATGACGGGTGGGCTTGGTTAAAGAATCCAAGTCTCACCCACTTTTTTTCTTACTCATTCAATACTTACCAATTCCTACAGTTACTGCTGACCCAAAAATTTCTTATAATGATAAGCAGTAAAACTTAAAATTTGATCGATCGAGGACTAGCTAGATGGCGAGTGTCACGTTAAAAAACGTTTATAAATCATATGGTGATGTACAGATTTCTAAGGACGTAACCTTAGACATCAACGAAGGTGAGCTCGTAGTATTCGTTGGACCATCAGGTTGTGGTAAATCGACGCTATTACGCTGTATCGCAGGTCTAGAGGACATTACGTCTGGTGATTTGTACATTGGCGACCAACGCATGAATGACGTTGAGCCTTCAAAGCGTGGCGTAGGTATGGTATTCCAATCTTACGCGCTTTACCCTCACCTTAACCTTTACGACAACATGTCTTTCGGCCTGAAACTAGCGAACGCTAACAAAACTGAAATTGATAAGCGTGTTGAACATGCTGCAGAAATCCTTCAGCTTGGTCACCTTCTTGAGCGTCAGCCTAAAGCACTATCTGGTGGTCAACGTCAACGTGTTGCTATCGGTCGTACTCTGGTTTCTCAGCCAAACGTATTCTTACTTGATGAACCTCTATCTAACCTAGATGCTGCGTTGCGTGTTCAAATGCGTTCACAAATCACTAAACTACAACGTCAACTTGGTTGCACCATGATCTACGTTACCCACGACCAAGTGGAAGCGATGACAATGGCCGATAAGATTGTTGTTCTTGATGGCGGTTATGTTTCTCAAGTGGGTAAACCTCTTGATCTTTACCACTACCCTAAAAACCGTTTCGTGGCAGGCTTTATTGGCTCGCCGAAGATGAACTTTATGTCGGTTCACATCGAGCAAGCTGAAGCAGAACGCGTACAAGTTCAACTTTCTAACGGTATGACTTTCTGGATCCCAGTTGATGGTACGACTGTCAATGCTGGTGACCGTATGTCTCTGGGTGTTCGTCCTGAACACTTGTTGTCTGCTGAAACAGGTGATGCGACGATTGAAGCTGAAGTGATGATGGTCGAGAAACTAGGTAACGAAACTCAGGTTTACCTAAACCTCGAAAGTGCTGATGCTGACGTTATTTATCGCCAACCAGACACGTTGACGATTGAGTCTGGTGACAAGCTAGCGATTGGTATTCCTGCGCACCGTTGTCACTTGTTCCATAGCGATGGTCGCGCATGTCGTCGCTTGTACAAAGAGTACGGCACCGACTAATCGGTTCGCCTTTTTAAGATATAACTTGCCCATATCGAATCCCTCTTACTCAGTAAGAGGGATTTTTTGTTTAAAGGCGCCAACTACTTTCGCTTTGATTGTTTAATTTTGCGCACCGCTCAGTTAGCTTTTCGCGCGGCAATAAAAAAGGCCTAGCGGATGCTAGACCTTTATCTGTTTGAGCTAAAAGCCACCCTACCTAAACGATATAGGTTGGCCCTGCAGAAACTTAGTGGATTGGCGTATCACTTGTTTTGTTGAACTGGCCAAAATGCTTTTCTAACACTTCTGGTGTTAGTTTGCCTTCCGCTTCTAGTCGCTTAAATTCAGCAACGATCGCTTTTTGCTCTTCAATTGATGGCAGTTTTACTTCTGGCTCATCGCCCATCTCTTGAGTCATCTGCTCTAGTTCTTTTTCAAAATCGCTCATGATACTTACCTAAATATTAAACCTAATCAGATTTTACTCATTTACGCTCTGTGATGCTAGAGCGATTAAGTGCAAAGCCCGAAACCAGATCAAGCTAAGGCCAGTTAGAAGAAAACAAGCCCGTAAATAAAAAGAGCTGGATTCACGATTAAATGAATCCAGCTCTTCGTCTGTATCCCTTTCTAAGCCATGCTACAGCTTAAAGGAATTAAAGCTTAAAGAGATTAAAGCTTAAACGAGCCAACCATCTTATCTAGGCGAGAAGAAAGGTCTCGGAGCTCTTGGCTCGCTTCAGCAAGCTGCTCAGCCGTGCCCGTTGTCACTTCATTGATTGCGTTAATCTCTTCAATGTTCTGGTTGATGGTGTGAACTACGGTTGATTGCTCTTCCGTTGCCGTTGCGACTTGCGTGTTACGATCGGTGATGTCTACGATGCGGTCTGAAATGCCACCCAGTACATCTACCGCTTCATCCGATGCAGCTACACCTTCAAGGGTAATGACTTTACCTGTACTCATTGCTGCTACTGCATCTTTAGCATCGCTTTGCAGTTGGTTGATCATCTTCTGAATCTCTTCCGTTGAGTCTGCTGTACGACTTGCGAGGTTACGAACTTCATCTGCTACCACGGCAAAGCCACGGCCTTGCTCACCGGCACGCGCTGCTTCAATCGCTGCATTCAATGCAAGTAAATTGGTTTGCTCTGAAATATCGCGGATAACACCCAGAATGGAGCCGATATCTTGTGTTGTTGAAGCAAGTTGTTCAACCACTTGACCCGTACTTTCGATATCTTGAGCTAAACGGCTGATCGCGTCTTTTGCTTTGTTTACCACAGAGCGGCCCACTTCAGTATTGCCCGAAGCTTGAGTGGCCGTTTCCGCAGCCGTTGCCGCATTTGATGCAATCTCGCTGATGGTCATGCCCATTTGGTTAATGGCAGCAACTACTTGAAGGGTTTGATCACGTTGCTCTTGGCTATTA
Organism: Vibrio sp. NC2; assembly: GCF_025195005.1. NCBI lineage: Bacteria > Pseudomonadati > Pseudomonadota > Gammaproteobacteria > Vibrionales > Vibrionaceae > Vibrio > Vibrio sp. NC2. Next base: position 92,182 of record NZ_JANVFC010000009.1, read on the forward strand.
TCGTGGGTGATGTGTGCTTTGTTAGAAACACTCTCTGCCGCCACTTGAAGCGCTTGGCTTGTCGAACATACTTCTTTCATAGACTCGTGAATCTTTTCAATGAATCCATTAAAGCCCTTTGAAAGCTGTGCAATTTCATCGTTGCCTTTTACTTCAATACGCTGCGCCAGGTCGCCATCACCTTCGCCAAGGTCACCGAAACGCTTAGCCAGAAGTTTAATCGGTTGAGTAATGCTGTTCGCCAGAACTACGCCCATTAGGATAAATACTAATGCCACAACCGCCGTCATGATCAGCATCTTTTGCGCTGTCGCATCTAACTCTGCAAACACTTCTCCAGTCGGAACTACACCAATAACAAACCAGTCCATTGAAGACACATACAAACTCGCCACAAACAGCTCTTGGCCCTGGCTTTCAGTGGTAATCAGGTTAAAGCCCGACTTGTTCAATAGTTGGCTTGATTGAGGACCGTAAAGTTGTTGAAGTGATGAATCACTGCGAGAACGCTCACGGTGAATTTGAACATCACCTTGGCTATCGGTTAAGAATACGAAGCCTGTATTTTCAATCTTAAAGCCATTAAGTAGGTTAACCATGTCATCCATCGATTTTGATAGACCAGACATCGCCAAACCAGAAGGCTGCTGATAGTTAGCAAACATCTTCACTTCGCCATTCGCTTCTTGGAACATGCTCACCATGGTCGGCTGTCCAGATTGCGTAAAGCCAAAGAACCAACCATCTTGTTGTTGGTTTAGCTGGCGTAAGAAACCATCTTGATTCCAGTAGTAAGCTGTTTGACGGTTCGCTACCGAGGCATCGTTCAGCTGATATTGGTTACGCACGTTATTCAGTTGTTTAACCAGTTTATTCTCTAGCGCGGCATCGCGCTCGGTCGATTCGATAGCATCAGAAATGAATTCATTTGAAGCAATTTGCTCCGCAGCTAACAATAACTGAGAGACTTCACGGTCAATTTCACCATTGATTCGCTCCAACATACCGGGAAGCTCAATATCAACCAAACGGTGACTCAATACATCTCTTGCTTGCTGTTGTGCCATCGCACCGACAATCACTGTCGATGCAAGAACCGCAAAGGTAATTCCAAGTACAACTTTTTGTTTGATACTCAGAGAGTTAGTTTTAAACATATTTGGACCTTTAAAAGAATCGCTCGTTATTGGTATACCCTGAACAGGACTTTTTTAGTGCACTCCAACAAGCAATGCACAATCTGAGTGATGTATCGGCCAAAACCAGTAAAACTAGAGACTTTTCTCTCAAAAAAACTGCAAATATGATGTAACAATCAAAACCATTCAGATTAGATATGAATTAACTAAGCAAATATCGTACTTTTGAGAATCGATTTTAGCTTTCAGCCCTGATATCTAACCGAACTCAAACAACGACCTCCCCCCGAGCTTTTGTATATAAAAACCAATTGATATGGTAATAATCACACCCTAACGATGTTTTTAGCTAAACACTTGTAAATCTTTCCAATTTTGAAAAAATAAATTCCGCAAATGTACTGGAACTTTTTCCTATTAATAAGTGACCAATACTCAAAATAAGAATCAAATGGCCCCCAGAGAGTCCAAAAATGCATAAAAATAACTTCGAAATCCTTCAAAACTACTTAGAGTCTCAAATTATTGGTCAGCAAGAGCTCGTTAAGCAACTGATGATCGCCTTACTGGCAGATGGTCATATTCTTGTTGAAGGGCCTCCAGGGTTGGCAAAAACCCGCGCCGTAAAGTCGCTGGCTGACTGTGTTGAGGGCGACTTCCACCGTATTCAATTCACTCCCGATCTGTTGCCTGCTGATTTGACGGGTACCGATATTTTCCGACCAGAAACGGGAGAGTTCACCTTCCAATCAGGTCCGATTTTCAACTCACTGATTCTAGCGGATGAGATCAACCGAGCTCCGGCGAAAGTTCAAGCGGCAATGCTGGAAGCGATGGCAGAGAAACAAGTGACTGCCGGTCGAAAAACCTATGCGCTGCCTGAGCTATTTTTGGTAATGGCAACACAGAACCCAATTGAGCAAGAAGGAACTTACCCGCTACCTGAAGCGCAATTAGACCGTTTCTTACTTCACCTAGAAGTTGAATACCCAGATATGGACAGCGAGCTGGAGATCTTACGGCTCAACCGTGGTGAGGCTCAAGGCAACGAATCAACTCAGCCACAACAGATATCTCAGCAAACGATCTTTGAAGTACGCCAAGAAGTGCTCAACATTCACATGGCAGACACCATCGAGCAGTACATTATTCGACTGGTTATGGCGACTCGCCAACCTAAGCAATACAGCGACCAACTTGATCAATGGTTAGACATGGGTGTCAGCCCGCGTGCAACCATCGCGTTAGACCGTTGTGCCCGCGCTCACGCTTGGCTTGCTGGCCGCGATTATGTTACTCCACAAGATGTTCAAGCAATGGCATTCCCTGTATTACGCCACCGTCTGCTTCGTAGCTACCACGCACAAGCGGAAGGGATCACTGCAAACCAAGTGATCGCACACCTTATCTCGTTGGTTGGTAGCGCATAGGGATAAGCGCATGAATAATCAATTACCCAATCATAGTGACGGTGTCACGTTGAATCTGGACGAACTGCTGCAATACAAAGCGCAGTCTGTTCGCTGGTTGCCTCCAGCCAAGAGCCTGTGGTCGCAACTAAACGGTCAACACGAGAGCAATCGTAAAGGTCGCGGGATGAATTTCTCTGAGGTTCGTCAATATCAGGCGGGCGACGACATCCGCAGCATTGATTGGCGCGTCACGGCGAGAACAGGCAAGGCGCACACCAAACTGTTTTCTGAAGAAAGAGAACAGCCTGTGATTTTGTTCTTAGATCTGTCGAGCAGTATGATTTTCGGCTCAACCTTGTTACTTAAATCGGTTCAACTCGCGCACTTTGCCAGCCAACTGTGCTGGCTAACCGTCGCTCAAAAAGACCGTATTGGCGCAGTGATAGATACTGGCCAAGAGATCATTGAGATTAAACCCAGTGCTAGCAACCACGCTCCGTTGCGTATTTTGCAAAAAGTCATAGAAATCAATAACGCAGCGCTGACCAATCCAGACAATCACAGCGACACAACCTTAGAGCATGGGCTGAAGTCTCTTCACCAGCTTTGCCCGAAAGGCAGCGATATCATTATGCTCAGTGATTTCGTCCGTTATAACGAAAGTAACTACTCACTTATCAATCAAATACGTCGACATAATCGAGTTCGCTTGGTGCATTTTTACGACCCGTTGGAGCAAGGTGTTACTGCATTCAAAGGTTCAAAACAGATCACCGACGGCAATAAAACCCAATGGTTTAACTTTTCATCCAGTAAGGAAAAGGAAAAGCTCAGTCATGCATTCGATCTGAAACAACAACAGCTTATGCAAATGAGCCTTTCTTTGGCGATCCCATACAGTTCATTGTCTTGTGCGCAATCGTTAATGAGCCAAGTATCAGGAGTTCAGTCATGAATCAACCTCTCGACTTGAGCCCTATTATTACGCCAAGCGCACCGTCATGGTGGCCTTTGGCATGGGGTTGGTGGTTAATCATTATCACGGCCATTGTTCTGATCGCCTTAGTATTTTTCATTGTAAAACACAGACAAAAGAACCAATACGCGAAGAACGAAGCTCTTGCTTGCTTTCGTAATAGTCAGCCTTCAAATACCTTGTCTCCGAGTGCAGCTCAAGACATCGTTCGTCAGGCTGCACTGAGCTATTTTCCACGCGACAAAGTGGCAGGCTTATCTAGTGACGATTGGTTGGCGTTCTTAGATGCGCAATTGGCGAAGCCGTTGTTCGCCGCAAAACAATCGCAATGGCAACAAGCGCTCTACCAAGATACAGCCTTAATGAGCGACGAACAGAAAAAGGCTCAACAGCAATTGGTTAATGACTGCGAAACCTGGCTTCGTAAAGCCCTTCCTCCAAAGCGAGGTCGTTATGAGTGATTTTCTAAGCACTAACTTGTTAAACATCGAGTTCGTTTGGTGGTGGATGTTCTTCATCGCGCCACTGCCGTTGCTCGTTTACTTGTTCTCGCCAAGGTCAGAATCAAGCAGTGCCCTAAGGCTTCCATTTCTACCAGAAGACAGCAATACCAAAACGCCGAGCAGTCGCTTACCCAAGGCGCTGTCGGTCATCATCTGGCTTTTATTGGTAACGGCCATGGCACGCCCAGTTTGGTACGGTGAACCAGTTGAGTTTCAGCCAAAACACCGTGATTTGATGTTAGTTGTCGACCTCTCCGGCTCGATGAGCCAAGAGGACATGCAATTCAATGGTGAATACATCGACCGCTTATCTGCGGTAAAACATGTATTGAGTGACTTTATTGAGCGACGTAAAGGTGACCGAGTCGGATTAGTGCTATTTGCTGATCACGCCTACTTGCAGACGCCACTGACGTTAGACAGAGACACGCTGTCACAGCAACTCAATCAGGCTGTGCTAAAGCTGATTGGTACTCAAACTGCGATCGGTGATGGTATTGGCCTTGCCACCAAAACCTTTGTCGACAGCGACGCACCTCAGCGTGTGATGATTCTACTCAGTGACGGCAGCAATACCGCGGGGGTATTAGATCCACTAGAAGCGGCGGACATTGCAAAGAAATACGACACCACAATTTACACTGTGGGTGTTGGAGCTGGTGAAATGATGGTCAAAGAGTTCTTCATGACTCGTAAGGTCAATACTGCTCAAGACTTGGATGAGCGTACTCTAATGGAAATCGCCAAGCGCACTGGCGGTCAATACTTCCGTGCGCGTGACAGCAAAGAGCTGGCAACGATTTACGACACCATCAACCAATTAGAACCCGTGACGAACGCCACTAAGATCTGGCGACCACAACAAGAGTGGTTTGTCTGGCCACTGTCGGCGGCAATGTTCTTCGCATTTATGCTGTTAGCCATTAGGAGAAACAATGTCTAACTTTACTTTTATCTACCCTTATTGGTTCTTGGCTCTTGCCGCGCTGCCCGCTATTTGGTGGCTTAGCAAAAGACAATCGAAGCAAGGGTTATTAGCGTCACACATCGCCCGTTATTTGGCTCCTGAATCGAACAAGCCATCGAAAAATCGTAGTACTTACTTTGGCATTTGGTGGATAGTCGGTGTCATCGCGTTGGCTGGGCCAAGCTTTGAAAAAAATGAACAGCCGAGCTTTGAAAAAACGCAGGCGCGAGTTGTGATCATGGATATGTCGATGTCTATGTATGCCACTGACATTAAACCAAACCGTTTAACACAGGCGCGATACAAGGCTCTGGATCTGCTTTCGTTATGGAAAGAAGGCCTAACGGGAATGGTAGCCTACGCAGGTGATGCTTACACCATTAGTCCGCTAACGTCTGACATCAACACCATCAAGAACCTGGTACCCAACCTATCACCAGATATCATGCCCTTCCAAGGCGGCAATGCTGCGTCAGCAGTCAAACTCGCCATTGAGATGATGACTCGTGCTCATATCTACCACGGTGACTTGATGTTGATTGCGGATGATATCGACGACCAAGAGAAGCAAGAGATCGATTCCCTACTCTCAGGTGGCAATTGGACATTGTCGATTCTAGCGGTAGGAACGAAAAGCGGTGCGCCGATCTCTCTACCAAGCGGCTCGATGCTGAAAACCGACTCGGGACAAACCGTGGTCGCAAGAACCAACTTAAATAACATGCGTGAGCTTACACGCAGCTATGGTGGCACTTTTACTGAGGTTCAATTTGATAACTCAGATGTTGAGCACATTGCGAATTATCTCGACCGAATTGCTACGACATCAGAAGTCACCAAGACCAATAACTCACTCAATACCAGAGTTAACAACGGTTTCTGGCTATTGCCGTTTCTGTTACTTCCTGCACTTGGGCTATTTCGAAAAGGGGTCATTTGGTGTGGCCTAGCTGTGCTTGTCTCGTTCAGCCAACCGAATACTGCGTTTGCGAACCCTTGGAAAACCGATGACCAAGTGGGTTATCAGTTGTATCAAGATGAGGATTTTCAACAAGCCGCAGAACAGTTCGAACAGCAAGAATGGAAAGGCATTGCGCAATACAAAGCCGGTGATTTCGAAGCGGCTGAACAGACGCTACAAAGTCTTTCTGGCGAAGATGCTCGCTACAACCTCGCCAATGCACAAGCAAAGCAAGGCAAGTACGACCAAGCGATAAAAGAGTATCAACGTATTCTCGAAAGCAACCCTGAACATGCTTATGCGAAGAAGAACCTAGAGATTGTCGAACAGGCTCAGAAGCAACAGCAACAGCAACAGCAACAGCAACAGCAACAGCAACAGCAACAGCAACAGCAACAGCAACAGCAACAGCAAGACGATTCTGAGTCCAAAGACCAAAACGAACAAGACCAGCAAGGTGAACAAGGTCAGCAAAATGATTCTTCGCAAAGCTCGCAGGATCATCAACAAAGCTCTACTGACAATGGGAAGTCGCAAAGTCAAAGCGGCAGCCAAGATCAAAGTGAAAACCAAGATCAGAATACTGACCAAAGCCAAGCTGATAGCCGCCCTGATTCCAAAACGGATGAAGAAAATGACAAGCAAGCTGAGCAACAAAACAAAGCGGGTCAAGCAGATAAGCCGTCACAAGACAAAGATGACTCAGTATCTCAGGCAGCCCAAGCACAAGAGGCTGCTAAGGAAGACACTGATAACAACGCTCAACAAGCTGCAGCACAAGTATCAGGTCAACCTATGTCGAGCGATCCTGATATGCGAAAACTTGAGCAAGTAGAAAGCGCTCGTGATCCGAGTCAACTGCTTAAAGCGCAAATGATTCTACAAGCACGACAAAAAAGTGCTCCTAACAACCAAAACAAAAAGTGGTAACCATGCGATTTTTAAACAAGCCATTTTTATCAATGCTACTGACACTGCTAATCGGTGTTTTCTCGTCACATTCTGTATTCGCAGCGACCGCTGTGGCAAGTGTTTCGCAAAACAGTGTTACCAAAGATGAAGTCTTTCTACTTAGAGTGGCGACCGATGAAAAAGTATCGTCAGGTGCTTTAGACCTGACCTCCCTTCAGAAGAATTTCTACGTCGGTACCCCAAGCTTTGGGTCATCAATGCGAATCGTCAATGGCAGCCGCACTGTGTCTAGCGAGTGGAATATTACCCTTGCCCCACTTCGATTAGGCCGATTAGAGATTCCTAGCTTTGATATTGAAGGCGCAAAAACCCAACCGATCACCATCCACGTTGCGGTTAATAAAGCCGCTCCAAAGCAGAGTGACATGGCCGTGTTTCAACTTAATCTGAGTAAAGACTCGCTATACCCTCAAGAGGTCGCGGAGCTTGATGTAAAACTCATCATTAAGGCAGATCCTAGAAGACTGCAAGATCCTAAAATTGCGCCACCAAGTTCAGCGCAATTAGACGTGGAACCGATTGGAGAGTCTAAGCAATTTCAAGATGTTATCAACGGACAAGAAGTCACGGTTGTTCAGCAATCTTTCCATATATCGTCACAGCAAGCAGGGCAATTTCAGCTTCAAGGGCCAAAGTTAACCGGTGCCGTTGTTTACTCAACCAACAACTCAAGCACAACGCGCCTTTTCCAGCTCGACACGCCTGTTGAAACCTTAGATGTCACAGTGAATCCGGTACCAAAAGGCTATCAAGGTGAGTGGTTACCAACATCGAACTTCAAGTTGATTCAGAAATGGTCAGATAGCCAAGGCAACGAGCTGACAGGTAGTAATACTTTAGGTGGCGACAAGCAGAATATTGAGATGGAAGCCGGTGATTCGTTAACTCGTACCATCACAATGACAGCCAGCAACTTGACCCAACACCAGTTACCAAAACTGAACATCACCTACCCTAAATCGGTGCGCGTGTATGAAGAGAAACCGCAATTTGGCACTACCCAATCCGGTAATGCTATCGTTGTTTATAAGCAGGTTCTCATCCCTAAGGAATCTGGAAGCATCTCCCTGCCTGGTGTTTCTCAAACTTGGTTTAACACCGATTCGCAATCACAAAAAACCAGTAAGGCTCTTGGGCTTGAGTTGTCGGTTCAGGCAAGTGATCGCGTAACCTCAAGCACGCCGCCTCCTGTTATTGAAACACCAACTCAGCAAGCCAGCCCGACAATTGTTACCGTTGAAAAACCAGGAATGTGGCCTTATCTAACGGCACTGTTTGCAGCATTATGGTTAATCAGCTCGGCGTTTGCTTTCTACTTCTGGTCACGCCGCGGTACAGCAGTAAAACCAAAGCAAAAAGATGAACGTCAATCCGATACGGCAGAAGCGCTGATTGCCTCTCTGAAGATGAAAGATGGTGTGAAGACGAGAACTTTGTTCGAACAGTGGAAAACAGAAAATTCAGACTTGAGTGATGAGACGTTAGAAACAATCGAAGCTGAGCTCACCAAGCTAAATCAGACTCTCTACGCTGAAGCGGGTTCACCAAGTCAGTCATGGGATCCAGCTCTAGCAATCAAAGCGGTTAAGAAACCAAAACGCATCTCGAACAAAACACACAAGAGCACATTAGAAAGGCTTTAATTAACCAGCGTTCTAAGTAAGCAGAAAGCTAGTTAAACAGAAAATCTAAGTAAACAAAAAAGAACGAAGCCGTGATGACCACATTGTGATCATCACGGCTTCAATCGTTTTGAGATCAGAAAAAATAAACGCCAAACTAAATCAGTGGCGTCGCGACCTTTCTTCGCTTTAAAGCAGATACAATTCGATTTCGCCCTGAGTCTTTGGCTTGATACAAGGCTTTGTCTGCTTTGCCATACAGTAGATCGAAGTCGAATTGATGTTGGTCTGAGGTTATCGAGGCATAGCCGACAGATGCGGTTAAATACTGGCTGGTACTGCTTTCACAATGAAGGATCTTTGCCTCTTCAATACATTTTCTGATCGACTCTGCACGCTGTTTAGTTTCAGAGTGATGAGTGCCGATCATCAACAACATAAACTCTTCACCACCAATACGGCAGAAGGTTTCCTTATCGCTATGAACATGAGCATTAAGTATCTTGCCTATAGTGCGCAGAGCAGCGTCACCTTCCGTATGCCCATAAACCGTGTTGTACAAACCAAAGTGATCAAGGTCAACAAGAATGAGTCCAAACGTGACTTCGTGCTCTGTGGCAAATGCCCCTTGATCATCACAATTGAGATCATCTAAAACCTGCGACAACATACGACGATTTCCAAGGCGTGTCAGAGGGTCAAGCTTAGAGATGATATCCAACTGCTCATTGGCTCGTTCAAGCTCTTGAGTGCGCTTACTGACCTCTTGCTCTAGCGTCTCATTGAGCTTTTTGAGCTCCTCTTGCGCCATAGTTCTCTGTAGCACCTCAGCTAAACTCGAAGCGAAGATACGTATCACTTCACGCAGTTGTGAGGTTAAAGGGCTGCGAGTTAGCAAATTATCCGCGGCAATAAACGCAATCGGCTCACCCGTATTGGTGGTGAGCATTGTCATTGCCGTCCAACCGACACCCACAATATTGAAATCGTGATAGATAGGCACCGATTCTTCAAAGGCAACTTGATTAGGGCAAGCGCGAGCGGCGGCTACAATGTCACGCTCCACCAGCTCTGAGCGATAATAAGATTCATCGACAATGTCGCCTTTTATGTCAGTGCCCCACGTGCCTTGCATGTAACTGCAATTTTTATCTGTTAAAAAAACCGCTAATCGGTCTATCCCTAAGTGCTGAATAGCAAAGCTCACCGCAGATTTACAGACTTCGCTTACGCTATCGCAACGAGACAGTTCCACCATACTTGAGTGCAACATCCGTATATTCTGTTCTTGGCGCTTACGGATGTAGATCTGAGAAAGCAGAGAACCAAAGGATTCAAGCATCTGCTTTTGATAATTAGTGATGGGTGAACGGTGAATGTAATTGTCCATTGCGATCCAACCGACGGGTTTATCCCCTTCACGTAAGATCAACATGCCATTCCAACCTTGCCCTACGACCTTGCCTTCGGTGTATAGCGGCGCTTTCTCAATAATAACTAGGTTGATGTGATTGTCAGACAACGCCTCAATGTATTCGGCTTCAAGTTGATGTAAATCGTACTGAGTATGATGCTCGCTGTTAGTTTTTCCCCGCTCATCGGTGCCGTAAGTGCCACTAAAGCAGCGCTTTTTCATATCGAGTAACATGAAGATCGCACGGTCAAAGCCTAGACGGTCGCGCACTGCCTCAACAGAAGCCTTATACAAAGCATCCAAAGAGTCAGGATTAGAAAGCTCTAACGCGACCTGATGGACTAGTTTCATGTTCTCAACAAATAGCTCTCGCAGCTTAATTTCATCAAGGTACTGCGCTTCACGTGTGTCTCTGTGTTTGATCTCAAGTGCCGCGTTCTTTTCCGCACGAATACACTGCCAGCGAGCTGCGGCTAGTTGAAGGACATCAAGATCTTGGTCGAACGTTTGGTTGATCTGCTGAGCATTGCAATTTTGAACAATTAAATAAGTTCTGCAGGCAGGCGCGTTGTCTAGCATCATGATGAACGACTCACCACCCAGCACCTCCATGTGTTCCCACTTACAAGTATTGATAGACATTGGAAGCACACCATCTGCGGTATCAAACTGGGAAACCCAAGGCCAAAATGTTGAGGGATACTTGTCGAGGGAGGTTAGCTCACCGCAAGAAAACAAGGGTAACGAATCGCCTTCTGGTGTTGGCTCGGCAAATACTCCGATCCCTTTTGGCGCGAGCACCTCAACAAGGTAACCAAAAAGAGATTCTGCCAACAGACGGTGGTCGCGAGTAGCAGATATTTGTTTTGCAAAGGCTTTAACAGGCACAGCTTCCGTCCATTGGCTAATGAGATTGAAGCAAAAATACCGAAGCCTTGATATGCAATCAATGTAACTAAAAATGAGATGTTAAGCGGGTCGCAATTTCACTTTTTACATTATCACAAGCATGAGAAGGACGACAAAAATGGGATTTCCTGCCCAAAATTTCATCGACATTAATACTTTTTTAGCGATATAAAAAAGCCCCACATTAGAGTGGGGCAAAACTTCCATCGCTTATAGTTATAGTGATAATTCTGTCGATCTATTCGATTATCTAACCTGCGTTTCAGTTAGCGTGCTGTCCTTTAAAAAACAAAAACAGCACTGAGTTAATCGAATTAACCAAAGTCACCGTTTACGTAACCTTTAGTACGATCATCTTTTGGTTCGCTGAAGATAACACTCGTTTCGTTGTGCTCTACAAGCTCTCCCATTAGGAAGAAAGCCGTGCGGTCTGAAATACGACGCGCTTGCTGCATTGAGTGCGTTACGATAACGATAGTGAAGTCTTTCTTCAGGTCTTCCATCAATTCTTCAATCTTGTGTGTCGCGATTGGATCAAGTGCCGATGTAGGCTCATCCATCAGGATTACATCCGGTTCCATAGCAATCGTACGAGCGATACATAGACGCTGTTGCTGACCACCAGACAAACCAAATGCGTGCGCTTTAAGACGGTCTTTCACTTCATCCCAAAGTGCCGCACTGCGTAGTGAACTTTCTACTACTTCATCAATGTGTTTCTTGTCTTTGATACCTTGAGCGCGTAAGCCGTAAGCTACATTCTCGTAGATGCTCATTGGGAATGGGTTTGGCTTTTGGAATACCATGCCTACACGAATACGTAGGTCAGCCACATCAATATTGCCGTAGATGTTTGTGCCATCCATATCCAGCTTACCTTTGATAGTAACGCCTTCAATTAGGTCATTCATACGGTTCAAACAACGTAGCAGCGTCGATTTGCCACAACCCGATGGGCCAATCAGAGCCGTTACCTGACGCGTTGGAATTGGCAGGTTGATAGATTTAAGCGCTTGGTTGTCGCCGTAAAACAGATCTAGGTTCTCAATATCAAATTTGTTCATATTCGTAATCTCTAAATTCTTAAATTCGTGTCTAACTTAATGCTTTCTTTATCACGGTGGCTCTCTTTATTGTTGAGCCAGCTAATGAGCTTAGTAAGTTGCCGTGTTGAAGCGTCTCGCAATCAGTTTTGTAACCATGTTGATCAAGAGAACCAATACGATTAGGACTGTCGCCGTGCCGTAGGCTTGGTTCCACTCATCGATAGTAAATAGCTCTGTTGTCAGCTTATATAGGTGAACCGTTAGTGTACGGCCAGAATCGAATACCGACTCAGGAACACGTGCCACCATACCTGCTGTTAAAAATACAGGTGCTGATTCGCCAATTACACGACCAATACTAAGAATGACCGAAGTTAAGATACCTGGCATTGCGCTTGGTAAGATCAAACGCCAGATAGTGTAGATTTTTGAAGCGCCAAGGCCGTATGAACCTTCACGATAAGTTTGTGGTACTGACATCAATGCTTCTTCTGTAGTACGAATGATTACAGGAAGAATCAGGATACTTAGTGTTAGTGCACCCGACAGAATCGAGAAGCCAAGACCAAGAATCGAAACAAAGAAGGTCATACCGAACAGACCAAAGATAATCGACGGAATACCTGCTAAAGATTCTGTACAGAAACGAATCACTTTAACCAGTTTACTGCCCACTTTTGCGTATTCGGTTAGGTATATTGCCGTCATAATGCCGAGTGGCGCCGCCACTGCAATCGATGCGATTACCATGTAGATCGTGGCAATGATCATTGGGAAAATACCACGTTCTTCACCGGTTCGAGTGTAGTCGTCGGTGATGAAGTTCCAGTCTACGTATTGCAGGCCATTCGATAGAATGTACCAAATGATCCAGAATAAGAAACCAACGGTGACTGCTGCTGCCGCCCAGATAAAGCCTTTCAAGACATTATCTTTCATTTGACGTGCTTGTTTTAGTTTTACGCGATCCATATTACTTATCCTCGCCTACTTCGTTTTTTCACGATTAAGATAAAGCAGAGCACCATTCAACATCATGATGAATACCAGAAGCACAACGCCGGTTGCGTACAGTGCACTCGCGTGAATACCACTTGCGTAAGACATTTCAATAGCAATGTTTGCGGTTAGCGTACGAGCCGAATCCAAAATACCTTCTGGCATTGCTGGCGCATTACCCATCACCATGATGATTGCCATCGTTTCGCCAAGTGCACGACCGATACCCAGAATCACACCCGTCATAATGCCTGAACGTGCAGCAGGAACGAGTAACTTAAAAATCGTGTAGATTTTCGAAGCACCCAGTGCAAGTGAACCTTCTTTGTACGTACGAGGTACAGCGCGGATCGAAGTTTCAGAAACCGTAATAACGGTAGGAAGAATCATGATACCCAGAACAATGATACCCGCGAAGATAGTGTTGCCCGCTGGTACTTGGAAGATGTTCTGAATCATAGGAACGATGATTACTAGACCAAAGAAGCCGTAAACTACCGACGGGATACCCGCTAGAAGCTCAACTGCTGGTCGAATAATATCGGCAAGACGCTTAGGAGCAATCTCAGCAATAAAAATAGCGGTTAATACACCGACAGGGACACCAACAACTACAGCGCCAAGTGTCGAGACAATCGATGCAACAATCATGGTTGCAACGCCGAATAGAGCTGGCGGTAACCAATCCACACCCAGAACGATGCCAGAAACACCAGCCTCTTGGAATGCAGGGATACTCTCTGCAACGATAAAGTAAGCGATAACGGCTAGTGATACGATGCCGATTACAGCACTCGATAAGAACAAGCCGTGGAAGATTCTTTCTCTCCAGTCGATGCGCTTCTTAGCACGTAGACTTGGCTTGTTGATTTGAGTCGCTTCAGTATTCATAAGCTTTTCACTATTTGCGATGGTCATATATAAAATCTCAAACTTTGTGGCTCAACAAGAGCTCGAAATAGACAAAGTTGAAAGAAAAGGCTCAGCCTAAGTTAGGCTGAGCAATAATTAAGTGTTGGTCAGTTAAGATTAGTTAACTGTGATGTAGCCTTTCTTGTCAGCGATAGCTTGAGCTTCATCTGCAACCATCCAATCTAGGAATTGTTGAGTTTCAGCTGTTGGAGCGCCGGCTTTGTAAAGAACTAGGAAAGGACGAGCAACTTTGTAAGAACCGTTCTTTACGTTCTCAACTGATGCTGCTGCGCCATCGATAGTTAGAGCTTGAACTGTGTTATCTACAGTACCAAGAGAGATGAAGCCGATAGCGTATGGGTTGCTTGCTACAGAAACTTTAAGTGCGCCGTTACCGTTTGCAACTTGTGCACGTTGAGAGATAGCCGATACTTTCTTGTCGCCAATCTTCTTCTTAAGTTTCATGATGTCTTCGAATGCACCACGTGTACCAGATGCAGTATCACGAGTGATTGCTACGATTGGCTTGTCAGCACCACCAACATCTTTCCAGTTAGTGATGTCGCCTTTGTAGATTGAAGTGATTTGCTCAGCTGTAAGAGCAGATACTTCGTTATTTGGGTTAACAACAACTGCGATACCGTCACGAGCGATAACGAGCTCTTTCAGGTCAGCTGTTTTCTCTTCTTCTTTTAGGTCACGAGAAGAGATACCAAGGTCAGCACTTCCATTTTTTGCTGCTTTGATGCCTGCAGAAGAACCTGGTGCTTGAATTTCGATGAACACTGGTTCGCCTTTATTCATGTAGGTTTCTGCAAAAACTTCAACCAGTGGAGAAGCACTGTTAGAGCCAACTACAGAGATAGTTTCTTTAGCTGAAGCTGTATTCACTGTTAGAGCGCCTAGTAGTGCGATTGCACCGATAACTGTCTTTTTCATCACAAATTTCCTTTAGTGGCGTTATTGCCGTAATGTTTTGCTTGAACGAGGCCTACTTTAGAATCCGAATGTGACAGTTGTGTTTCACTTAATTGAAGCCTATATGACAACTACAATTTATTTTCTTGTTTTCCCCCTACCAAATAGCCTTGAAGTAATAAATTGGCCTAATTCATAGGCGCTGAATATTCATTCCAACCTATTTAAGCCAAACCGCTCAATATCTCGCCCCCTGTCATTACCTAATACCGCACAAGGTTCCTCGTTAAATAACCCTATCTTAAAAATGGCTAAAGCCTTGTTTGTACGATAAATAATCAGAATTTATGAAATATCTATCGCATATATAAAAATAGCATCTATTACTGATTGAATTGTCATTCTCAATAGTTAGAATCACTGATTAATAACAATAATAACAATTGCTTCTGCTCATTTACTTATTCATAGAAGGACAATACATGCGCCAACTTCTCAGTGGCTTATCAATCAAAATACAAATTCTGATTCCAGTACTCTTTTCCGTCGTACTACTTTTGACGGGTGTCATTATCGGTGGTGACAAACTGGAAAATGCTTTTAAAGATGTATCAACAGCAACAGATCAGCTGATTCTACATAAAGAAGAGCTTAGCGAAATCGTCGACAACAGCTACGGCATGCGCATCAAGGCGATCTATAGCTTATTTAATCCTGACGACGTCAAAACGCTTGTCGAAACGCTAAATCAAAAACGTGACCAAAATACTCGTCTACTGAACTCGCTTGATACCGTACCAGGCATGCAAGATGAAGTAGCCGCAATGAGCAAAGCGATGAATCACTACGTCGACTTTTCTCGCACCACCATGCTTCCTCTATTAAGAGCGAAACACGGCGATGCATCACTCGCTTCAGATTTTGATAACCGCTATCAGATCGCAATCGACCAATATCGTCACGCGGGTAACGAAATGGTGCAGGCTATCAACACGCTTTCTAAAAAGCTCAACTTACTTGCCACCCAAGAAGTCGACACCAATGGCCAGCAACACACCAGCACACTCAATACCGCAACCATCGCACTGTTAGTGATTCTTTCAATTGCATTAGTCATCAGCTGGACGCTGGCTGGCATCATTGTTAAGCCGCTTAGCAATATCCAAGAAACCATGCGCGAAGTGGCAAAAGGTAACCTGCTAGTAAAAGCCGAAGAACATGGTGACAACGAAATATCTCGCCTTGCCCAAGACGTAAACAAATCTGTTGAGCAATTGCGTGACACGGTAAGCTCACTGTCTCGAATCAGCATCGAAGTGGCTTCTGCGTCTACAGAACTAGCCGCAGTGATGACGCAATCAAGTGCTAACTCAGATCAAGAGAAGCAAGAAGTGGAGCAAGTTGCTTCCGCCGTGAACCAACTTGAGAGCACAGCAGCACACGTTAACGAGAATGCGGTACAAGCCGATTCAGCTTCCAAGCAAGCCGACGAAATGGCAACACACAGCATGAGCTTGTTTAACGAGAGCAACCAAGCTAATGAACAAATGGCGATTCAGCTGAGCGAAGCGGCAAACGTTGTAGGCACGCTAAAAGAGCACTCCGAGCAGATTGGTAAGGTAATTGAAGTAATTCAAAGCATCTCTGAGCAAACTAACCTTCTTGCACTTAATGCAGCAATCGAAGCCGCACGAGCTGGGGAAAGTGGCCGTGGTTTCGCCGTTGTTGCCGATGAAGTTCGAATGCTGGCGGCACGTACCCAAGATTCAACCAAAGAAATCCAAGCAATTATCGAAGGTTTGCAGGTTCAATCGGGTAACGCCAATGAGAGCATGAGCAGTTCACTGTCTATGTTAGAGCACAACCAAACACTCTCGGGCGAGGTAAGCGCAGCCCTTTCTGGTATTGCGAACTCGGTAACCGACATGACTGAGATTAACACTCAGGTTGCCTCTGCCGCAGAAGAGCAAAGCCAAGTGACTGCAGACATCAACCGCAATATCTCCAACATATACAGCCTAGTAAGCCAAAACGTAACCGGCATTACCCAAGCTGCAGCAGCAAGCCACGAGCTATCTAACTTAGCCGAGCAGCAAAAGCAGCAGTTGGACTACTTTAAGGTATAGGGTTTAAGGTGTAGGCTTCAAGGTCTAAGGTCTAAGGTCTAAGACTTAAGTTAAGACCTATATACCAGAACCTAAAAGGCCGTGGAAAACCACGGCCTTTTTATTTACGCATTAAGAACTAAATCATTCTGCAACTAATAAGACGCTAAATTTATATTGTGCGGCGTTGTACTGGTAAACCTCACCATTAATCGAATCAAACGTCATCACGCTCTGTCCATCACTTGCAGGAGTTGAACTCCATATATAAACGGCTAAGTTTCCAGCTTCAACGTTAAAAGTATCACCAAACACCTTGTGACTCATTGCTGGAGAGTGGCAAGCCACTTCTTTTAGTGACACTAACTCTTTGATGTTTGGCATGCGCCACTCTTTTTCACCACCGAACTGATGCAACGCATGACTGCCACTTTGATCATTGATTGATTCAACCATAGAGAGAGCACTCTGCCAGTGATACGTTTCAGCAGGCCCACTACAAGCTAATGTCTTCGTATCCCAAGTTTTACCCAGTTGGCAACGCATCCAAGTTAACCCTGTCAGTTCATCGCTAAACGTCCCATTATCATTCGCAACATAACGCGTGCTCGGAGCCGATTTTTCCATATCTAAACTGCACTCTTGTGCCATTGCACCCGCAGAAAACAGAGCCATTAAAGTGATGGAGAGTAAATTTTTCATGTCTATTTACCTTGTAGTGAAACTAAGCGAACTGGGAATTGGTACGAGTCATAATTATCTGAAGAATCGACATCACCTGAATAGATCTCTATAGAACCAACAACCCCTCTATCTGAGCCCTGGGTTCCAATCTCGTTATAATAGAAGCCACCTTCAACAGCAGTGTTTGTATATTGACTATAAGTAATGGATTGTGTCCATACCGAGCCAGTGTAAGTCGTATAGTCAATACCAAGGGTTTGATGTGGGAAGTACTTGTAAGTTAAACCATAAACTTCACCATCCGAGTTGGTTTCGGTCTCACCGAAGTCGAGCACGTTGTAGAATTCATTGAACGTTGGCAAGCGCCAATCTGACTTGCCGCATAAGTTCATTGCATTGATATGTTCAACGTAATCTTGAGTGGTACATACCGCATCACCTTTCGTTTTACAAGTCGCTAAATCAACATCTTGATCGTAAGGCGTTACTCGTCCAGGTAGCTCAAGCGCTAATATGCGATCTTTATGTTGAATAGAGCTTTCATCATCCGTTTTCGATTCCCAAATCAAGCCACTGCGTTGATCTAAAACACAAGACCACTCCGCTGCATCATCAGCAAGCACCTGGCCATTTGAATCTAACTTTGCGAACTGGAAACCATTACCGGTATTGGCATTCAGCTCTGTTTTATCAAAGCCGTATTCTGCATCTTGACCTGGGAATGAACTCTGTGGTTCAACGACATTTTGTGTGTCATCAATATCTGAGAAATAGCGTAAAACACCCGTATCATTCAATGCTGTCGCAGCTTTTAGCTCTCCTTCAAGGAAATTTGCAAAAGCAGTAACTTGATCATTATCTAGTACTCCACCCACATAATCGGCCGCACTCTTATCAAATTTCGCACTCAATTGAGCCAGCATGAACGCACGATTAGAGTGCTTAAACGCCTTAATTGTTGATACGACATTTTGTTCCAGACTCGCGAGTTCAGACGCAGATAAATCGTCTTGGATATCGCCAGAGATCGTGATGCCACTTTTCGCCAACTGCGCTTTTAATTTGTTGTTTGCTTCAGCTACCGTCAACCCATCCGCGACATAACCTGCCAATAGTGAACTGATACCATTAATCTCATTTCCCGTATTTTTTTGAAGACCGGGAGCGGCAATATAAGCGTAAGAAGAGGCAGAGCTGCTCGTGCTATTGGCTGCAATCCCCGCATCCATCTGAGCTAACAAAGGAACCGATAAAATCGACTTCTTAGTACTGGTAATACTAAATTCGCCATTCGCGTTAGCCGTCGAACTTGGCTCTCCACTATCACACATGTAGTTTTGATTTATGTCTGCACAGACCTTACTTTGTAAATCTATATTCTGTGCTGTCACTGTACCTGACACGGTATAGGTTGGTGCAGCTGATGCAGAAGTATCGGAACCGCCCGAACCACCGCAGCCAGCAAGAGCCAAAGAGATGGCCAAAATTGTCAATTGAGGTTTCATAGAGTTATCTTCTTGTTTTGTTTTTAAAGAGCCTTGCCATTAGAGACAAGTAACGCGTACTAAATGACCTGCTGAACGAGAGCAAGAACATGAATAGAATCAATATGGGTGAAGCTGAGCCACCGGAAGAGCCACTGGTAACGGTGGGTTCTTGAGGTGAAGTCGTTGTTTCTCCACATTCATATTTCGAAATCGTGCCAAGCCCCCACCGCTTTAAGTGCCCAGTTTCACCATTCACATAATCAGCGATTTCCAAACGCCATGACCCGTTAATAGGCTCACCCTTAAACGAATCGAGAATCGAGTCATGCTTAAGTGTGAAGTAACCATTAAAGCCAGAAAATCGAGTCGATTTATGGTTAAGTAAATCGACTCGTGTTCCCTTCGGTGAAATCAGGGTGGCCACTAAATCACTCAATCGAGGATGCTCGATCTCTAGGTACACTCCGAAATTGTCGTCTGCAGTTTGAGCCGTTCCATTTAGAGTGAAATTGAATGTCTTAAAGCCAACGATCGGCTGATTGGTCGAGCTAAACCGGCTATCGGGAAGATAACTGTTTACTTCTTTGATATCGGATTCAAGTACAGGTAAGCCATATACAAGGGACAAATCATGCTGCCAATTTTGTAATTTCAGTTCGTCGCTGTATCGATAGTCAACACTCGTATTCATGGTGACTGAAGAACCACACATCTCGCCTGTCGGAAGTGTCGCCTCAATCGTTAGTTGATTAACCGGAGGACTAACGAACGGCTTAACTAATTCAGAAATATTGATTTGGCCATCCACTTGAGCCTGTCTTAATGTCGGGTACAACTCAATCGTCAACGGCTTCTTTGGATTAACATAACGATCAGGAACCTCTACTTTAAATGGCTCGATGATCAATCCATGCACATCAAATTTTTGCTTCAATATTTCGACATAAGCTCGATTTGGATACAGCTGTTGAGCCACAAACAGTGTGCTCTCGGCTAAATCGTGCATTTTCAAGCCACGACCTAGCCCGTACATAGACTCAAGTATGATGGAGTCAAACTCTTTAAAAGCGAGCTCACCATATTGTTCAACCGATGCTTTCAGAGCTTGGAACAAAGGCGTTGACCAAAGCTCATCACCTAACTCACCAGCAACACTTTCATGAGGGCGATATTCCGCTTGTCTAAAGTAACGTGCTCTTTGATTCCATAGGCTACGCGTGGTATTCCTTACCCCGAAGTAACCATCCCAGTTAAAGACAGTATCTATCTCGAACTCTTGTCCACGAGTCTGTGCATTTTCATATTGAGTACGAAAACTAAAGCTGCCCGCCCAGTAATCACCAAACCCTTCACCGATTGCACCTGTATGACCGTAAGCCCAATCTTTTACTATGTGATAATGAATCCCGTGTCCAAGCTCATGCAGAATCACGTCACCATCTAACGCATCTGGAGAGCCACCGCCGATACCAAACAAAACCGCTTTGGGACCATAATAATACGTCGAGTTATCTGCAGATAAGCCTCTGCCATCGAACTCAAGAGGGGCATCAAACAGGTCAAAGCCCAAGCTGCTGATATAGCGTACAGACTGGTCTAGATGAGCAAACACCATCAATTGCGGGAATCGCACGTCTTGCCAATCCACATTTTGCAGCTCGTTCAGATCGGCAAACTTTGTAACACCTTCAGCTGCGAGAAAGTTTGAAGTGTCACGGTTCGTTGTCGCGCCGGAATCAGGGTCGATCGAATATAGAGCCGTTGCATCAACCTGTGAGACACGCTCATTGGTAAGGTAGATACCATCGCTGTGGTTCAACACCTCCACATCAGTTTGTACATAATGTGGAAGACTCGGGTATTGGCTGACATCGGTTAATAAAGTTTCTGGTGGTGCAGCTCTGTCCATAGTTCTCAAATCCGGACTGAATACGTTCACATGCGTCGCAACGACTTGACCACTGCTTAAGCTCGGCGCTCGCTCTGCTTCTAATAAACGAGGAACTTCCAGCTCAGCAGCCGTTGTCGGATTTCCGTTGAGTAACACGGTATTTTCTAAGCTTCTGAAAACGCGTGAAACCTGCTCGTCAGAGTTAGTGGATAGAACCACAGATTTCTGTTGTTGGTACTCACCTTCAATCAATACATCGAAGTTGTAGTGGCGCCCCAACTTAGACTGTGTTTCATAGCGAAACCTTAACGTACCAACCTCAGGATAAGCTTCTTCTAGATAAGTCTTAGCTTCTTGCTGCGTTGTCACAACGGTGTTACCAATTGGGTAATCCCACTCGGCAGCACTGCTTGTTGCTGAAACCAAGAACAAAGCGAGGAATAGAGGACTCTTTTTCATATGTCCTCCTTAAAACGCATACTTGGCGTTAACGGTGAAGTAGCGGCCAGGTTCTGTGGAGTAGATTTTATTGCTGTTCGCAATACCCGCAACGTCTTGGTATCGGATGTATTCTTTGTCAAATAGGTTCATCACATTGGCGCTGACATCCAAGCCAAAGTTCCAAGAGTAACTTACCCCCAAGTCGACACTCGCCCAGCCAGAGGTGGTCGCACAGTCAGTAACGATACCTAAATCATCTTCACATTGAGGTACGTTATCCATCGCTTGCGCCCAATTAACCTGCGCATAAGCGGAGAAGGCGCTATCGTCATAAGCCACCTCGGCATTGCCTTCCCAAGGAGTTAGTGTGCGAACTTTTTCTCCATCCTCATCTTCTCCATCAACGTAACCGACTTTAGTACTCACACTCCAAAAATCACTCAAACGATGCGCAATTGAAGCTTCAATGCCGTACGTCTCGACTCCATTTACGTTTTGATACTGCTTGTAGTAGTTACCTGTATTTGAGTCCGGCACAAATGTGATCTGTTTAACGTCGATAAAATTATCGAACTTCTGATAGAAAACGGCCGCATATAGCTGTGTTTGTCCGTTATCAAACTTACTGCCTAATTCAAACGAATCACTGGTTTCGGCCTCTAGGTCCATATTCGGCACAATGACAAATGGGGTAATTGGGACAAAATCATGGTTCTGATAACCATAAATTTTGTCATAACCCGGTGCTCTAAAGCCGTGGTTGTACGAAAGGTATGTGTTGAGTGATTCTGTTAACTGATAACTCACCGATAAGCTAGGTGAGAACTCGCTAGAGCTTTGTTCCTTCACTTCGTAGCCATTGATCGTGCTCTGTGACTCAGGTTTCAACTGGTGTAAATCAAAACGGGCTCCTGCCGTCACAGTCCAATGGTCAATTTCAATCGCGTCACGAATAAAAGCAGCAAAGTTGTACGAGCGAGCCGGAGCAAAAGGAACATCTGCGTTAAGTGATACTCCGTTCCAGTCTAAAACAGAAGATTGACTTGGGCGCTCATGGAGGTTGGTTTCCATATTCACACCATAAGACAAGGTATGGCTCATGTTTTGATGTTGGAAAGCACTAATAAAATCGGCGTTTGCACCAAGAAGCTGATCCGTAAAACCACGAACATCAATCGTTCTTCGTAACTCGGAAACGTTGTTGTTGGTTCGAGACATCAAACGATTAGTGGTATCTTCATTAGTCATATCACGCCAATAGATCTTGGCATCTAATTCCTCAAACCAAGTATTGGCAGGTAGGTATTCAAACCCCGCATACGCAGAAAATGTCTCGGTATAAGACTGTTGGTCAAAATCTTCAGTGTCCCATTTTCCGTCTTTTTGGATCTTAGAGGATCCTTCTTTTCGACTTAGATTATCTTTGTAGTACGCAACATTGCCTTTGAGCATCAAGGCATCACTTGACCAATAATTTAGAGTGTAACCACCACCGACGCCATCTATGTCTCGGTTATAGAGGTCCTCATCAAAGTTACGTGTTTCTTCACCTTCCCAATAAGAAAGGTTGACTAAGCTTTCGAATTTTCCTGAACGGAAAGCAAGGTTTGTCGCACCTTTGTATTTATTACTGATACCGGTATAGGTTGCAGATACGTCGCTGTAGAAATCTTTATCTCCGAGGTAATCTCCCGGTTTTTTCGTCCTAACAACCACCACGCCACCAATAGCGCCTGAACCATATACGGATGAACTCGCCCCTTTTATAACCTCAATACTTTCCAAGTTAGACATATCAAACGAGTTACGCCCTACCTTGTCATTGATGTCGTTGGCACCAAAGCCATCAGCAGACTTTATTCCGTCTTTCACAATCAAAATTCGGTTGCCTGTCATCCCACGGATCGTAATGTTTTGAGGTCGACCAGCTCCCCCAGAAACACTGACTCCAGGCTCACTCTTTATTGCGTCATAAAGCTCCGTTGCGCCTTTTCTTTCTAGATCTTCACCCGTGATCACGGCAACTGAGCCCGCGACTTCAGATAATGGTTGCTCTATTTTATTGGCTGTTACAATCACTTCTTCAAAGTGGTAAACCTCAGATTCGGCGTGCACGAGGTTGGCAGCAAGTACACTCAGTACTGCCGCTGATAGGGGGGAAAGCTTCATTTACTGCTCCGCTTTAATGTCTTTCAGGGTAAGTGATAAAAGAAATGCGTACTCAAACGCTTGTTGCGATTGGGACTGTCGCCTGTCTGTCGAGTGTCCTTGAGTAAAATTTGTCGATAATAGGTAAGGGCCGCTTCCAGTCGTAAGTTCACTGAGTTTTGCGTAATACTTAGCCCCTTCCCAATAAGGTACGCGGCGGTCATTCAGTCCAATCTGAATCAATATTGGTGGGTAGTTTTGTTCGCTAAGATTCAGATAAGGGTCATATTGCTGCATTACCTTCAATTCATCGGCGATATTTGGGTTGCCCCACTCACCGTACTGCTGAGCCGTTAGAGGTAATGCAGAATCAGACATGCTGTTCACAACATCGACAAAGGGCACTTTAAGGACAGCACCGTCAAACAAGTCAGGAGCCTGATTTAAAGCTGCAGCAACAAGAGTGCCACCAGCACTGCCACCCATCGCATAAATAGGGCGCTTACCGAGATTGTATGCAGTCAAATCACGAGCAGCGGCGATGAAATCCAAGATGGCATTTTCTTTTTTAATTCCCTTACCTGCTTGATACCAAGCGTCACCATAGAAGCCACCACCTCGAACATGTGCAATCGCATAAATTACACCCTCATCAAGTAGGCTAATGATTTGGGGCATAAAGTAGGGCTTCATCGTCATGCCATAAGCACCATATCCATACAAAAACACTGGAGAGGTCTTTGTAAGTTTATCCTTGCGATAAGCCAAAGTGACAGGGATGGATACCCC
Source organism: Vibrio sp. NC2 (assembly GCF_025195005.1). Lineage (NCBI taxonomy): Bacteria > Pseudomonadati > Pseudomonadota > Gammaproteobacteria > Vibrionales > Vibrionaceae > Vibrio > Vibrio sp. NC2. The sequence goes on from NZ_JANVFC010000009.1 coordinate 116,477, forward strand.
ACCAGAATTCACCATGACCTGCTCGGTTTGATACGCTGATTGTTGGTATTGAGGGTAATCGTCTTGAGAAAAGCGTTCTCGTTGTAAAGTATCAGTATTCAACCGGTCCCACTTCGCAGGCTGAGTCAAAGACATGCTGCGAATGTGCAATTTGTTACTTTGATAGTCGCCAACTTGGCTTACCCAAGCAACTTGGCCTGCGTCAGCCAATAACTGGCTTGAACGATAGCGATTGTCATTATCGAAGAAGTGCAAAGATTGAGACGCGCCACTCTGACTCACAACAACAGCGCCAGACTCAAACAAATAGAAGTTACTGATTCTAGATTCGTCCGTTGGTTCAAAAACCGTTCGCCAAAGGTTGATATGTGTAGCCTGAGTAAGTGGTGCAGAGTAAAAAGCAAAATCATTGCGCTCGTGATTACTGTTGGCAAACAACATAGAACCCGCAACATCAACGTAGTATTCCACTCCCGCTTTGCGTGGTAAAAGTGGTTCAGAAACTTCGCCGCTATCAAGGTTTAACAAACGTTGCTCGCTCGAGTTTTCACTGTTTGCCTGAACCACAGCAAATTGCGTATCACTAGAAAGGTAATACGAAAGCAACCAAGCGGAATCCAGCTCTTCCGTTAATTGAATCGGCTTTGACTCATTTAAGAAGTATTTTGTTAACGCATATGGTCTCGAAGTTTGTTGTTCAAGTTGAATCAAATATAGGGATTGACCGTCTTTCGACCACGCAAGCGAACTGTCTACATTTTGAGCTACTGATGTGACTTGCTGAGTTTTAAGATCAACAACACTCACTCGATACTGTTCAGTGCCCGTAATATCTTCTGCTATCGCGAGCTTGGTTTTAGTTGAGTCGAGCGCCCAATCACCTAACTGATAGTAATCATGTTCGGCAGAACGAGCATCAATGTTAAGCAACTCGGTCAAATCCTCACTCCCAACTAATCGGGACAACAAGGCTCTTTTGCCCTTGTGATTTAGGATCGCATACTCGTAACCACCGATTTCCTGCCATGGTTTATCGGCGCGTTCAGGGCGATTGTCTTGCCATTTCTGTTGTAGGGATTCGCTCAGAGATCGAATACGTTCTTGATATAACTGAGTTTTATCATTCTGTTGATTAAGATAATTGAGTACTTTACTTGCACTACGAGAATCATCTCTGAGCCAAGAGAACTGATCAGATACGCTAACCGCTCCCGTCAGTAAGAGCGCAAAAGCTAACAACACACACGCTTTCATAAATACAACAAATCCATACGCTAATTTAATAAATTTCGCGTATACTGCACCCAAACGATAATGAGATCAATTATCATTTACATAATTATGTGAGATTAATCACGAGAAGGGCATCAATTAATAATGGATTACTATTGTAATCATGGAAGGAATTTATATTTAGATAAGCCTGATAAATCAGTCGATAGTGTTTAGTTCAATCAGAAAACTGACCGTTTACAGAATAAGCAAACGTTTACTAAGTTTGTGAAGCGACTATCTCCACTAAGGCAATTTTGAAAATTTGGCTAACGTCGTTAGCTCAGCAAACTTTACTGACCGTTCTCAGCAGCTCTGATTCTTTCAATCGCTTCTACCCTTCTCAGCTGCTGTGGCTGAAAATGAGCTTCTCTAAGCTGGGCGATCGTCTCTTTTTGTTCAATTTCTGAGAGTGCTGAGTCATTCAAAATGTCATTTCGTTCAACAAAGTAAATCTCTAAAGCTCCATCAAAGTCCGCCCTTTGTTGATCAAGCGCTTCGAGCCTCTGCGTCGCTTCTTCGCCAACCAGTTCGCTTCTCTTCAAGTATTTTCCTTGTTCATCTAGGCCTTGTGAGCTGGATAGTTGCTGTAATAACACCTGATTTTGATAACTGGCTTGAACGTAATCTGGTTGTTCAGATAGATAAGATTCAAGCCTTTGCTGATATTCTTGTTCCTCTAGCCCTTCTTGTTTCAGAAGTAACTTTTCTAAAGCGATTTCCCTCATTTTATTGTCATGGGTAAACAGGATACTTATCTCGCTCTCACTGAAAAATTGAGTTTGAAAGTCAAGCAGAGCTTGATTCAGTGCGCGTAAGTCCTCTGCGGATATTGAGGTGGTGTCGAATTGAACATCCAATGCTGTCAGTGCCGACTTGTACTCGATGTACTTTGCGAACAATGCTTCATCGACCACCGCGGCTTGTGATTGCTCGTGGTGTTTTGCCACATTGTCGCGAATATCTTCGAGGGTTAATTCGGTATTACCGGATACGAAATATTCCATCATGTCTTTGGCTGATGCGTTATCGATTTCGGTATCTTGTTGAGAGGCCACCTTCAATGAAGAAGCGCTTTGTTCGTTGTCACTATATGAATTTGGATCTTCCTTTTGTAGATACAAAAAGACCGCCGCTGTGCTCATCAGGGCTATCGTGGTTATCGACAAAATGGCGGTCTTTTTCATCATACTTTCCTTGTTCTCTTTATGAATGGGCAGTGCAACTTAAAGGCCAGCCAACTTCAATCGATTAGCGTGTTGGCGATATAGCGTCACGGGATCGGTCTCAAAGAGGTGGTGAATACCCAATAACCCATTAATCTCGTCTAGGTGGTTCATCTTGTAATCATCACCAATCACTTTGCCCAAATGCGCGCTGCATGCTCCCACTAAACCATCATTAGGTTCATTGAATGCTAAGCCAAGGATTGCCATAGCTCCGTCGGTAGGATCAAGAAGGTTGGTAAAAGTGGAAGACCCTGTCCATGAATAGTAATAAACGCCGTTACTTGCTTGCCATTCACCATCGCCACACTCAGACGTCGGAACGCCTTCAGGATAAAACTGATTGAATGCAAGCGAACCTTCGGTGGTCAACGCTTCAAGGGAAGCAAGGCCATCTTGATCAAGATCCGTTCCGCCAGATAATAGGTTGATAAGCGTCGTCAATCCACCAGCCAACTTAACCGCAATACCTTCCGCGGCTGAGCCTTCTGATACGGTTCCACGCACGAGGTCGGCGACTTTCGAGCCTTTATGAACACCACCAATGCTCGTCACCGAAGCAACCAAATCAGGACGTACTGATGCCACATAGCGCGCTGTTGGTCCGCCGTGGCTGTGACCAACTAGGTTCACCTTACTTGCCCCTGTCGCGGCTAACAGTGTTTCAACTTGAGCCAACAATTGCTCGCCACGTACTTCAGAGCTATTGGTGGCTGATACTTGCGCTACATAGACGCTCGCACCATCTTTGGTTAGGGATTCAGGTACGCCATAGAAGTAATCGACACCCGCTAATGTATCGAAACCAAACAGACCATGTACCAACATAATGGGGTATTTCGTTTGTGTGTATCCACTGACCTCTAATGCCGATGCGCTTGTTCCGGCATAAGCGCCAAAACTGGATAGACAGGCTATCGTCCAAATTAATATCTTTTTCAATGCTCTTTCCTTAAACAGATTAGACCTCTGATGAGTAAAGAACCGTAGTTGATGATTTTATAAAACAGAAAATAGCAACTCGATATTTGTGATGTTGAACTTGAATTAAACAGTTGTGATGAACATTAGACAAATAGAATCAGACCAGACATCGAAATACAATAAGCTATTGATTAAATTAATATTTAATAAGAAACCATGAAGCTATAACTTCAATTATCTTGACCAAATAAAAACCAACATTCACAAAACAATTTATCTCGTTTAGATCTTCGGCGACAAACTGGCAAGTCATAGCCCACTAAAATCGAATATTAATGATAAATCCCTCGCTTCGACTTGATTGTTTTTCAACCAGAAAGTCGTTGGAAATTTGATACTTATACCAATTATGAAACGCCAACAACCTGAATGTATTGACGAGAATTATTGATTCTAGATATAGGTCGTACCAGTTGTTTACTTATCCAACTATCAACAAACAAGAGGCAACAAGAAATAGACAACAAGCAACAACGTTTTGTTTGGCTCACTAAATACAAAAGAGAATACAGTGATGAAAAATACGGCTTTAATACTCGCGTTAACCATACCATTTGGGGCTTATGCTGCTGATGACTCGATACCGACACCAGAATCGATGACATCCGCACAAGTGCTCAGCACACAAGGTTCAGAGACCTATTCTTATGTTCGATGTTGGTATCGAACCGATGCATCGCACGACTCTGCAGCCACCGACTGGAAGTGGGCGAAAAAAGAAAACGGCGACGATTACACGATCAACGGATATTGGTGGTCTTCTGTCTCTTTCAAGAACATGTTCTACAGTGATACCCCACAGTCTGAAATCAAACAGCGTTGCGAACAGACTCTCGGCATCCAACATGACGCAGCTGACATTACCTACTTTGCCGCAGACAACCGCTTCTCTTACAATCACTCCATCTGGACCAACGATAACGCTGTGCAAGCCAATACCATTAATCGCATTGTCACTTTTGGTGATAGCCTCTCTGACACTGGGAACCTATTTAATGGCTCTCAATGGGTTTTCCCAAATGCAAACTCATGGTTTCTAGGGCACTTTTCAAACGGTTTGGTTTGGACCGAATATTTAGCAAAAGCCAAAGACGTTCCTCTTTATAACTGGGCCGTCGGTGGCGCAGCAGGTACCAATCAATACGTGGCACTGACTGGCGTCTATGATCAAGTCTCCTCTTACCTAACCTACATGAAAGTCGCTAAAAACTACCGCCCAGAAAACTCACTATTTACTCTGGAATTTGGCCTCAATGACTTTATGAATTACGACCGAGAAGTCGCTGATGTGAAAGCTGATTTCAGTAGCGCTTTAATCCGATTAACGGAATCTGGTGCGAGTAATATTCTACTGTTTACATTGCCCGATGCGACCAAAGCCCCGCAATTCAAATACTCGACTGAGCAAGAGATCATTAAAGTTCGTGGCAAGATCTTAGAGTTCAACCAATTCATCAAAGCGCAGGCCGAGTATTACCAAAGCCACGGGAAAAACGTGGTGTTGTTCGATGCAAGTGCATTGTTCGCCAACATTACCGATGACCCAGAACAACATGGCTTTCGAAACGCGAGTGACGCCTGTCTTGATATTAATAGAAGCTCAGCAGCAGACTACTTACGAAGCCATAGCTTGACTAATGATTGCGCAACCTATGGTTCAGACAGCTATGTATTCTGGGGCGTGACACACCCAACTACAGCGACTCATAAATACATTGCCGATCATATTTTGGCGTACTCGTTCTCTACCTTTGATTTCTAACGAGGAAACCTCGTCGAGTATCATCAAATACCGTCTGTAAGTACCAGAAGCTAAGGGCTTACACGAAGTACAGGTATAAAAAAACCGCCATCATCGGCGGTTTTTTATTTGCATCAACCTTTCAAAGCTAAGCTTTTAGGTCACGCAAGTTGATTACTCGTCGTCCACTTTTGGTGCGACTTTCTTCTTAGGGATAAACACGGTATCACCCACAGCCACATTTTGGTGGAAGCTCTTATCGCGCTTAACCGGTTTTTTCGGCGTTTTCTTAACTTGGGTGCTGGTCTTCTTCTTCGCAGGTCCGCCTTTAGCAAAAGCAGGTTTACGAGGCTTAATACCTTTGAATTTACCTTTTAGACCTTCAAGCACAGAGAAAGTAAGATCTTGTTGAAGGTAAAGCTCAACACGCTTAAAGCTGTCCCAGTCTTTTGGACCAACCAAAGAGATTGCATCACCTTTGTTACCCGCACGACCAGTACGACCAACACGGTGCACGTACTCTTCTGTATGCTTAGGCATATCAAAGTTGATAACGTGGCTTACGTTTGGAATATCGATACCACGCGAAGCAACATCGGTTGTTACCAAGATCTTGTAAACCGCACGCTCAAATTGACTCATGATCGCGTTACGTTGCGTTTGGTTTAGGTTGCCACTCAATGCAACGGCTTTAAGCTTCTTCTCGTTTAACTTATCCGTTAAACGATCAGTATCGGCACGAGTTGCGGTGAAGATCATCACCTGACGGTATTCAGCTTCTTCAATCACACGATCCAAAATCGCTTCTTTATGATCGAGATGGTCACACAGGTAGAACTTCTGAGTGATATCAAGGTGCTGCTCGTTAGAAACACCAACAGAGATACGCTTAGGTGCGTCTAGCATTTCATTTGCAATGCCATTCACTTCCGCGTGATCAAGCGTCGCAGAAAACATCAACGTTTGACGACGACGGTGCTTAGCTGCATTTGCAATGCGACGCAATTCAGGTGCGAAACCTAAATCCAGCATACGGTCAGCTTCATCAAGAATTAGCGTTTCAACACCATCTAAAAACAGTGAGCGGTGCTCAAGGTGATCGGCCAGACGACCTGGAGTCGCAACAATAAAACGAGGGTACTTACGCAGGGCTTTAACTTGGTCGTTAAAGTTTTCGCCACCCAAGATAAGTGTGGCTTCGTAAGACAGACCGCCAAGCATGCTACGCAGCTCGCCGTAAACTTGTTTTGCTAGCTCACGAGTAGGAGCCAAAATTACACCACGAGGATCTTTAGCAGAAAACGCTTTTGTTTTTAATGCTTTATGTATCATCGGCAACACAAACGCCAATGTTTTACCTGATCCCGTTTTTGATGAAGCCAATAGATCCTTACCAGCAATAGCAACAGGGATCGCTTTTGATTGGATCTCTGTCGCTTTCTTGAAGTCGTAATGTTTTAAGTTCTTCAGTAAGCGGTTATCTAAGCCTAAATCTTTAAAGTGCAAAGGACTCTCCAGTCATGATGGTATTGAATAAAATTAATTTAACGTGACATGATACCGCGAAAGTACTTTATAAGGATAGAGATCACAGTAAATTTATCCTTTTATCTGATGTTAACTAGAATATTGTATGCGTTGCTAACAAAGGGACCACTCTCCAAAGTAGTATCAAAACGACCTCGAAACCCCTCATCTCAGAAATGAGACAGAACGTGATGCTTAGCTAATTACCTCAAAAATTTAGCAATTTCTTTAGTTATTGTTTTTGCAGTTAAAAAATTAGTCGCTACAATCATTAATGAAGCGACTATATGATAAAGAATGTATAGCGCATCTTTTGATGATAAATAAGCAAGGAGTTCTTATGAATAAGACGTTAATCGCAGCTGCAGCCTCAGTATTTATTTTAGCTGGTTGTTCTTCAGAACCTGAAGAAGCAGCAGTATCAGAAATGGACCAACTAACTAACCAAGTTGCTGAGCTAAGCAGCGAAGTAGAAGCACTTAAGAGTGACAAAGCGGCTGCTGAAATGAAAGCTCAAGAAGCATCAGCTGCGGCTATGGCAGCAAAAGAAGAAGCGGATCGTGCTAACGACCGTATCGATAACATTGCTGAGTCTTACACTAAGTAATTGAGATAGAAACTCAATGAAGCTGTAGATTTCAAAAGACGTATATACATGCAGTAAATTGAAAACACCACCTCTTTCGAGGTGGTGTTTTTTTATTGAGGGAAAAGAAAAAGAAGGCTATTGGGCTTTACTCACAACCGATCAAATTAGAACTCAATCACAGGCGGTGCTATTTCAACAGGCACACCATTTTGAGCAAAGATCACCGCTTTCGCCTTTGAATTAGGCAGATCTGCGTCTTCAAGCCACCATTTTAGTTCAACAGGGATTTGCAGTAATTTCTTAGAGCCATCACTTCGCGTCAAAGGTTCGTGAGCTTCAACAAATACACTTCTATCTGGCTCCAAAGACACCTTAATCGGCTCATCGATTATTGTGACTTGTTCACCACGACTCACCTGTTCAAAAAGCCACTCGATATCTTTAGGTTCCATACGGATACACCCAGAACTGACTCTCAAACCTATCCCGAAATCCTTATTAGTACCATGTATCAGATAATCACCAGCACCATAAGCAAGTCGCAATGCATATTCACCTAAAGGATTTTCAGGCCCAGCGGGAACCACTCTTGGTAGCTCAATCCCTTTTTCTAAGTACTCTTTGCGAATTGAGCTTGGAGGAGTCCAGGTCGGGTTAGGTCTTTTTTGGCTGATCTTAGTGATCATCTCGGGAGTATCACGCCCTACTCGACCAATACCGACAGGGAAAACATGCACCTGATTTTTCTCAGGCTCAAAGTAGTACAACCTCAACTCGGCAAGGTTAATCACAATGCCTTTTCTCGGAGTATCCGGCAGAATCAAACGGCTAGGAATACTTAACACATAGCCTTCAGCAGGAAGAAAAGGGTCGACCCCTTTGTTTGCCGCCATTAAAGAGAGAAAGCCAATATCGTATTGCTTTGCAATGATCGCCAAGGTTTCACCCGCCGCAACTTCGTGTTGCTGTATTCTGCCCACGATACGGCTTTCTGTTGGTGGCAACTCAAAAGTTGCAGCAGACACCCACGACGAAGTCATCGCGCCAGCAAGCAAAATGATTACCCGAGCAAGTAAAGCTGTTCTCACAGCAAACAAAGTCGTTCTAATCGTAATCAATGTGGACTTAACAGCGATCAATGTGGATTTAACAGCGACCAACGCTAGCTTATGTAACCTTGTTTTCGTCTGTAACTGTGTTTTCATCGAGTGCGAAGGCGTCGAGTTAGCGCAATACGACATACAATTCCTTGGTTTGTCTCTTTATCAAAGTTTAGATTATCGCTGATCAAACGTCTCTACAACGTATTGTTGCCTCCAAGGCAATATGCAACAGATTTAAATTTCGAGCTTTATCTTTAAATATCGAGCAATTTACCCATACAAAATCGATTGCCTTTACGCTTTCAACATATTTGGTTATCAATATTAATAAAACTATAATGGCAAAGCGGTTTTGTGACTAAAGTCTCATGGAGCCTCGTTTTAACTCGCTAATATTGCCTCAACAAAACGAATTCAATTCAACAGAATCGGTAATTGATTAAATCCTGTTCCTATCATTACCGTTTAAACTTTGGAGAACGACCATGGCTACACCTCATATTAATGCTCAAGCTGGTGATTTCGCAGAAACAGTACTTATGCCGGGCGACCCGCTTCGCGCAAAATACATTGCAGAAACATTCCTTGATGACGTGAAGCAAGTTTGTGACGTTCGCAACATGTTTGGTTACACAGGCACTTACAAAGGTAAGAAAGTTTCTGTAATGGGCCACGGTATGGGTATCCCATCATGCTGCATCTACGTACACGAGCTTATCGCTGAATACGGCGTGAAAAACGTTATTCGCGTAGGTAGCTGTGGTGCGGTACGTGACGACGTTAAACTAATGGACGTTGTTATCGGTATGGGTGCTTCTACAGACTCAAAAGTAAACCGCATTCGTTTCAACAACCACGACTTCGCTGCAATCGCTGATTTCGGTCTTCTAGAAGAAGCTGTAAACCAAGCACGTGCACAAGAAGTTCCAGTTAAAGTTGGTAACGTATTCTCTGCAGACCTTTTCTACACTCCAGAAGCTGACCTTTTCGAGAAAATGGAAAAGCTAGGCATCCTTGGTGTTGATATGGAAGCGGCTGGTATCTACGGTGTTGCTGCGGATCTTGGTGCTAAAGCACTAACCATCCTAACAGTGTCTGACCACATCATCCGTGGTGAGAAATTAAGCTCTGAAGATCGTCAAAAATCTTTCAACGACATGATGAAAGTTGCTCTAGAGACTGCAATCAACATCTAACGACTTGAATAAGATACATTGAAAAGCGTTACCCCGCAGCCAAGCTTACTTGGCTGCTCAAATAATCCCGAGGGGGAGATCGTGTCTAACGACAAGCTGCCAAAAGATGCGGATGGTTTGCAACTCAACTTTTGTAAAACATTGGCGTGTGACAACTTTGGCTTGAGCGATGCAAAACGGTATGTTTTGCAACACGCAAACCCTAAGCGTCCGGCGATGGTTTGTCGTGAATGTGGAGCTTTCCCCCCCTTACTTAACAATCGTGAAGTGTTAAGCGAACTTCATCGCCTAAGACAACTTCACAGCGATGGCCTTCCTGCTTGCCGCAATGATGATTGCGATAACTTTGGCCTATCGGTTCACACCCACAAACATCTTTATCATGCCTTCGGTTACAGCGGTGACAGGCAGCGTTATCGATGCAAAGACTGCCAATCAACCTTCGTTGACAAGTGGTCTGGATCCAATAAAAAACTTCAGTTTCAAGAGAACCTCATGGGCTTGTTGTTCATGGGCTATTCCGTACGTGAAATCTGCAGAAAACTAGAGATCAACCCAAAGACTTTCTATGATCATGTTGACCACATCGCGAGCCGTTGCCGTCGTAAATTAGCGATGATCGATGCACGATGGGTTAATCATGCCAAAGATTATCAATTCGCTTCTCACTATCAACGTCTACAACCGCAAAGCAACAATGGTGTGGTTTGGATAGCGACGGGTGAGGCGCATTCTGGCTATATCCTTTGCCAACACGTCAACTATTCTCAAAATGAAGAGCCTTCAGGGAATGTTGATCACAATCCTTACGATGACGTTGCGCGTTTTGTATCCAAAGATCACTCATCAGAAGCGAACCTCGAACAACCTCAGCCATCTGACAAGTTGAAAGAGCGTATTGAACAGCAGTACCAAGTGATTTTAGCGAGAGGTAACGTTGAGGATCCTATGGGTAACCTCACCACATTTAGCTACCCTTCGAAAGGCGCGCTGATTCGACCGCCTTATACCTCTTATGCTCACTTCCTACATGTGCTTGATATGTGTAATGAAGATAAGCATGTCGCTATCTATATGCCACAAGATCCATTACTAAGATCTGCCGCTTTAAGTGTATGTTTGCCGCGCATTCAGAGTCAAAATATTGACCTTATGTATGTAGAGGAAGATCCCGGCTGGCAAGACGATCAAAGTTTCGAAAAGATCGACATCGTTCACATGAGTTGGTGGCGCGATCGTTGGGCTATCGCAAATCAAGGTGATAACCAGAAAGGTATTTGCTACCTAACGGGTAACAATCCAGAACCAAAACAGTGGTTTAACACTGCCTCAATTCAGCAAACCAAGTTCTATCAACAACGCTTCCAGCTGTTATTTGATAGCTTCATTAATGAGCCCAGACGTAAGCTTCGTCCTGGGGGCATTCTTCCATTACTCGACATATTTAGAGCTTGGCACAATCTGTGCTACCAAGATAAGCAAGGGCTCACGGCAGCGCAGCGCTTAGGTGTAGCAGAGCAGCCATTGACCCTAAAGCAACTACTTTCATAGAAACAGACCTCTAGATAATTATTCGGGAACTCATTGATTTTAAAGCAACAACATGAGGTAACACCCATAATTGGAAAAGATACATGTTCCTTTAAGGCCCTAAGAAAGATAATTGGTGCTTATCTCAAATCACACTCTTATAATGATTGTGTTATCAATATGTTCGATAATTATGGATCTAACTCTTGGACAAAAATCAGTACCTTCTTGAAGCAGAACTAGAACAACTCAAAACTCGTGTCGACTCTGAGCCATCGGTGATCCTAGAGATTGCTCAACAGTGCCTAGTCCGATCGGAGCAAGTTCTGTTTGAAGAGGGTGCTATCCAGTCGTTAATGTTAATGGCAAGGTGTAGCTGGAACCTGATGGATTACCAAAAAGGTTTGAAGTACATCAAGGAAGCCTATAAGCGCCAGAACCGATTAGATACCGACCTTTTCCTCCCTGAAATCCTCCATTTACACGCGCTCCAGTACTGGGGACAAGCCAAGTACTATTCCGCCCAACAGTTCTGGATCAATGCCTTAGAGCAATCTGCACTGGTTGATGAAGTCGAGATTCAAATTGAATGTCTCATTGGGCTTGGCAACATTTGGCGAATGACTCATGAATATAAGCTTGCACGTTCTACCCATCAGCTTGCCGTTAAAGTGGCTAACAACAGCCGCATTGGTTGGCTAGAAGGCAAAGCAAGAATACTGCTCGCTTGGGATTACTACCTGCTTAACAACTATGTTGAAATGCTGTCGGTACTCGACGGTGCAGAAGAAGCGTTAAAAGAGCATAAAGATAACACTTGGCATGCCGAAGTATGGGACTTTCGAGGCCTTGCTCTGCTTGGGCTTGAACGCCTAGATGATGCAGAGCGCGCGACAGCCAAAGCGCACAATCTAGCCGTAGAACACAACCTCGTTTGGATGAAAGCGCACTCTTACATCAGTCGAGCTCGATTGGAGCTCCTGAGAAAAAGACCAGAACATGCGGCAGAATTGCTGAAACTCGCTGAACACTCTGCAAATGAATTCGATAATGGTGAGTTGCTTAGCCAGATTTGTTACCAACAATCCTTGGTTGCAGAAGAAAACCAAGATTTCAAAGCTGCGTTGGTCGCCTTTAAAAAGTACCGTCAATATTCCATCGGTATGCTTAAAGAGCAAACTAATCGTGTCGGTTTAGACAAAGCGCGCAGTTCAAAACGCCAGCTTGAACAGAGAGCACGAAAGCTGATTAATCGTATTCGTGGCCAGCATGAGTACGATCCTGAAAAGCACCTCTCTTATGTCGTTTCTGAAACCTTTTGGTGGGAGAAGCTGGTCCTCTTTAAGACAGAACTTAAGCGCTCGAACCACAGCATCATTATGTTCCATCATGTCGATACCGATTACTTAGATGTCTGTACCGAGATTGCTCATACCTTGTGTAATCAAAACGACTTCATCGCTAGGCTGAGTTCAGAGCGTGTTGCTATGATGCTTTCAGAGAAAGGCGAAGCCGCAGAACAAACCTTCCAAACTCTCAGCACCATGCTAGAAATATATCCATGGCATAGAAAAGGATTAAAAGGTTCGAGACCTACCGTCAGCCTCAATGATATTTTGACGTTCCCGTTCACTCTTGAACAATTAGAAGAAGACGATGCTGAGGTAATAGAATAATGGAAACCCTATTACGCAAGATCACAGATGCTGGTTTAGACCCTTCATCGGTATCGGGTGAAGAAGCGATCATATTCTGGAACCACATTCGCCAGCACGTTTCGACCACGCAAACTGAGCAAGCGCACTGCTATATCATCAGCTCTGAGTACCGTGCCGAGTTACAACAAAATCAAACCAGTATCGAAGAACTCAGGCTGGCACTCGACCTACTCCACCTTCCTGTTGATATCGAAGACATTCTCACAGTAAAGACCAGCCTAAGCGACCGCTTGGTTGAAATTGGTGATTACACATCGGCACTGAATGAATTCGTCAGCTCATCGACAATTGCGGTTGAACACGGCCATATCGATGAATATGTATTGGCTATCTTAGGCATGGGGAACCTGTGTGATGCCTATGGTGATCACAACAGAGCTCTTCGCTATTACCAAAAAATCAGCAGTATAGACCACGCGATAAGCAGTCGCTCACTTCGCCTCAAATTCAAGCTGCATATGGTAGCAAGCCTACTTCTGCTCAACCGCATTACCGCGGCCAGCGATTTACTGAATGAGTGCGAAGAATTAAGTATTCTAGTGAGTGACAAGTTGCTCACAGCTCAAATATTGCTCTACCAAGCGAAAGTGCTTCGTGCTAAGAAAAAATACCATGAAGCCTTACGTTGCCTATCAAAAGTTCAATACCCAGCCAACAGCACTCAAGCAAGCTGGCTCGCAACCATGACTCGTCTCGAGTTAGCACATTGCCTAAGTGCAACCGGAAAGCAAGACTATGCGAGCATGATTTTGTCGAGCACAGACAAACGTGTAAAAGCCTACTCATCGCCAGTGCTTGCGAAGCGTTTCTATGACTCTTTGAGTGACGTATGTATGAATCAGGGCCGTTTTCAAGAAGCTCTAAGCTATGAGAAAAAAGGTTACCGAATTGAAACGGATCTGATGAAGCAGATCCCGATCAGCGAACTTGGTGCAAGCCAACTACGCCGCCTATCGCGTTTTGAGTTACAACTCAAACTCATTCTCTCTGAACAAGAAAATAGAGAACTCAAAGAGACGACTGAACAACACAAGAATACAGTTGCTCAACTACAACAAGATGTTTTCACCGACCCACTGACCGGGTTACACAACCGTCGATGGTTAGATGTGAAACTAAAAGACCTGCTGCTTCACGAAGCACCTTTCGCATTAATGGTTGTTGATATCGACCACTTTAAGTCTATCAATGATGAATTAAGCCACTTAGTGGGTGATAAAGCGATTGTCAGCGTTTCTCAAGAGTTACGTTCATACTTTAAGTTTAGAGGCGCGTCATGTGTCAGATTTGGCGGAGAAGAATTCCTCGTCATTCTTGAGAACACTGATCTTCCTAAAGCAGAAATGCACTCTGAAAATTATCGAGAGCGCATCTTCCAATTCGGTTGGCATGAGATACTTGGGGAGCGCGGTTTGACCGTAAGTATCGGTATCACTTTACATCGTGACGGAGAGAATACTCAGCGTACCTTCTATCGTGCCGATAAAGCGCTATACCGAGCTAAAGCCAACGGCCGTAATCAAGTGTGTACAGAGTAGTGGCATGTAGCTCTGTGACTCTATAGCTCTGTAGCTCTGTAGCTCTGTAGCTCTGTAGCTCTGTAGCCAAGCCTGCATCTTATTGATAAAAGAACAGAGATATTCCAGCAAGGGCAGCAAGCGTCCCTATGACGCTTTGCTTTGACACCTTCTCCCCTTTAATCGCATAAATCACCAAAATAAAGACCGGACTGGTCGCTATCAATGTTTGTGCAATCGCAGGGTTCGCATTCTTCAATGCAACTTGCTGAAGCCACAATGCCAAAAAGGTTCCGACAAATATCGCCCCTAACAACCAAAGCTTGTCGAGTTTAGTCATCGCCCATAAATCTCTTTTTATCGATGAATACGGCTTCTTTTCAAAAAAAGGGATAATCAGCATTACGGCAAACACACCTATCGTGAGACGAATCAGTGCACCTAATAATGGTGGGATATCACCCGCTACTAACGCGTAATGAGAAATCACCACACCGGATGCCTGACAAACACTCGCCACAAGCCCATAACCAATGCCACCCCACTGTGCTTTGTCATTCGATTCACCGCTCGCCGATTTTGATGGTTGGAAGACAACGAAGGTCACTGCTAGTGTTGTAATCACGACACCGAGCCAACTTTGCAACGTTAATGCGACACCAAGAAACATGAGTGCCAGCACACCAGAAAGAGGCGGTGCTAAAGATTCCAGTAACAGCGTCTTATTGGCACCGATTCTTTTCAACGCCGCAAAATAGGCGCTGTCTCCAATCGCAATACCAATCACACCTGAAATTGCCAATATCAGAAAATGGTTGGTGCTCAATTCAAATTCAGGCATCGGTATTAACGGCATGACCAACAGCATCATGCCAGAGGCTACTACACCCTTAACAATGTTCAATTGCATCGCAGAGAAGCGATGTCCAAATTGCCCATAGATCCATGTCGCACATGCCCACACAATTGCAGCGCCAATGGCCGCCAATTCACCTATATACATCCGTATTTATCCCTTGTGGTTATGCACGTCATTTAGAATCGTAGCTGTCATCATTTCAGCTGAAATACCAACTAGAAAGCCGAAATAGCCTCTTCAAACGCGATGAGATTTTATAAGATTCATCAATGCTTTTATTCGCATTAGAAGCGACAACACATTATTTTCAACTCGGTAAATCATTTTTATAACAATTACTTGGATGATAGCGTAGTATATTTATAACTAATATCTAACATTACAAGGATCTGTTATGTTTTTAGACTACTTTGCGCTCGGCTTACTTATTTTCGTAGCATTAGTAATCTTTTACGGCATCATCGTTATTCACGATATTCCCTATGAAATTGCGAAAGAACGCAATCACCCTCATCAAGATGCTATTCACGTCTCAGGCTGGGTTAGCCTATTCACCTTACATACTATTTGGCCATTTCTTTGGATTTGGGCAACATTATGGCGCAAAGATCGTGGTTGGGGCTTCGCTAAATTAGAAGAAGAACAACACGATATTCATCATCGCGTCGATATTCTCATCGATCAAGTGAGTACTCTTCAGGAAGAAATCGCACAGCTCAAGCAAGCAGGTGCTGAACAAAGCAGTCCAGAGAAAGAGACAAACAACGTTCAAGATCAGGAGGCTAAGTAATGGATTTACTGCTGATAATGACCTATGCGGCACTTTGTATCACCATTTTCAAGGTGTTCAATATACCGCTAAATAAATGGACAGTACCTACTGCCGTACTTGGAGGTGTGATCATAGTAGGTACCCTAATTCTACTAATGAACTACAACCATCCATTTACACAAATCGGTAACCAAGTTTACTCAACAACGCCAGTCGTTTCAGGCGTTAGGGGTAAAGTTATCGAAGTGCCAGTAGAAGCAAACAAACCTCTGAAGCAAGGGGATATTCTTTTCAAAATAGACCCAGTTCCATTCGAAGCTGAAGTCGCAAGGTTAGAAGCCAAGGTAAAAGAAGCAAGCCAAGGTGCTCTTGGAATGGAATCTGAAGTGGTTGAAGCAGAGGCTGCAAAAATCAAAGCCATCGCGGAAAGAGATAAAGCCCAACGTGAGTTTTCTCGTTACAAGCGTGGTTACGACAGTGGCGCTTTTACCGAGCAACAATTGGATACTCGCAGACAAGCTTACAAAGCATCGGAAGCGGCCGTGAAAGTTGCAGATGCAAACCTAGAACAAACAAAGATCGCCTTGGACTCTGAAATAGGTGGCGAAAATACAGCGGTTTTAAGCTTATTGGCTGAATTACGTAAAGCTCAGTTTGATTTAGAACAAACCGTGGTTCGAGCTCCCACTGACGGATACGTTACGCAATTAGCATTACGCCCAGGTGTAATGGCAGTTCCACTTCCTTTAGCTCCCGTGATGACGTTTGTTCACACAGAGGAGCAGTTCTATACCGCTGCATTTAGACAAAACTCGCTACAGCGCCTACAACCGGGTTACGAAGCTGAGTTCTTGTTTAGAGCATTGCCAGGAAAAGTATTTAAAGGACGTATTGATGAAGTAATTCCAGCCATTGGTGAGAGCCAATTTCAAGCTAGAGGCGCGCTTCTAGGTACTGATGCGTTGCGTACCAGTGGCCGTGTGTTTGTTAAATTGAGCATCACTGATGATCTGTCTGACTACCATTTACCTATGGGTACCGCGGTTGAAGTTGCCGTTTATTCTGACAGCTTCACTCACGTGTCTATCATGCGTAAGGTCCTTATTCGCATGAAGAGTTGGCAAAACTATCTATATCTCGACCACTAACTATATCTAGACCACTAAATGGTCATAGATATACGACGATCCCGCTTAACACATTGTTAAGACGAATGAAAAAGCCAGACCCGCTCTGGCTTTTTTGTTGCTTGATTAACCGTAAAATTGCGCTTTTTACACGATATTTAGGTGTTCAGATGGAATTTTAGACATCTAGACACTTACCTTCCCTTATGGAAGGGTTCTACTGTATAATGCGCGCCTTATTTTTTATATTTGCCCAAAAAACGTTCTCATTGAGACACATATTAATAATGGCGAATATTCGTTCTTTATCATGCTTTATCTTTCAGTATTCGAGGTTATCTATGAACTTTTCAGCTAAAACAGTGGTCGTTATCGCCATTGGCGCGGCACTGTACGGCATTGGTGGTTTACCTATGTTTGGTGTCCCAGTGTTTGCGAACACGACATTGAAACCAGCAATGGCAGTCTTAGCACTATTTTCTGTTTTGTTCGGCCCTATCGTTGGCTTCTTGGTTGGCTTTATTGGTCACTGGGTAACAGATTTATTTGCTGGTTGGGGCGTATGGTTAACTTGGGTACTAGGCTCAGGTATTGTAGGCATGGTTATCGGCTTGTTCCCTATGATGACTAAGAACCGTCTTCAACAAGGCGAACTGCCAATGAAAGATTTTGTATTGTTCGTGGTACTTGCCCTTGCAGGTAACGTTGTAGGCTACGGCTGTTCCGCGTTCCTAGACACTATCCTATACGCAGAACCGTTTACTAAAGTCTTCACTCAACTGTCTATCATCGCAGCGGGTAACACCGTTCTGATCGCTGTTGTGGGCTTCCTGATCCTAAAATCAGTCGCTAAACGCAACAGACAAAGCCGCAACCTGACTGAGGCATAAGCGATAATGACTATAGCATTTTCGAACTTCTCTTTTAGATATGAATCGCTGGATAAACCGACGCTAAAAAATATCAATCTAAGGATAGAGAAAGGAGAGAAAATCGTCATTATTGGACCAAGTGGCAGTGGTAAATCTACCCTAGGTCAATGTCTCAATGGTCTGATACCTCATGCAATCAAAGGTGAGGTATCGGGCTCTTTAGAGATAAACGGCAAGAGTATCTCTGAGTTTTCGATGCACGATTATACCGAGCAAATCGGCACGGTATTGCAAGATACTGACAGCCAATTTGTGGGTTTGAGTATCGGTGAAGATATCGCATTCGCATTAGAAAACCAGTTGATGTCGAACATTGACATGTACCCGTTAGTTAAGTCGACTGCAAAAATGGTTGACCTAGCGGACATGCTTGAGCGCTCTCCTCATGACCTATCTGGTGGTCAAAAACAGCGAGTATCGTTAGCGGGTATCTTAGTTGATGACGTTGATATCTTGCTGTTTGATGAGCCTCTGGCAAGCCTTGACCCTAAAACAGGTAAGGCAACCATTGAGATCATCGACCAACTGCATAAAGAAACCAACAAAACCATCGTGATTATCGAGCATCGCCTTGAGGATGTCCTGCATCGTGATATCGATCGTGTGATCTTAATGGAGCGCGGTGAAATCGTCGCGGATATGACTCCCGATGAAATTTTAGCGTCTAAGTTGCTTGATACACACGGTATTCGTGAGCCTCTTTACTTATCTGCGCTTAAAGCAGCGAAAGCCCCACTAACCTGCGAAGATAAACTGTCAAACCTCAAAGCTTTGGATTACAAAAGGTTCCGCCCAGCAGTTCAAGCTTGGTTTGCTGATCGCCCTGCCCCAGCTGCAGAAAAGCAGTATCAACCTTTACTCGAAGTTCATGGTCTGACTTATTCTTACGACGGCGAGAAGAACGCACTCGAAGATGTGAGCTTCAAGATTGGCAAAGGCGAGTTTGTTTCGATTCTGGGCAAGAACGGCTCGGGTAAATCTACCATCACCAAACTCATCATGGGTGTGATCGATGCCGATTCAGGCTCTTCCTATCTAAATGGTGAAGACTTATCTGAGCTTTCTATCTTTGAAAGAAGCCAGAAAGTCGGTGTCGTGATGCAGAACCCAAATCATATGATCTCGCATCATATGATTTTTGACGAGATTGCTTTTGGTCTTCGTAACCGCAATATTGCAGAAGAGCTGATTACAGAAAAAGTAGAGCATGTTCTTGAGCTATGTGGGCTGAGCAAGTTCCGCCACTGGCCGATCGAAGCTCTGAGCTACGGCCAAAAAAAACGTGTAACCATCGCTTCTATCTTAGTGCTGGAACCTGAGCTTCTTATCTTGGATGAGCCGACCGCAGGTCAAGACTACCGTAACTACACATCCATGCTGGCATTCATCCAAAAGCTTAACCGTGATTTGGGTATTACTGTGGTGATCATCTCACACGACATGCATCTTGTTCTAGAGTACACCACACGTTCGATCGTAATCGCTGACAGCAAGCTTATTGCCAATGCAGCCATGACGGAAGTGTTTAGTCAGCCATCGCTTCTAGAACGTGCAAACCTCTGTACCACTAGTATTTATGAACTCGCGACTATGATGAAAATCGACGATACCAATGCGTTTATGCAGTACTTCATCGACTACGAGAGAAGTTCTCTATGAACGCATCAAAAGTAAAATTCGGCATCAACTACATTGATACCAAATCCCCCCTGCACGCATTAAATGGCATCACGAAATTTGCACTCTTCTTAGCTTGGGTAACCGTGGTATTGACTACGTTCGACCTGAGATTGATTACGCTGCTTATTATGACTGGTTTATACCTATTAAAGCTCACCAATGTGCCTATACGCGTGTATAAGCCTTTGTTATTAGGTACGGCGAGTGTCTTAAGTCTAAATGCTTTATTCATGTTCCTGCTTGCTCCGCAGCAAGGCACTGAGCTCATCGGTAGCGAAACTGTATTACTGACATTACCGGGTAACTACTCGTTGAGCCAGGAGACTCTATTTTACTTAGTCACGGTGACGCTCAAGTACATGAGTATGTTTCCGATAGCGTTAATATTCGTCTTCACTACGCACCCGACTGAGTTTGCCGCAAGCCTCAACCGTATCGGCGTTCCGTACAAGATCGCCTATGCGGTAAGCTTAACACTGCGTTACTTGCCAGAGGTTAAGAAGGACTTCATCAATATCATGCATGCTCAGCAAGCTCGTGGTGTAGAACTCTCGAAGAAAGCGCCCCTAATAACTCGGATCAAAAACGTGGCTAAGGTTCTAGGACCGCTCATTTTCTCTAGCTTAGACCGCGCAGACGAGATCTCTAACGCAATGACGTTACGAGGCTTTGGCCGACACAAGGCACGTACTTGGTATAGCTATGCGCCTTTGAAACGTATCGATTTTGTTTGTTTGAGTGTCATTGCTTTTATTGTGGTGTTGGCCATAGCGAAACGGATTCTTGAACCTGAATTGTTTTGGTATCCATTCTAAGTTTTCATTTACCACATACAAACAACGACTTAAAATAACACACCGCTCAATAGGGCGGTGTTTTTATGTGTGCCAAGATCTGATTAACAATTGAACCAATAACTCAATACTGACTATTTTTGACGATAAACTGACCGTTTACTTACGTCTTTGGTTTGAAATCTAATTTAGAAACTCTTAATATACACGTTTACAGAATGTTACACTCAATAGAGATTTGTAATGGCTCGAATTACTCAAGTACAGAAACTAGAAAATCAAAAGCACTACGATGAGATCGTACTAAACCTTTTTCTGGCTGAAGGACATGAAGCACTAACTTATGCAAGGATTGCTCAAGAAATCGGCATTAGTTTGACGACGCTTCAGGGCTATTATCCATCGACCCGCGCTATCCGATCAGCGTTACACCAACACATGCTATCAATTGTTATAGAGAATCTAGAGTTCTCATCGGAAGAAGTATTCATTCAATCTTGGCAAAACGCTCTAGATAATGATCAATTTCGATTCGTGATCAAATTGATGTTTTTTCATGCCTCCCAGGTCAAGAGCCCTGAACAGTTTAACATCAGTTCAGATGGTCAATTCCGCGAGATAATGTTTAATAGCTTTGGGCTTGATACCGTTCGAATCCTTGAGACTGTCGTAGGACGTTCAATGTTCTATCTCACGAACTTCAAGCAGCATTAAACCAAGCGTTAGAAATACAAAAATGGGAGCCTTTCGGCTCCCATTTTCTTTTTAGTTATCGCTTATTTCAACTTATAGACCTAATTTAGCTTGTAAAAAACGGTCGATAACGGTGGTAAACGCAGCTCAATCGATGTGTCTAAGCCTTCGCTTTCTACTGATTCAACCTTAGCAACCGGCTTCACTTCAAAGCCACTGCCTGCATAATCCGCAGAGTCTGTATTCAATAACAAAGAGTACTGACCTTGTGCTGGAACACCTAAGCGGAAGTGCTCATGAGGAACGGGGGTAAAGTTAGAAACCACCAATACACGCTCGCCTGATTCACTGATACGCTCATGAGCTAAGATGCTCGCTTCAGCTGAATCCTGTAGACGCCATTCAAAACCTTTCGGGTCGAAATCAAGATCATGCATTGCGGCTTCAGAACGGTACAGATTGTTCAAATCTTTCGTTAAGCGCTGAACACCTTGATGACGTTCATAATCTAGCAAGAACCATTGCAGTTGATCATCGTGGTTCCATTCCGCCGTCTGACCAAATTCAGCACCCATGAAGTTCAGCTTCTTACCCGGTTGCGCGTACATGTAACCCATGTAAGCACGCAGATTTGCCGTTTGCTGCCACTCATCACCAGGCATTTTTTCGTGGATAGATCCTTTGCCATAAACCACCTCATCGTGAGATAGAGACAATACATAGTTCTCACTGTGTGCATAAACCAATGGGAAGGTAATTGTATCGTGGTGATATTTACGATTGATTGGATCTTCTTGGATGTAAGACAAGCTATCGTGCATCCAACCCATGTTCCACTTAAACCCGAAGCCTAAGCCGCCCATAAAGGTTGGGGCTGAAACACCAGGGAAAGCCGTCGATTCTTCAGCAATCGTCATCGCATTCGGGAAGTGCTTGTACACTTCTTCGTTCATCCACTTAAGGGTGGCGATGGCATCGTAGTTTTCGTTGCCGCCGTCTGCGTTCGGAATCCATTGATCATGGCTACGCGAATAATCGAGGTACAACATCGAAGCAACCGCATCAACACGAATGCCGTCGATATGGAATTGTTCGAACCAGTACAGTGCGTTTGCAACCAAGAAACGACGCACGTGCTCTTTGCCTAAATCATAAATGTACGAATTCCAATCTTGATGCCAACCGCGACGTGGATCTGGATCATGGAACAAAGGTGTTCCATCAAAATTGGCTAAGCCGTGATCATCACTAGGGAAGTGCGCTGGAACCCAATCCAGAACAACACCTAAACCAGCTTGGTGACATTGATCGACGAAGAATTTGAAGTCATCAGGAGAGCCAAAACGACTCGTTGGTGCGAACAAACCTATTGGCTGATAGCCCCAAGAGCCGTAAAACGGATGCTCTGAAACCGGCATCAACTCTACATGCGTGTAACCCAAATCCGTTAAATATGGGATCAATTCAGCAGCAAGTTCACGGTAGTTTAAGAATTCCCCTTCAGCGTTACGCTTCCAAGAACCGGCGTGCAGTTCATAGAACGAAAGTGCTTCTTTACGCTTTTGCGTTACTGGGCGATTCTGCCACTGAGTATCTTGCCACTCGTAACGAGCGTGATCGTAAGTCACAGAAGAAAATGAAGGGTATTGCTCAGAGTAAAAACCCCATGGGTCAGCTTTGTGTGGTAAGCCTTCACCATCAGGTCCTTTTAATTCAAACTTATATTGAGCGCCTTCTTCCAGTTCAGGAATGAATAGGCCCCACATGCCATAATCTAAGCGTTGCATTGGATGACGACGACCATCCCAAGCATTGAAGTTACCCACTAAGCTTGCCGCTGTTGCATGCGGTGCATACACCAAGAAACGCGTACCTGAAATCGTCTGTCCATCACGCTCTAGCGTAATAAACTGAGCCCCCATGTGATGATACATATCTTTAGGTGTATGGAGATCTTCATAACTCGCGTACAGATCGTGGTACTGGTATGGATCATCGATGATCTGCTCGACTCCAGCCCAATCAACCGCGAGCTTGTAGTGAGTAAAACGTAAATCTCTCTCTTGCTTAAGAATGAAACCACTTTCACCCTCTCGCGCTAACTCAATACGAGGTTCCTTTCCAACAATCAACTCGACTTTATTTGCCCCAGGAATCCATACACGTAATGCACCTTGCTCAGAAGGTAGGTATGGCCCTAAAAACGCAAATGGGTCAGTGAAACAAGCCTGTGATAGTTGGGTATATATTTGTTTTTGCTTTGAAATCGAACTTAGTTCCAAAACGCTTCTCCCTAACCAAACATCCAAAAAATATAATACAAAAATGCCCGCTATTAGTGCGGGCAATATAACGACGGTTTATTCTACCAGATGAGCATTCATTATTGAGTGACCGAGGTTGTAGTTTCGTACGGCGTAAGCAAAAAACCACCTATTTTCAAGCCACTCAACGTCATTACTTAGCTGCTTTTTCTCGAACGTCAGTCAGCTTAGAAGCGATACGATTTACCCCTTCGTGAGCAAATATTTCGTCCAAGTTCATTGATAGTTTACGACGCCAGTTAGGGTACTCATCGACCGTACCAGGGATGTTAACGGGCTTATCCATTTCTAGCCAATCTTCCAGTTGAACACTAAGAAGTGTCGAACCACCAGCCGCAACGTGCAGTTGAAGCGCTTCAGCAAGATAAGAGTCCATAGGTACTTGGCTTGCATCACGACCAACACCTTCAGGTAAGAAGCCATGCCATGCCACTGAATCTAAGATACCTTGTTTGCATTCCAGACGGTCGTCGAACAAGGTTTCTAGCTGTTCTGCATCTGGGTATAAACCAATCTCTTGACCCATTTTCAAGTCATCACAATGCCAGAAGCCGCGAAGCGTTGGCATATCATGAGTACAAAGTGCCGCCATCGATTGTGGTGCATAATGTTTCGGTGAGATAAAGCCACCGTCATCTTCTGATGTTTCGAAGAAGAATACTTTGTAAGAATGCACGCCCGCATCCGCTAGGATATCGACGATTTCATCCGGCACCGTACCTAGGTCTTCACCGATAACGCTACATTGGTAACGGTGAGATTCAAGCGCCAGAATTGACAGCATGTCTTGTACTGGGTAGTAGATGTACGCACCCTTGGTTGCGTTTTCACCTTTTGGAATCCACCACAAACGCAGTAGGCCTAATACGTGGTCAATACGAAGGGCACCACAGTGCTTCATATTGGCACGGAGTAGCTTGATGTATGCGTCGTAGCTTGTTTCTTGAAGCACTTCAGGATTAAGCGGTGGTAAACCCCAGTTTTGACCTAGAGGACCAAGCACATCCGGTGGAGCACCGATGCTCGCATCCATCACTAGGTTGCCTTCATCGGCCCATGTTTCGCTGCCTGAATCCGCAACACCAACGGCTAGGTCACGGTACAAACCAACGGCCATGCCTTTCTCTTCAGCAAGAGACTGTGCATCGTTGATTTGGCAATCCGCTAACCACTGCAGGTACATGTAAAGATGAACATTCTCTAGGTTCTCTTTAATGTATTTCTGTGTCGCTGGGCTTTCGTATGTGCGGTATTTCTCAGGGAATACAGGCCAGCCCCACATACCTGAATCTTCGGCATGTAACTCACCGTGCAGAGCATCAAACGCCGCTTGATGCATCAGGCTTTCACCGCCCTCTTCTACAAACGCTAAGAACGCTTGTGCACGATCGCTGTTCTTGTCTAGATGACGAGTCTTAAATTCTGCGTATAACAGAGGCAAGATGCTCATCTTAAGCTCAGACACTTCGGTGTAGTTTACCCAGTGCGCTTCACGAGCTTTTTGTAGACGCTGTTGGAATTCAGCGCTGCCTACCGTTTGTTGTGCTTCAGCACTTAATGCGAATTCAGGTACTGAGCTCACATCAATGTATAAGATGTTCAACCAACGACGTGACGACGGGCTGTATGGGCTCGCGCCTTCTGGGTTCGCTGGGAACAATGAGTGAATTGGGTTTAGGCCAACAAAATCACCACCACGAGAAGCGATATCAGCAACAAGCTGTTTAAGGTCACCAAAATCACCAATACCCCAGTTGTGCTGAGTTCTTAGTGTGTAAAGTTGAACACTTGGTCCCCAAAGCTTTTTGCCTTGCTCGATTGGTGACTGCTTGAAACACGCTTTTGGCGTAATGATCAATGTCATCTCGTAAGGCTTCTTACGGCGCTTACGGCTCACAATTAGCTTGTGATAACCCCATGCCAAATCACTTGGCAATGCAAACACTAAAGGGCCACCCTCGGCACGCTCGTCACGAACGACTTGAGATTGAAGATAGCCTTCAAGTACCTCTCCTTGCTCGGTTTCTAAGCGCCAGCTGAACTCACTTTCACGAGCACTTACACCTAGATTAAGCGCCACTTCTACTGGCTCACCGTCACGCAAGACAAGAACTGGGTCTAGTACATCTTTTTTGTGTTTTCTTTCTGCAGATTTAAGCAGTGCATCATCACTGCTTGTATCGTAGCCCAATGAAGCCAATAGAGACGTAATCGTCTCTTCTGATACTTGTGCTTCATCGCCCCACGCACTAACGTAACTGTCGGCAATGTTTGCCATTTCTGCGACTTGTTTTAATACGGTCTGTTCTTTCATCGCTCTCTCCGAAAACGTTCTGACGCTTTCTATTTTGTAGGGTTGTTAATTTAATTTTTTACTAATCAATTAGCTTGTGACAATCGGTTTGTAAGCAGCTTGTTTATAAACGACAAACCTTTAAGCCTTTCGTTTGCTCACAAGCTAATTGAGCCAAGGCAGAAACTGCCTTGGCTACTTTGGAAGTATTAACGGTTAACCGCTTCAAGTTTCCAGATGTTGTTCACGTAGTCGCGGATTGAGCGGTCTGATGTGAACTTACCAACCAATGCTGTGTTAAGAATTGCTTTCTTAGCCCAACCTGCTTGGTCTTTGTACTGCTTGCCCATGTCTTCATGTGCTTTCACATAAGATGCGAAGTCAGCAAGACATAGGTACGGGTCGCCACCGTCTAGTAGGCTATCAAACGTTGCACGTAGAAGGCCTGGTTGACCTGGAGAGAACTCATCGCCAGTCAGTAGGTCTAGAGATGCTTTCAGCAGTGGGTCTGCGTTGTAGTAATCGTATGGGTTGTAACCCTGAGCTTGCAATGCCACTACACCATCAACGTCTAGGCCAAAGATGTAGATGTTTTCATCGCCAACTTCTTCACGAATCTCAACGTTTGCACCATCCATCGTACCGATAGTTAGCGCGCCGTTTAGCGCCATCTTCATGTTGCCCGTACCCGATGCTTCTTTACCAGCCAGTGAGATTTGCTGAGAAACGTCTGCCGCAGGAATAATGATTTCAGCCATGCTTACACGGTAATCAGGGATGAATACCACTTTCAGCTTGTTGCCAATGCGAGGGTCGTTGTTGATCTTCTCTGCAATCTTGTTAACCGCGAAAATGATCTCTTTCGCTAGGTGGTAACCCGGTGCTGCTTTCGCTGCGAAGAAACATACGCGTGGCTCACACTCGAAACCAGGTTCGTTAAGAATACGGTGGTACAGAGATAGAATGTGTAGCAAATCTAGGTGCTGACGCTTGTATTCGTGAAGACGCTTGATTTGCACGTCGAAGATAGCGTTCGTATCTAGCTCGATACCCATGTTCTCTTGAACCCAATCAGCAAGGCGCTGTTTGTTTTCTTTCTTAACAGCCATGAATTCTTTTTGGAATTTCGCGTCTGTTGCAAACTTAGCGATGCCTTCAAGCTGCTCTAATTTTGCTGGCCACTCAGTGCCGATCTTGCCAGTAATTAGCGTAGATAGGCCTGGGTTACAGAACTTCAACCAACGACGTGGCGTGATGCCGTTCGTTACGTTAGTCAGTTTGCCAGGGAAGATTTCGTTGAACTCTGGGAACAAGTCTTTCTTAACCAGTTGAGAGTGAAGCGCAGCTACGCCGTTTACTTTGTAAGAGCCAATCACACATAGGTTTGCCATGCGAACCATGCGGTGGAAACCTTCTTGGATGATAGAAAGCTTCGCTTGCTTCTCACCGTCACCAGGCCACATCTTACGAACTTCTTGCATGAAGCGGTGGTTGATTTCAAAAATGATTTCCATGTGACGTGGAAGAAGACGTTTGATCAAAGATTCAGACCAAGTCTCTAATGCTTCTGGAAGTAGTGTGTGGTTCGTGTATGCGAACGTATGAGCACTGATTTCCCAAGCTTGGTCCCAAGTTAAACCTTTTTCATCGATCAGGATGCGCATCAATTCAGGGATAGCGATAGTTGGGTGCGTATCGTTCAGTTGAATCGTTTCTTGCTTAGGCAAATCTTCTAGAGAGAAACCTGCTGCTTCGTGACGACGTAGAATATCGCGAACAGACGCTGCTGAGTGGAAGTACTGCTGCATTAGACGCAGTGTCTTACCTTTCTCGTGGTTGTCGTTCGGGTAAAGTACTTTAGTAATGTTACCCGCATCGATTAGCGAGTGTTGCGCTTCGAAGTAGTCACCGTTGTTAAAGCTTGCTAGTGAGAATGGTGCGATTGCCTGACATTCCCAAAGGCGCAGTGGGTAAACCGTGTTTGACTCGTAACCTACGATAGGTAGATCCCAAGGCATTGCTTTCACTTCCATACCCGGAACCCAAGTACGAACTTCTTTACCGTCGATGTATTCAACTTCTACATGACCGTAAAAACCAATGTGTTGTGCTAGTTCTGGACGAGCTACTTCCCATGGGTAACCTTCAACACCACGCCATGCGTCAGGTGCTTCTTGTTGACGACCGTCTTGGAAAGACTGTTTGAATAGACCGTATTCGTAGTGAAGACCGTAGCCTACTGTTGGGTATTCTTGAGCGGCACAAGAATCCATAAAACAAGCGGCTAGACGACCAAGACCACCATTACCTAGTGATGGATCGCGTTCTTCTTCTAGAAGATCAGTTAGGTTTTGACCTAGCTCTTCCATTGCATGAGTGATCTGTTCGTACAGACCCATGCTGATCAGGTTATTACCTGTTAAACGACCAATCAAAAACTCTAATGAAAGGTAGTTAACGCTCTTCGCGTTCTTAATTTTTTCGTCATTTTCAGTTTCTAACAGATCAAATGTTGTGAGTTCTGCTAGCGCACGCCCCATTGCTAGGTACCATGCGCGGCTATCTGCGTTTTCAATCGTTGTTGCGTAGGTTGCAGATAAATGCTTTTTAACGCTTTCTTGGAACGACACTTTATCGAAAGTTTTTTGCTGAGTTGGTTTCATTTCAGAAATCTCGCTTTTAATAGTTCTAATTCATCTGTGACATATCGTGCATGGTCACCATTAACTAAACATCCTCCCGCTAACGCGACAAACTAGGAGTAGATGGGAGGGCGTAGGGGGCGTACCGACATAGGGTTAGTGATCTGACTCTCATGTTCTGACTTCGAACAAAAACTTGGAGTGACTAAGATCACAAGCTCCCGTTCGATAACTTACCTTCAATTGATGTGACTTTTATTTAACCGGATTAAAGTCATTATCAAATTTGATATTCAGATCACGAAAATAATTTCGTCCTCTCATCTTTTGCATAGATTCACGTGTTGAAATGAAGGAAGTCACATTCACAAACCAACCCGCTATGTGAGCAAAGTCTCAAATAAAGGGCGTAGAAGCCTAAAAACATGCAGGAGTGCAAGGTTTCTGAGGAGGATCATAGTCGGTGCCGTTTTGCTTCACGTAATATGATTGAAGACTTAAGTAATTAGGCTGATGTCATTCGATTACACTCAACGATAGATTGAGGTAATCCAGAACATAAGCCACGGAATAGGTGAAAAACTTCGACATGTGGATCCCTTCGAAACTGACTCGTCCCGGCCGCTTACATAATGCAATCCTACGACCTAGGGTTCTCGATCTGCTCCAACACGCAGATTGCTATAAGCTTGTATTATTCCGCTCTCCAGCGGGGTACGGCAAAACCACAATGGCAGCACAATGGCTGGTAGATAAACCCAATGTGGGTTGGTACAGCATTGATGACAGTGACAACGATGCTTTTCGCTTTATCAACTACCTAATGCAATCACTCAATAAAGCAACTCAAAATGCCTGCCCTAATGCCCAAAAGCTGGCAGAAAAACGACAGTTTTCATCGTTGCATTCTTTGTTAAGTGAAGTGTTTGCTGAGATGTCTGAATTCCATCACGAATGTTTCCTTGTGTTGGATGACTATCACTTGGTCAACAATGACGACATCCACGAAGCAATGCGCTTCTTCCTTAAACACATGCCTGACAACCTGACGCTTGTTGTGACTAGCCGTGGGACACCACCACTTGGCACAGCAAACCTTCGTGTTCGTGATCTGATGATTGAAATTGGCAACGATTCACTGGCTTTTGATACTGAAGAGACGACGCGCTTCTTCAATCAACGTGTCGCCGATGGCGTAGATGACACCACCGCTGGCAGTATCTGTACTTATGTTGAGGGGTGGCCTTCGGCGTTACAGCTTATTGCCCTTCAGGCTCAACATCAAAAACGTACCCTTGCGCAATCTGCAGAGTCGTTTTCTCACTTTAACCATGCCCACCTTTGGGATTACTTGGTTGAAGAAGTATTCGATCTACTGGATAAAGAAACCCGACAGTTCTTAATGCAGTGTTCAGTACTTGATCATTTCAATGACGAATTAGTCTGCGCGCTTACACAGCGTGAAGACGCACTGGGTATGATCGAATCACTCAACCGATTTGGCTTATTCATCTACCCGCTTGAAGGCGAGAAGAACTGGTACCGATTCCACAATCTATTCGGCGAATTTCTTGCCCACGAGCGCCAAGCTCGAATTCCACAGCAAGAAGCCGAGTTGCACCGAAGTGCCGCGAAAGCGTGGATCAAACAGAAAACGCCTCATCAAGCACTACGACATGCACAACGTGCTGAAGATCCAGAGCTGATCATTCAAATTTTGACGGAACACGGTTGGCCGATGTTCAACCAAGGCGAACTTTCATCTCTAGAGATGGCGATCAAGCAACTGACTACGGATCAACTATACAGTGAGCCGAAGCTATCAATGCTGCGCGCTTGGCTGGCACAAAGTCAGCACCGGTATGATCAAGTAGGTACTTTGTTGGAAGAGGCTGAGACTCAATATCAAGCTCGAAGCATTGAACTTGATACTCAGCAGCAAGGCCAATACAACGCCTTGCGCGCCCAAGTTGCCATTAACAGCAATGAGCCTGAGAAAGCATTGGAATTGGCTGAGCTTTCGTTAAGCCAGCTGAACACCACCGTTTATCGTAGCCGCATTGTCGCAACCTCTGTTGTAGGTGAAGTGAATCACGTGATGGGCAACCTGAGCCGTGCGCTACCTATGATGCAGCAAACAGAGAAGCTTGCTCGCCAGTATCAAGTTTACCATCAGGCGCTGTGGGCGATTCTGCAACAAAGCGAAATCTTGATTGCTCAAGGTTATGTTCAAGCTGCGTTTGAGCTACAAGACAGCGCATTCAAATTAATTGAAGAGCACCAGCTGCAATACGTGCCTCTACATGAATTTTTGCTGCGTGTTCGCGCTCAGATCTTCTGGTGCTGGAACCGACTAGATGAAGCGGAAGAGTGTTGCTACAAGGGCTTAGATATCCTTGGTCACCACTCACCAAGTAAACACCTACACAGTTACTCAATGCTGGCTCGTATTTCATTGAGCCGCGGCGAGATTGATAAAGCGTCGAAGTTTATCGACCAAATTCAACACCTGCTACGTCAATCAACTTACCACGTGGATTGGACGGCAAATGCTTCTTTGTCTTTGATTCTTTTTTGGCAAGTAAAAGGCAATAAAGAGGCAATCCGTGATTGGCTAAGCGTGGCGGTTCGACCTGAATCGGCGAGTAACCACTTCTGTCAGCTTCAATGGAGAAACATCGTACGTTCTCACATCATCCTTGAGCAGTATGAAGATGCGGAAGAAGCGCTGACTTTCCTTAAGAGTGAAGCGCAGCGTTCACATCTGATTACAGACACCAACCGAAACTTGATCGTTGAAGCGGTGTTGCGTACACAAATTAACGATGAAGACAGCGCGCGCGTGCTACTTGAAGAAGCGCTTCATATGACCAACCAAACCGGTATGGTTGGTAACTTCTTGGTCGACGGTGGAACTATCGGGCATATCTTGGATAAATTGAGCAACAAGCCAGGCTTAGGTGACTTAGAACGCCATCGCGCTCAACAGATCATGAAAGATATCTCAACCACTCAACGCAGCCGCTCGGTTCACTTCGATGAAGACTTTGTTGAGAACTTGGTTAATCACCCGAATATTCCTGAGCTTGTGCGCACTAGCCCACTCACCCAGCGTGAATGGCAGGTACTTGGTCTTATCTATTCAGGGTTCAGTAATGAGCAGATAGCTCAAGAGCTCGATGTAGCGGGGACCACGATCAAAACTCACATCCGTAACCTTTATCAAAAGCTGAACATTGCTAACCGCAAAGAAGCAATCAGCACGGCAGAGAACTTGCTGCAGTTGATGGGTTACTAAAACGGATTCGAGATTGATTCGAGATTGATTCGAGATTGATTCGAGATTGATTCGAGATTGATTCGAGATTGATTCGAGAAAAGCTTAAGCTAGTCACCAATGGTGGCTGGCTTTTTTTTCATCTGAAGTTTAGAGCTTAAAAATGTAGGAACTGGAAAAGAAAAAAGACAATCACCAAACGACAGGCAAAAAAATAGCCAACCGCAATAATCGCGATTGGCTCTATATATTTGTGAACAAATCATAAGTTCACTAACAACGTCAGTTGGCTAGGTGACCCTCGGCTTAAGAAGGGTCAATGTATATAATGCAGTTAGCGTGCCAACTTTAATTCGGCGTTTTATAAGCCCTGCATCGCATAAAAACCATGAATTTGTCATGCGAATTGCAAAGTGCATTTGCATAATGCAACCAAGATGCAATATTGATAAGAGATCAGTTTCATCTCTGTTCTTAATGACAAATTACTAAGTGGTTGTATTTTAAATGTAAGGCAAATGTTCACTTCAACTTATTGCCTTACAATTAAGAGAGCAATAAAAGCCCCTCCCCAATGGCATATTCATACTTTTTTTACACTAAAGTTTGTATACTGCACAAAATCACCCTCAACTCTATGAAGCAATGAACTACTTAAGTACTTTTTTCAAAGGCATGGCAATGGGCGCAGCAGACGTTGTTCCTGGCGTGTCGGGCGGAACCATCGCATTCATCACTGGTATCTACGATACGCTGCTAGAAAGCATTCGCAGGATTAACCCTAGCGTACTTGGCTTATGGAAACGCGAAGGCTTCAAAGCCGCGTTTAACCACATCAATGGTTTCTTCCTGATTTCACTGTTCGCAGGCGTATTCACAAGCATTGCGACATTTGCAAAACTGATTTCTTGGTTATTAGTCACCCACCCCGTTCCACTGTGGTCTTTCTTCTTTGGCCTGATCTTAGTATCGGTTTTCCATATTCTTAAGCAAGTAGAGAAGCGCGATATGATTCGATTCGTGTTTTTGCTGCTTGGCGTTGCTTTCGCCTATAGCATTACCGTGCTTAAGCCGCTGCAAATGGAACCAACCAGCATCAATGTTCTCATTGCGGGTGCGATTGCGATCTGTGCGATGATTTTGCCGGGTATCTCGGGTAGCTTCATTCTGCTATTGATTGGTATGTATGGTCCGGTTCTTGGTGCGGTTAAAGAGTTCCAAATCGATGTGCTTGCGCTATTCCTTAGTGGCTGTGTGATTGGCCTACTGACTTTCTCGCACGTACTTTCTTGGTTACTGCGCTCATTCCGCGATTTCACATTAGTGTTCTTAACTGGTTTGATGATCGGTACGCTGCCTAAGATTTGGCCGTGGAAAGAAACCATCAGCTGGCGCACAAACTCAAAAGGTGAGCAAGTTCCTCTACTTCAAGAAAATCTGTCACCGTTTGATTTTGAAGCCGTAACCTCTCAGCCTTCTCAGCTGGTAATGGCGATTGTGATGATGTTGGCTGCTATTGCCTTGGTTCTAGGACTAGAGAAATTTGCAGAGCGCAACGCTGACTAATCATTCAGCCAGCTTCTGGAAAGCGTTTAGAACGGATAATGCTTAGAAATACTAAGCTCACCTCTCGATTAAACAGACAAAAGCGAAGCCAATGGCTTCGCTTTTTTAGTTCTACCATACGCACAAAATTGCTTTTTGATACAAGCACGTATTAAGGGGTATGATAACATCGCCGCTCTTATAAAATTAGATGAGAACACGACATGCACCCAGCATTAAAGGTGGTGGCTCTTGGCATTGCTCTCGTGGCAGGTTTTTATGGGCCGCAAGTATTTCAAAAATTTAAGTCGGTCATTGAGCACTCAACTGCCGAAGTCAACTTGGATGACTACTGCATGCTTTCAACCATATCGTGTGAGCAGGAATTCATTTCAATGTCGCTTGATCGCGAAACCGCGCAACCTCTTCTACCCACAAAGATAAAGGTCGTTTGGGAAGGGGCTGCATCTGAGACACTGATGTTATCGCTCACCGGTTTAGAAATGGAAATGGGATCAGCGCGTTTTCAATTGAAGAGCATTGGCAATAATACCTATGAAGGTGAAGTGATTTTACCTGTATGTACTTTAGATAAAATGACATGGGTCGGTGAACTCACTGATGGTGTCGATACTGTAAACCCTGCAATAAGGATGGCAAGATGAGTAGAAATTGGTCGTTAGCATTGGTTGTCGCTTTTGTACTTGGCTTTGGTGTCAAAAGCTATCTTGATGGGCAAAACGAAGTTCAAGAACAACGCGCTGCAAAACAAGAGTTCTCCGCAACGACTCTTTTCGGCAAAGACAACCAACCAACGGAAATCTTTGACCAAACCGATGACAGAATTCGTATCGTTTACTTCGGTTTCACACGCTGCCCAGATGTGTGCCCCACTTCTCTAGCGATGTTAGCCGGAGCACTTAACCAAGTTTCTGATGAAGCAAAAGCCAAGATTCGCCCGATGTTTGTTTCTCTCGATCCTGAACGTGATGCCGCTGAAGCCTCGTATGAATACGCGCAATACTTCCACCCGATGATGGAAGGACTAAGTGGTCCATTGGATGTCACAACGACTCTGGCTCATAACTACGGCGTTATTTTCAGAAAGACCAAGCTTGAAGGTTCAGAGTTGGAATACACCCTAGACCACAGCTCATATTTTTATTTTTTAAAGCCCGACGGTACCTTGATTACCAAAGTACCGCACACGTTGACGCCAGCGCCAATTGTTGAGGCTATCAACAAGCTGACGCAGTAAAACGTAAAAACAAAGAACTTACTCAATAAAGTTCAAAAAAGTCAGGTCCCAGACCAAAAACATAAAAATTAAGGACAACAACATGAAGTTAAAAGCACTTGCTCTAGCAGGCTTATTGCTCACCCCTTTTGCTCAGGCTAGTAGCGATATTATGGTTCATGACGCGTACGCTCGTGCAACACCGCCTTCAGCAGTGAACAGCGCGGTATTCACGACTCTGATGAACCACAGCGATAAAGATCGCGCTATTGTTTCTGCAACAACACCTGCAGCAGGTAAAGTAGAACTTCATGATGTAATCATGG
Organism: Vibrio sp. NC2; assembly: GCF_025195005.1. Classification (NCBI taxonomy): domain Bacteria; kingdom Pseudomonadati; phylum Pseudomonadota; class Gammaproteobacteria; order Vibrionales; family Vibrionaceae; genus Vibrio; species Vibrio sp. NC2. The sequence continues at coordinate 151,381 of NZ_JANVFC010000009.1, forward strand.
ATGGCGATGTTATGAAGATGCGCCAAGTTCAAGAGATCACAATCCCAGCGAATGGTGAAGCGGTACTTAAACCTGGCAGCCTACACATCATGTTGTTCGACCTAGCAAGCAGCCTAAAAGAAGGTGAGCAAATCGAGATGACACTGACTTTCGCCAATGGTGAAACACAGACCTTCGATGCGCCGGTTAAGAAAGTAATGAGCGGCATGAAAAAGATGAATCACGATCATCATTAATCGTATTCACAATTGATAAAATAATTTAAGCCACGATGACTTCTCGCCATCGTGGCTTTTTGTTAAACTGAGTTCGCTTTTTATTCAAAGCCTGAACACATAAATAACCCAAGGAGAATAGAAGATGATTGTAATGAACACACTAAAACTGGCAGTAAAAGTAACGCGTTAATTTGTTTGGTTAATCAAACTTAAACACCGATCGACCAACTTATCGTCACCCGTGACGACAGCACACTTTTACCCGGTTTACTATTGATCGTAAGTGATCAATATATGCATGCCTGTAGCGCATGACTCAATCCGGGGTCCTATCTATTTGAATTCGACCCAAGCTCAAAACATTTTTGACGTCTCGACGCTTTTTAATCTGACTAACGCTTTTCGATCTCATCAACAATCTGAGGTCTTACAAGACGTTAGTGCTCTCATAAGACTTTAATTCACTGATAAGACTTTAATGCTCTCACAAGAAAAGAAAGCTCGCACGTCTGGGTAAATAGACATGAATTCACAAAACGCATTTTCTCATCCAATGTCGCTTCAACAGCTTGGATGGCAACCTGTATTCCAACAACAACTGACACTCGAAGACTATGACCATTCCGTCATTGCTCGCATTACCGCGCACCATCGCAGCGGTTATACGCTTGCGTCAGAACAAGGCGAAATCGTTCTACCCGTTCACCAAAAACAACCCGCAATGACGGTTGGTGACTGGGTGATGTTGAACTCTGATCTGCAATTCGACCGCTTACTTGAGCGTCAGTCTCTCTTCAGCCGTAAAGCAGCAGGCAGTCGTGTGGCAGAACAGTACATTTCAGCCAATATCGACACCGTATTTATCGTGGTTTCGTTAAATAACGACTTTAATCTAAGCCGCATCGAGCGCTATCTAGCACTCGCCAATGAAGCACAGGTTGAAGCGGTTATCGTACTTACCAAGAAAGACTTGTGTGACGACTACCAAGACAAAGTACAGCAAGTGCAAAGCTTAGATTCTATGCTGATGATCGAAGCCGTTAATAGCCTAGACCAAGACTCTACTCAAGTATTGTCACCTTGGTGTAAAACAGGCAAAACCGTCGCTTTGATGGGTTCGTCTGGTGTCGGTAAATCGACACTCGTGAACTCGCTACTTGGTGAAACTCAACAAGAAACGGGCGGTATTCGTGAAGACGACAGCAAAGGCCGTCATACAACCACGTCACGATCGCTCCACTTGCTAACGTCGGGCGGTTTATTGCTCGATACTCCTGGTATGCGAGAGTTACAACTCGCCGATTGTGCTGAAGGAGTAAGTGAAACTTTTTCTGATGTGGAAGAATTAGCGATGCATTGTCGCTTTTCTGATTGCAGCCATGAGTCAGAACCAGGATGCACAATACGCAAGGCCATTGAAAGCGGTGAGCTTTCTGAAAGACGATTCTCTAACTATGAGAAGTTACTCAGAGAGCAAGCAAGAAATGGAGCCTCATTGGCAGAGCAGAGAGCGAACAGTAAACAGCTTTCTAAAATGTACAAAACCGTGCAGTCAGAGAGCCGTAATATCAAGAAATCGTCTAAATAGCCGATTATTGGATTAGGTTTACAACACGTAAATAAGCCCTATGTCCCTATCGCGTATTAGCTCATTAATTCATGAGCTCTTTAATGCATTGGGCTGGGGCTTTTTTGTATCAGCGAGGCTTCTTTGTATTAACAGGTCTTCTTTATATCAATAGGAATTCGATGAGATCATTTCTGCACACAATGATCTTGCCAATCGACTCTGACGACACCAGAGCCAGAACATTGACCCGAATGAGTATTATCATGCAGATTTATATCTCAACAAGAGTACAAAAATTTAACATTTAGCTCTAAAAACACCACGTAGCGCAAACAATCACCCTAAAAGTAAACTATTCCTAGACACCCTCTTAGATCCCGCTAATATGACCGCCCATTCCACTAGTGTATAGTTGGATTTGGTACAACTTTATAAAAAAACACATCACTATAATAAATTAACAATTGCAGGTATTTTATGCAAAATCACAACATGCTCGCCCGCATCGCTCGTGGAAATCTCGTTCTACAGATCCTTGCTGGTATTGTTTTCGGTGTCGTTCTCGCCATGGTTTCTCCTTCAGCAGCCCAAGATGCAGGCCTATTAGGTAGTCTGTTTGTTGGTGCTCTGAAAGCTGTTGCCCCAATTTTAGTATTCATTCTTGTTGCAGCTTCTATCGCAAACCAAAAGAAAGGTCAGCATACTCATATGCGTCCAATCATTGTGCTTTACCTGATTGGTACGTTCTCTGCAGCACTGACTGCTGTAGTACTGAGCTTCATGTTCCCAACCACTTTGACACTGGTTGCTGGCGCTGAAGGTGCTAACCCTCCTCAAGGTATTGCAGAAGTTCTTCATACGCTTCTATTCAAGCTTGTAGATAACCCAGTTAGCGCACTAATGAATGCGAACTACATCGGTATTCTTGCTTGGGCTATCGGTCTTGGTCTTGCACTGCACCACGCATCTGCAACAACCAAAGCGGTTTTCGAAGACCTTAGCCACAGTGTTTCACACATTGTTCGCTTCATTATTCGTCTTGCGCCATTCGGTATCTTCGGCCTTGTTTCGACTACATTCGCAACAACGGGCTTCGATGCACTAGCAAGCTACGGTCAACTGCTAGCGGTTCTACTAAGCTCAATGCTGATCATTGCTCTTGTCGTTAACCCACTGCTTGTCTTTGTAAAGACAAAACAGAACCCATACCCACTTGTACTGCAATGTATTCGTGAATCTGGTGTAACGGCATTCTTCACTCGTTCAAGCGCTGCAAACATCCCAGTGAACATGAACCTTTGTAAGAAGCTAGAGCTAGATGAAGATACTTACTCTGTTTCAATCCCTCTAGGCGCAACCATCAACATGGCGGGTGCTGCAATCACCATCACTGTGTTAACGCTTGCAGCTGTACACACAATGGGTATTGAGATTGATATCTTCACTGCGATTCTACTAAGCCTTGTTGCTGCAATTTCAGCATGTGGCGCATCAGGCGTTGCCGGTGGTTCACTGCTACTGATTCCTCTAGCTTGTGGCCTATTCGGTATCTCAAACGATGTAGCGATGCAGGTTGTAGCGGTTGGTTTCATCATTGGTGTGATTCAAGATTCGGCTGAAACAGCGCTTAACAGCTCAACTGACGTAGTGTTCACTGCGGCTGTATGTAAAGCTGAGCAAAACAAAGCTTAACAGCTCTTGGGTATTAGGCTTAAGCTCTAAGCTCTAAGCTCTAAGCTCTAAGCTCTAAGCTCTAAAAGCAAATAGCACACAAATAAAAAGGGAAGCATTCGCTTCCCTTTTTTGTTGTCTTGGTTTTCTAGATTACGGTTAGAAGCTATATAGATTTATAGATTTATAGATTTATAGATTTATAGATTTATAGCTTCACAGCTTTAGTCATTCTTATCTAACTCGTCAAAGCTAACCAACACGTTTTAGTGGTTGCTTTTCCAGCTTGGATCCACTGCTGCCTGACTGAAGTCTAGAGAGTTAGGGCTTGCTTCTTTGTTATGCGTTGCTTGATCGCTGGATGACCCTTGATTCGCAGCACCGCTATCATGGTTTGGCGTCGCCTGCTGGCTGTAATCGACGTTAGCACCTTGCTCACTCGAAGCTTTGGTCTCTAAATGACTACCATCGACGTTTAACTCTTCACCTTCTTCATCGGACGCTTCTTTAACCTTCTTAGGGACAGGAACATTGCGTTTGTAGAGCTTGTTAAGCGCCTTAATGATTGAGTGCTTAGTGATTGCTTCTTGTGTCAGCTTAGTCATTATCGGTTTAGTTAGGGCCTGTAAGCCCACGACGGCATCCACACCAAGTTCCCCGCCGACTTTATCCCTCAAATGCTTGGCTTCTGAGTAACCAAAATGAGCCGATAAAAATAGCCAGATATAAGCAATGGCATTGCCGTGTTCACCATGGTCAATCCAAGCTTCACCTGCTCTAAACATCGCTTCTGCACTGTTCTTTTCTGCGGCCGTCTCAAACCAGTAAACAGCCTCGCCATGGTTAAGCTCAACACCCACACCGTTCAAATAACTCATACCAAGTTTGATCTTGCCGTCTAAGCTATTCTTTTCCGCGGCCTTTTGGTACCACTCGACAGAGCTTTCGGCAGAGTAGTCTGGGTTTTCTTTATCTAGACACCAGTCACCGATGAACAGCATCGCTTCAGTATTACCACCAGCCGCAGATTCTTCGATATAGGTGTAACCTTTAGGGATGTTTTTATCAGTTCCACGACCAAAGACAAGCGCTTTGCCCATCTCAAATTTCGCAGACACGTCATTGTCCAATGCGGATATCGCAAGCTGCCAAAAGTTGGCTTTCTCTCTTAAAATTAGGTCTTCTTTGCGCTTCATGCTTAGGCGCACAATGCCGTACATGCCATTGATATTATCGAGTTGCGCCGCTTTGTCGTACCAATACAGAGCTTCCTTAATATTGTTACGTTCAGCTTCTTTTGCCAAATACAGTATCGACGGTACATGCCCAGTTTCGGCTTTGAAGTGGCGCTCTTTTTGCTCTTGTATGCGCGCTTTTTCAATCGCTTTTCGATAAGCGACAGCACGAGCCTTACGTTCTTGCTCCAAGCGCTGCTTTCTTAACGATAAAGAGATCAGCCACACGGCGACAAGTATTAAAGAAAGAGCCGTCGCACCAATTGCGATTCCCATTGTACTCATAAAATATTTTAACCTAACTCGGCTGATACTAGCCCCGATATAGGGAAAGTGATCAACCCATAGTGAATGGTATGTTTCTAATTACAGGGAAAAGCGCCGTTATTAAAACGTTCCGCCCTAAAATGAACTCAGTTCAGTATCTCAGGAATACATAACGATAAAAAGTCTACTTAGACCTATCCTTATGCACTCCATAAATGGTGTGATCTTGCTTCAATAGAGTTCGATAATGAAGACTACCTTTGAGCAAAATAATCTTAAAAAACGACAACGAAATTGATGAATACCTATCAGCAATTTCGTGTCGCTGTAGTTAGTTCAGTTGACCGTATATGTAAGCCAACTCGGCAACTGTCTTCGCTGAGAATTTCTTCATTAAACTCGCTCGGTGTACTTCTACCGTTCTCATCGCGATACATAATTCATCAGCGATTTTCTGGTTACGTTTGCCATCGATAATCTGCTTAAGAATATCGATTTCTCGCTCAGTTAACGACGCATACGCTTGGCGATAAACATTCATGTGTAAATGCTTTTCAGAAGCGTCCAAACCTTGTTTGATTGCCTCAGCTAACTCACCGCCTTTAACTGGCTTTTGAAAGAAGTTCACCGCGCCGGCTTGTAAGGCTTCAACCGCCATTGGCACATCACCGTGACCCGTCAGGTAAATCACCGACAGTGGGCTCTGAGCTTTCACCATCAATTCATGAACTTGTTGCCCTCTCATTTCAGGCATTCGGCTGTCTAACACCACGCACCCCGGCGCACTCAAATCCACTGAGTCCAAAAAACTCGGGCCATCTTCAAAAGCTGACACAGTGAAATCATGCTCTTCTAATAGGAACACCAATGAGTCACGCATCGACTCATCGTCATCAACCACGTAGACAGGAAGCCTTTGATGAAGTTCAGGCATAGCAAGATTCCTTATGAGTCATTTGAAATAGAGGAAGGCAGTGTCACCGCGACATGACAACCATGAGGAGTCAGTGAAGTGATGCTCATTTTGCCACTGTGGTCTTCAATCACATCTTGGCAAATCGCAAGCCCTAACCCCAAGCCGTTTTCTTTGCTGCTCACAAAGGCTTGAGTGACTTGTTGCTCGGTAAAATCTAAACCGGTGCCGTTATCGATAACCGACAGCATCATTTTATCCGGTTGATACTCGGTAATCACTTTAATTGTCGATGGTTCGTTGTTTTTGTTACCAATATCAGACGTAGCGCTTTGTTCGCGATGCATCTGAGCATTACACGCATCAGTCGCATTGTTGATCAAATTTACAACCACCTGCTGCAGTCCGACAGGGTCAACATGTAGCTTGATAGGTGTACCCACAACATAACGTTCAATGGTTATCTTGTGTTTATGTAATCGAAATTGCAGTAGCTCGATGGTATCTGTAAGAAGCGCTTCTATATCAATTTGAGATTTATCTGATGAGCGCTTTTTGATCATGTTTCTTAAGCGTTGGATAATCGCATCAGCACGGTCCACTTGCGACTGGATCTTCTCAAATACAGGCTCTATGTCAGTCAGCGGTTTGTTCTTCGAAATCCGCAGTAAACCACCTTCGCTATAATTCCTAATGGCTGCCAGAGGCTGATTAATCTCGTGTGCCAAGCTACTTCCTAGTTCACCAACTACCGCGATACGTTGTGAGTGCTCTAGCTGTTCACTCTTACTTTTCAGCTTGTACAGCGTCGCTTCTAGTTGCTTTTTGCTGCGACTGAATTTGTATTCTAGCCAGAAGTGGTAAGCATTTAGAGACACGACAAGAATAAAGAACGCCCATGCCCACTGTTGATTGTACTTGAGCCAGATTAACGCTTCTTTCCACCAAGGTTGTTGCAATGGATGCATGTCGAGTTGTTGATATAGCTTGTCGATCGACAGCAAGCTTGTCGGTGAAGTCCAGCCCGATGCATTCGCTGCGATGGCGGGCGCACTGCTTTTTGGCATCGCAAATAACACCTGACTCATTTGTTTCGCCAGTGCCGAAGACGCTCGCTCTGTTTTGGCAAACGACCAGTTAGGGTACAACGGCGTAGACACCTGACATTGGAACCCTTCTGGTGCTTGATTCTCGATAACACGATATTGACCCGCCACCAGCAAACCTTCGCTGATCATGCTCTCGACCAAACACGCAGGCACCACCGCAGCTTCAATGTGTCCTTCACGCAGTTGATACAAGCTGGCATCAATAGGGAAACCTAAGAACTGAGTATTGGAGAAAAAGTGATTGGGGTTGAGCCCTTGCTGCATCACTTGGTAACGCATAGTGAGGTAACCACCAAAAGCGTTTTCAGAGACTGCCGCAATCGGCTTACCGCTAAGTTGTTCGAGAGAGATATAAGGCGACATTCTTCTCACCACCAAGGCGGAACCAATGCTGCGTGTATTACTGGTGCCTTGAGCTTCAAAGTTATGACTGGTCATGGTTGCCATCCAAGAAAGCGCATACTGGCGTCCTAATCGAACCGCCTGGCCGGGGTTGGTGATAACAAAATCAACAGTCACATCTTTTACCGCTTCGGCCATCTCTTCCAAGTTGAAAGGCTTGAGAACAAAGTATTTTCCGGGAATGCGCTCAGACAACCAATCCATTGTCGGCTGCCAACGCTGTTGAGCGGAAAGCTTACCTCGAGTCGCCAACACGCCAACCTCTATGATTTGCTCAGACTCAACAGTGCTTGTCGTTGCAATCTCTTGCTCCGATTGAGCGGCTAAACAGATTCCTGCGGTTAAGCTCAACCAACAAAGGCCAACGATTGATATTAGGTTTCTGACTGTCACTGAAATCTCTTTCTCCAAATGGACTGTTTATTCAATTTATTCTCGATTCATTTTATGTCAGCGGCGTGTTTCGCGCTTAGCTCATGCTTGAGCGCCCTAAATAAGCCTCTAAAACAAAGCATAACAGCTAGATTGGTAAAACCACATTTGTTCTAGATCAACTTTGATCTGGGTATGTGGAAATCCACAATACCCCGCGTACGCCCAAAATCTGACAATGAGCCCAACAGATAGAATACCCATTTATAGGTACCAACATGGACTCATTGAAAAGACGGTTTCTCAGCCAGTTCGGTAAGGTTTCCGCTGGTGCTGCGCTCATTCCCATTGCCGGAATCAACACCGCAGTCGCAAGCACAGCCATTCGCAATAACAACCAACCTGACCGCAAAGGCGAAATAGGTAAACGCTACGCCATGGCGATTGATTTACGTAAGTGCGTTGGCTGTCAGGCGTGCACTGTTGGCTGTAGCGTTGAAAACCAAGCACCAATTGGCCAGTTCAGAACCACCGTAAAACAGTATGAAGTCTCCCTTGATGATGGTTCGACGGCTCAACAAGACGTGAAATCTTTCATGTTACCTCGCCTCTGTAATCACTGTGACAACGCTCCCTGCATCAAGGTTTGTCCAGTTCAAGCGACCTTCCAACGCGAAGACGGCATTGTCATGGTCGACAATGAACGCTGCGTAGCCTGTGCTTACTGTGTTCAAGCTTGTCCTTACGATGCTCGTTTCATTAATAACGACACCCTTACCGCAGACAAATGTACCTTCTGTGCACACCGCCTTGAAGACGGCTTACTGCCCGCTTGTGTAGAAACTTGTGTTGGTGGCGCGCGTGTCATTGGTGACCTCAAAGATCCAAACAGTGAGATAAACCGCCTACTCAATGAAAATCGAGACGACATCAAGGTGCTTAAGCCAGAGCAGAATACCAACCCCCATGTTTTCTATATCGGCATGAACGAGCGATTCGTTAGCCACATTGAAGGCCAACCTGCGATTTATGATCCAGCCGCCATCGATAACTCATCCTCTAGCAAACAAGAATTGGCAATCGCGACACAAGGCAAACAAGGAGAGACAGCATGAATATCACTGAGGTGTTAGTCCCCGCTCAAGAGATCGCTTGGCTACCGTGGGCGGTTCAATATTTCTTCTACATAGGTTCGGCTTACGCGGCCGCTATTCTGTTTTTGATTGCACTGATATTTAAGAACTCAACCAGCCACCAATTTCGTTCTGCCCTTGTGCTTGTGATGGCAATCGGTGCGATTGTTGGGCCATTAGCGCTTACTGGTGACTTGCATCAACCCGGACGTGCGTGGCATTTCTATGCTCACATCACACCTTGGTCATGGATGTCATTGGGCTCTCTGTTTCTACCTTTGTTCTCTGGTCTGGCTGTCGCAACCGCATGGGTTTACCTGCGTGATGACATCGCACAACTGAAAGAGAGTGAAAACCCACTTCTAAAACGTTTGGCTTGGCTGACGCTAGGTCAATGGCAAATATCATCAAAGCTGATGATTGCGCTCGCTGCTGTGACGGCTATTTCGGGCCTAAGCATCGCGCTTTACACAGGCGCAGAGATTGCGATTTTGGCGAGCCGACCGCTTTGGCATCAACCGGCTTCTCCGCTGCTTTGGTTCACGACCGCATTCTTTGCTGCAACGGGTTTAACGCTGTTGATTTGGGCTCTGCTGCCTTCAAGCAAACCAAACTTAAAACCAACAGACCTAGCTCTGATACAAAGAACCATTACCTTAACGGGTGGCCTTGCCATCATTCTCACGTCGATTTGGGCATCTAACCATGGTCACTTCAGCCTGTATGAGAACGACGCTTGGGGCATAAATTTAGGCATCATGACCACCAGCATTTTGCTGTGCATGATCTTGGTTCTACCACTGCAACGCCTATCGCAAAGTAAGCTAGGAATTATCTGTGTTGCGCTTGCGACCATAGTTTCTGCATGGGCGGTACGTTGGGTCACCATGATGGAAGTTCAAACCATTCCACGTTTCGATGTTGGCCCATTCCCTTATGAACTGCCGATGGGTAGCGCAGGATTACTCGGCATTGTTGGTATGTGTGGTCTTTGGTTAGCACTTGCGTTGTTCGCCTCTGAGATCGTGTCTACTGGTTCTACACGAACAACTGGTTCTGCACCAAAGACAACATCGAAGCCAAACCAAAATACACCTTCACCACTTAACCGCTCACATAGCTTGTAGTCTGAGGAATCATCATGGATAACAAACGTCGTCAATTTTTGAAAACAGGCCTTGCTGCCGGTGGTGTTGGAGCTTTTGCTGCAGGTTATGCGACAACCACAAAGCATATGGTTCACGGTGCTATGGATGGCACCGCAGGTAAGAAAACCAATCACATCCATCACGGTAACTCACTCGAGACGGAATACAGTGTGGATGAGCAAGGTAAGATCTCACCGAATCCGAACCAACGCGTGGCACCATCAATGTGTTTTGGGTGCTGGACACTGTGTGGCTTGCGTGTACGTATCGATAATCGCAATGATGAGATTTTACGCATCTCGGGCAACCCGTATCACCCACTATCAAGCGACCAACAAATCCCGTTCAAAACACCGGTAAAAGATGCCTACATTGGCTTGTCTGGTGAATCCGGTATCAATAACCGCTCGACAGCCTGCGCACGCGGTAACGGAATGTTAGAGATTCAAAACAGCCCATACCGAATCACTCAACCGCTCAAACGTGTCGGTAAACGTGGTGAAGGCAAGTGGGAACCGATCAGCTACGAACAACTTATCTCTGAGATCACCGAGGGTGGTGATTTGTTCGGTGAAGGCGAAGTTGAAGGTTTACGTTCGATTCGCGACATCGAAACACCACTTGATCCGAACAATCCTGAATACGGACCAAAAGCCAACCAACTGCTTGTGACTAATGCCGGTAATGAAGGCCGTGACGACATCTTGAAGCGCTTTGCATTTAACAGCTACGGCACTCGTAACTTTGGTCACCATGGATCTTACTGTGGCTACGCGTTCCGCGCAGGTTCAGGCGCGATCATGAACGATCTAGACAAGTTCTCGCACTTAAAGCCCGACTTCAACAACGCAGAGTTCATTCTTTTCATCGGTATGTCTCCAGCTCAAGCGGGTAACCCGTTTAAGCGCCAAGCAAGACAGCTGGCTGAAGCTCGTACCAACGGAAAACTGAGCTACACCATAGTGACTCCGAGCCTTCCTGCAGGATCTTCAAGCCTTGCTGCGGGCGATCGAAACAACTGGCTACCGATCAAACCGGGCACCGATTCAGCATTAGTTCTGGGTATGATCCAGTGGATCATCGAAAACCAGCGCTACAATCACGACTTCTTGTCTCGCCCAAGTGCGCAAGCGATGAAGAAAGCAGGCACCACACACTGGTGTAATGCATCTCACCTTGTGATCAGTGACGAATCGCACCCACAAAATGGGCGTATGCTTCGCGCATCGGATATGGGTTTGCTAGAAACAGGCGAACCGATGTCTGACGATGACGGATTTATCGCACTAGATGTGACAACGTCACTATTGGCATCACATATTCAGGTGAATGAAGCGGCTCTGTTCGTCGATCAAGACGTAGAAATCAATGGTCAGACTGTTCGTGTTAAGTCTTCTCTGCAAAGATTGAAAGAAGAAGCCTTCAAATATGATCTTGCTTACTACAGTGAGCAGTGTGAAATCCCACAAGACCAGATTATTGCGTTGGCAAAACGCTTCACCAGCTACGGGACGAAAGCAGTCGTGGATACTCACGGTGGCAACATGCACACCAACGGCTTCTACAACTCGTTCTCTATCCTAATGCTGAACGCGCTGATCGGTAACATCAATGCAAAAGGCGGGGCGATGGCGAAAGCAGGTGGCTACCCAACTTCGGTTGCAGGCCCACGTTACGACTTTACCAAGTTCAAGGGTAAGACTAAGCCGCAAGGTGTGTTCTTGTCTCGCAGCAAATTCCCGTATCACAAGACCAGCGAATACAAACGTCGCGTTGCCGCAGGCGAGTCACCCTACCCAACACGTGCTCCGTGGTACCCAATCTCTGCGCCGCTTTTAACCGAGCATTTATCAGCTGCGATTGATGGCTACCCTTACCGCGCAAAAGCGTGGATCAACCACATGGCGAACCCACTTTATGGCGTTCCGGGTTTAGATAACTTACTAGGCGATAAGCTGAAGGATCCAAGGCAGCTTGGTTTGATCGTGTCTATCGATGCCTTCATCAATGAAACGACCGCCTTATCGGATTACCTAGTGCCAGACACAGTGACCTACGAAAGCTGGGGCATGGCAACCCCGTGGCATGGCGTCGCGACCAAAGCGATCACCGCTCGTTGGCCGATTGTTGAGCCTAAAACCTCACGCACTCAAGACGGACGTGCCATCAACCTAGAGAACTTCTTTATTGATCTAGCAAAAACACTGGGATTAGGTGGCTTCGGAGACAACGTAATCAAAGACCATCAAGGCAACTGGCACGGTATTCATAGCGCTGAAGATTTCTACCTGCGCTCGGCTGCTAACTTGGCGTTCGTAAAAGGTGGTGTGCCGAATGTAGACGCCGAAGATATCGTTTGGTCTGGTCTAGAGCGCCTTATACCTGTAATGAACAAAACGCTTAAGCCAGAAGAGATGCTCAAAGTAGCGTATATCTTTGCTCGTGGCGGTCGTTTTGAAGACGCCACCAATGCCTACACCAATGAAACCATGAAGTACAAATGGACCAAACCACTGGCTATTTGGAATGAAAAGCTCGGTACCTCTCGCAACACCATCAGTGGTGAGCAGTACATGGGTTGCCCGACATGGTATCCACAAAAACTTGCAGACGGCACACCTTTGGCAGAGCAGTTCCCGACCAAAGAGTGGCCATTTACTCTGACCAACTTTAAGTCCAACATTCACAGTGCGGTGTCTAACTTGTCACCACGCTTGGAATCCATCAAGGGGGTAAATCCGGTTTACATCCACCCGCAAGATGCTTCTTCTGCCGGTATCAAAACCGGTGACGTGTTTGCTATTGAAACGCCGAGCTCAACCACACATGCGTTGGCGATGGTGATTGATGGCATCAAACCGGGAACATTAGGCTTTGAACACGGCTTTGGTCATAAAGAGCTCGGTGAGCGTGCCCACTGGATCGGTGACACACAACAACCAGTAAAAATGAAGTCGAACGATGGCGTTAACATCAATGATATTGGCTTGATTGATCCGACGAGAGAAGGCAAAGGCGTGATGTTGGATTGGGTTGTGGGCGCAGCAGCCAGACAAGCGCTTCCGGCTAAGATCTACAAGGTCTAGCTTAAACTCAGTAAGCTATAACTTAGGCACAGAGTCAAAACACTTCCTTATCTGATCTGCAGATGAGAACACAACAGGGCAACTTCGTCATTCGAGATTGCTCTGCTTTTTCGTCCCCTTGATCTAAAAAAACACCCTATTTGGATAAAACATCCAATCTACATAAAGTACCCAATCTAGATAAAGCATCCGCTCTAGATAGAGTAATCAGCCCAAAGCCATTAGGTAATCTTCATTTCACCACAACTTTTTTAGCCCGCATCCATAAAGCAGCTATGCTTATACAATCGGTGCCATAAAAGAGCCTTAACAAGCAGTTATACCGAGGCGAACATGGCAGTTCCCTTGCATTTCATAAACGGCAGTTGGATCAACCTATAGAAGTTCACATCAATACCATTATGGTGATTGAGGTTATTAATGTGAGACTCACCTCAAGTTCCAAGTGAATTAATGTGGAAATCCACAATAGCGCGAACAACCAATTATGTCGAAAATGCGTGCATTACAACCAATAGCGACGCCTCATGACTAAGCTGACAATTAAAACTCAAACTCTAACGCTTTGCATCGCTGCTCTAGGAAGCCTTTCTTTATCCGCTTTTGCACAAGCAGCACCCAATCCAATGCCAGAAGCCGCAGAAACTTGTAGTGGCTGCCATCAAGCCGACGGTAAAGGCATGCCCAACATTGCCCCTATGCTTGCAGGGCTCAATGCTGACTATCTAGAACATCAACTGGTTCTGTTCTCAAGTGGTGAACGTCAAAGCGCGATCATGAAGGGAATGGCTGACGGTGTATCTGATCCCGCTGTTCGTCGTGAGGTCGCAGAATACTTTGCATCACTGCCTTCATACGAATTTACCGATTTAGAGCAGCGCGGCTCACAGGCTGATATCGATAACCCCTATCGTAAACTTGTATTCCAAGGCGATTGGGATAGAAACATTCCAGCCTGTGCAACCTGTCATGGGCCAAGCGGTATGGGCGTAGACAAATTCCCGCGCCTAGCAAGCCAGCATGCCGACTACATTCAAACTCAGCTCAACGCTTGGAAAAATGGCACTCGTAAGGGTGATGATTTGAACATGATGGGCAACATCGCCGGTAAGTTGACCGACGATGAGATCAAAAACCTGTCTTACTACTTCGCCTCTTTCCGATACTAAAGGGCTCGCATGAAAACATTACTTTTAATTACCGCAACCCTTGCCTCTGGAATCGCTTATGCCGAAGCTGAGTTGCCCGATCGCCAAACCGAACTGCCAGCCGTTGAGAAGCCTCAAGATAACAAATATCTGGTGCCACGAGACTTGGTTGATATCCCTGCTGGGGAATTTGGCGACAAAGTAAAATTGGGTTATTCGCTGTTTGTCGATTCACAACAGATGCGTGGTACGTTCGTAGGCAATGAACAAAACTGTGTAAACTGTCACATGAAAGCGGGCATGAAGCCTAACGCAGCACCTCTTTGGGGTGCGTACATGGCCTACCCTGCGTATCGTTCCAAGAACGACAAGGTAAACAGCTACGCAGAACGTATCCAAGGTTGCTTCACCTACTCAATGAATGGCCTGCCACCGGCTGAGGGTTCAAAAGAAATGGTCGCACTCACGGCTTATTCATACTGGCTGGCGATGGGTGGAATCTTAGACAAGAACGGCATGCAAGACACACCCGTTCCTGAGATCAGCGATGCTGACTTACAAGTCGGTGGTAAAGCGGAAAGCTTCCCTCTCCCTGAAGAGCTGTTAAGCAAATACCCAATCGATGACCGCAGTAAACTGGCCGGCCGTGGCTACCCTAAGATTGCAAACCCTGAGCAAGAGCCATCGATAGCGCGTGGCGAAAAGGTTTACCAAACCAGCTGCCAAACCTGCCATGGTCAAAATGGTGAAGGCATTAAAGGGGCGGATGGTCGCTCATACCTACCACCTCTTTGGGGCGAGAACTCGTTCAACTGGGGCGCTGGTATGCACCGTGTAAATACGGCGGCGTACTTCATCTACGAAAACATGCCGCTTGGGAAGAGCGAACAGCTTTCAATTCAAGATGCTTGGGATGTGGCTGCATTTGTGAATAGTCATGAACGCCCACAAGATCCTCGATACAAGGGTGATGTTGCCGGCAATGCTAAGCGTTACCACAACCACCAAGGCTACTATGGCAAAGAAGTTGATGGTCATGTGTTGGGTACAAAAGCGTACCCAAGTGGTAAAGAAGTGATTCATGAGCATTGATAGGCATTAGTGCACAAGAGCCGTTCACGTCAGCTATAGCTAAGCTTTACATTGTAAATCAGCTATAGCCCGAGGAATAAAAAGGAGCCAGATCGTTCGACGTTCTGGCTCCTTTTTTATGTTTGAACGATTAGAGATCCAGCTAACCTTGCTGCATCTTCTCCCAAATGGTTGGAGAGCCGATATAGTCTTGAACCGTCATAATGAACTCTTTGACCAGTTTGGTCTGTTTACGGTGTGGATACACAGCGTAGATTGCGGTATCAATCGTCGAGATCGGATAATCCGGAAGCAAAGTAACCAAGCCAAGCTCTTTCATTGAGGCATACAGGTTTGATTGATCAAGGAAGCCATAACCTAGACCATCTTTCACGCAAGACACCATGGTGCGAACATCACTCACCTTATAGTTACCGCGAATCGTTAGGCTTTGGAAAGTGTTGCCATGCGGCTCTTCACTGATACGTAGATGATCAACCGTCATATCACCATTGGTATAAATCACAGCAGGTAGCGCGAGCAGATCTTGTGGTGTCTTCGGCTCACCGTGCTCTTTCAAAAAGTCGTTCGATGCAACGAGCATGAAGTTACTGTCGGCAATTTTCTTCGCAATCAAATTCGATTCAACGAGCTTGCTAAAGCGAAACGCGATATCAAACTGTCCTGCAATGATGTTGGCGATCTTATCGTCTAGTGAAAGTACGATCTGAACATCCGGGTACTTTCTCATGAACTGAGTGATGATAGGTTGCAGATATTGCTGCCCAAAATAGATCGGTGAGGTAATTCGCAGAACGCCTTTAGGCTCTGACTGGTATGAATCTGCAATGCCTTGGATCTGATTGATGGTGTCTTTCAGCACATAGGTTTGTGCGAGAATATCTTCCCCGGCCGACGTCAACGAAAACGAGCGTGTAGAGCGGTTCAGCAGCTGAACACCTAAATCTTGCTCAAGCTTTTTGATCTGTTTAGAGAGCGATGAGTTGTCCATGTCATGCAAAGTTGCCGCTTTGGTAAACGACCCTTGTTGAACCACATCTAAGAACAATAACAACTGATTGGTATTTGGCACTGCGCCTCTCCTGAAATAAAAACTCGACTAGCGTTCATCTTTGGGGGTGTCCATCACAACCATAGTCGTAATAGATTGCACCTGAGCACATTCCCCAAGCACATCGGCATGAAACTTCTTATAGCCCGGTAGATCTTTGGTTTCTACCCTTAGCAAGTACTCGTTAGCACCGGTAATGTTGTGGCACTCCACTACCTCTTTTTCCATACTGACGTGTTGTTCAAACTCCAGCTGAGCCGCTTTGCTGTGGCTTGATAAACCAATCGAAACATAAGCAATAAAACCGACCCCCATCAGCCCATTATCCAGAACCGCACGGTAACCTTGAATTATTCCTTTACGCTCAAGATCCTGAACTCGCCTTAAGGTCGCAGAAGCCGACAAGCCAATCCGTTCTGAAAGCTCAATGTTGGAGATTCTGCCGTCCAATTTAAGCTCTTGCAATATCCTTTCGTCAAATCTATCCATAAGTACTTATTATTGTGCAATTAGTGATAATAGAGGAAATAAAAGCACATAATTGCCTCACTTTCCACCTACTATGTTTCTCAACACGTGAAAGTCATGACCGGTCAGTCACTTCGTTCATTTTATTGCTGGAGAACCATAATGCCTTTAGAACAACTTAGCGCACTTGCCTTGTTTGCGTTCGTCTCGACCTTCACGCCAGGTCCAAATAACATCATGCTCATGACATCAGGAGCAAATGTTGGCTTTGCCCGTACTATTCCGCACATGCTCGGCATTGCTCTAGGGTTCGCAGCCATGTTGCTGTTAGTTGGCTTCGGTTTAATGGGAATTTTCAACGCGTACCCAGTTACTCACCAAATACTGAAATACCTAAGCCTTGCTTACCTCGTGTACCTTGCAATCAAGATAGCATTGAGCGGCAAAGCCAAAAGCAGCGAGGCTTATAAGCCAATGACCTTCATCGGCGCAGCAAGTTTTCAATGGATAAACCCTAAAGGTTGGTCAATGGCGCTGACTGCATTCTCAGTGTATAGCAGCGGCAGTTCATGGTGGGAGCTTGCGATCATCGCAGGTATCTTCACGCTAGCGAACTTACCGTCAGTCACATTCTGGACAGCGGCAGGTAAACAACTGCAGCATTGGTTAACAACACCCGTTCGCATCAAAAGCTTCAACTATGGTATGGCCGGCTTGCTGCTCGCGTCGACAATTCCGATGCTCTAATCAAATAACGTCCTATATTGTGATGGTTAGTGCACGACTACTAGCCATCATTCTCGTTAAAGATATCCAATAATCTCGCTAAGCCAACGACCAAAAATTGCATGCCCGCTTGGGGTTAACGTCCACGCAAACGCCGCTACATTAATTACCACTGTCAGCCAATAGATAGATCTGAACGGCTGCTTCTGCGTTTTATGACGCAGCTTCTCTTGAGCTATCAACGCCCCTAACCAGCCACCAGCAACAGAAAAAGTATGCAGGGTTTTCTCTGGCACACGCCAATTGCCATTGATCGCTGCTCGCTTGTCCTTCGCATACACAAAAAACGTCACCACACCGATAACCAAATACCACACCAACAGCGCTTTAGAACTTTCCGCAAACAACACAGATACCGCTACCAGAACAAGATAAGTGATAACGATTTGAATAGATGAAGACAACATCAACTCCTTTTGGGCAACAGCTCACATACTGTGGCAATTACGCCCGGTAGATTTTGATAAGGATGAGTAAGGCATATTGTAATTCGGTTAGCCTGCAAAGAATAAACAAGCCCATTCATCCCTACATAACATGATGGAAGTTAAAGGAATTATAAATATGTACAACCAAAAGTACGCCATCTACCAAGTTTTTACGCGTTTATTTGGTAATAAGAACACCCAACATGTTCCATGGGGCACAATCGAGCAAAATGGCGTCGGTAAGTTCAGTGATTTTACCGATAAAGCGCTGTCTGAAATCCGCAAACTCGGTATGACTCATATTTGGTATACCGGAGTGCCACATCACGCCATCATCAATGATTACAAGCACATCGGGATTTCAGACGATCACCCAAGCGTGGTAAAAGGCCGAGCAGGTTCCCCTTATGCAATTAAAGATTACTACTCCGTCAATCCGGACCTCGCCAATAATCCTGACCATCGGTTAGAAGAGTTTGAGGCATTGATAAAAAGAAGCCACGACAACGGTTTAAAAGTGATCATCGATATCGTACCGAATCACGTTGCGCGTCATTATCAAGGCTTACACAACCCACAAGGCGTCAGTGACTTCGGCGCTCAAGATGACACAACGCTGGAATACCACAGAGACAATAACTTCTACTACATTCCCAGCAGCACCTTTGAATTGCCAGACATAGAGCCCGCCTTTACGCCGCTAGGTGGTGAACAGCACCCTAACCTAAACTCCCCTTTTATAGAGACGCCCGCCAAATGGACAGGTAATGGCTCACGCTTGGTTAAGCCTGGTTTTGACGACTGGTATGAAACCGTGAAGATCAATTACGGTGTGCGCCCTGACGGTTCAAAAGATTTCCCAGAGCTACCGAGTGACTATGCTCAACGAAATTACATGGATCATTTCCGTTTCTGGGAATCTGTTGATGTGCCTAACTCTTGGGTTAAATTCCGGGACATCGCCTTATTTTGGTTAGGAAAAGGTGTTGATGGGTTTCGCTACGATATGGCTGAGATGGTGCCCGTCGAATTTTGGAGCTACCTTAATTCATCTATAAAGATGAAAAACCAAGATGCCTTTTTAATGGCAGAGGTGTACCAACGCCATTTGTACCGCGACTATATTCACCTAGGGAAAATGGACTACCTGTACGATAAGGTTGATCTTTATGACGGTCTAAAAGACATCATGCAAGGCAAGGCTTCAACGGCTATCATCCCCGAAATCCAACATCAGATGATGGATATTGAACATCACATGCTGCACTTCTTGGATAATCACGATGAGCAACGCATCGCTTCTCCAGAGTTTGTTGGCAATCCACATATCGCAAAGCCTGCGATGCTCGTCAGCACGTTATTGAGCAGTTCTCCAACCATGATCTATTTTGGGCAAGAAGTAGGAGAACCCGGTGCAGAGAATGCAGGGTTTGGACAGCCCTCACGAACCTCCATATTTGACTACATTGGCGTCCCACAACACCAAAAGTGGATGAATAATGGTGCGTTCGATGGTGAGTTACTAGACGATAACGAAAAGCAACTACGTCACTTCTATCAAAAAGTAATGAATTTTTCGCTTGAGCACTCTTCAATGACTGGTGAATATCGAGACTTACACCAGAGCAATAACTTGAGTGATTCCGTTTACGTATTTCTGCGATATGACGACCAAGAGGTGACAATAGTTGCTGCGAATTTCAGCCAACATGTCACAGAGAATATTCACTTAACCGTTCCAAATGATCTTATACAAACGCTCACAATCGCTGATGACAGTTACTTGTTAGATGAACATATTGAAGGTATTCAACAACAGGTATTAAACGTTGAGGAAAGTATTGGCAGTTTTAGTCTTGAACTAAAGCCACTGGCTTCGTTGGTTTGGGTGTTTTCCTTATCTGAACAGGATATTTATCATTATTAACTCCCAAACAATCTGAGTTTTAATTAATTGACAAATAACTTAATTTCCACATTAAATTAACTTCACCTCAATTCGATACATTCCTCACATTAATAAGGATGAGCTCTCATCCTTATTATCTACTCCTAGCTTCTACGCCTTGGGTTATTAATATCGAACATATGAGCTATTGATCCAATTAATTTCACTTAAACCAAATACAAAGCGTGATACTGACACTAGGTTTCCTATTTTTACGTATTAAAAATAACTTTACATATAGCCATCACAAATAGTTGGCCATCATTCGGACTAGGATATTCATCTTCATAAAAAATGAAATATGGATATCAAACGTGAAAAACATAAATATTAATAAGAACATCACCCTACAACGCACCTTCAACATTACTAAAAAGAGAAGCTTCAAACGATCAACGCTAGCCAAAGCGATTCTGCCTCTCTTCACTGCCACCCTTATCGCAGGCTGTGGTAGCGATAACGACAGCGACACGGATGCTGGCAACAGTGGCTTATACAAAGCAGGCGAAAACGAAGTCGTTGTGTATTACAAACGTGATGTTGCAGCTGCAAGCGCTTCTGGCTCGACTTACGACGGCTGGGGGCTTCACCTATGGAATGGCGAAGGTTGCACTAGTACAGATCTAATCGGTATGGGACTAAGCGAAAGCGGTACCAACTGGGAAGCACCTTATGAGCCTGACGGTATCAGTGATACCTACGGTGCTTACTACGTATTGAAAGTCAATCCTGATGCTTCTGACCCACACAAATGCATGAATTTCATCTTACATAATGGCGACGAAAAAGGGTTTGGTAGTGCAAATTCGAAAATCAATCTAATCACGCTTGGCGATTCACAAGGCGTGTTTGGTTTTCATGGCAGCAGTGAGTTGTACTACGACCCAATTTCAGAACGCCCAGTCAATATCGATGGTCAAAAAGCGCATTGGTTGAACGCAGATACTATCGCTTGGGAAGCAGCTGGTAATGCCGATTCTGTGAAATTGTTCTACGCACTAGATAACAGCATCACCATGAACGACAAAGAGATCTTGGGAGGCACTGCCGTTGATCTAGCCAAAGATGGCGAGCTATCCTCTGAATTGAAAGAGCGTTTCCGTCATCTAGCTAGCCTACCTGCTTTATCGATCGATGTTGACGACAACACGCTACGCACCATTTTTAAATCTCAGATAATTCTTGTTGCCTACAATGCCAATGGCGACGTTACCTCTTCAACAGAGGTTCAAAAACCAGGTGTACTTGATGCTGTCTTTGCTGACGAAGACACTGGTAATGCGATGAGTGAAGCATTAGGCGCTATTGTTGAAGGCAGTACGGCTACGTTTAAGCTTTGGGCACCAACAGCACAAGATGTAGAACTGGTCCTATACAGCGAAGATCTGCAAAATTCACAAGTGTTCCCAATGACAGAAAGCACTGAGACGGGGATTTGGGCGACTGACGCGGTACCTAACGCTGTCAACAGTTACTATCGCTACCAAGTGAAGGTTTACCATCCAACCACAGGTAACATTGAGACTCGCCTAGTAACCGACCCTTACTCACTCAGTTTGTCGAAAAACTCTGCATACTCTCAAGTTATCGACCTTAATGATTCAGCATTAATGCCTGAAGGTTGGGCTGGATATGAACGCCCAACGGTAGAAAAAGACGAAGACCACGTACTTTACGAATCCCACCTTCGTGACTTCAGCTTCAGCGATAAGCTCGGCACAAAGAGCCTAAACGGCAAGTACCTCGCTCTCACAGAAGCAGATCGTGAGTCGGTCAAACACCTACAAGCTCTGCAAGATGCAGGTTTAACGACGCTGCATATCTTACCAGCATTTGATATCGCTACCGTTGATGAAGATGAAGCGAGCCGTGTCGATATTACTGACACCGTTGGTAAGCTATGTGATGTAAAACCTACCGCTGCGTTGTGTGGAAGCGAAGACGAAAACAAAGTCATCGAAGATGTACTCGATAATTATGATCCTTCAACAGGCGACGCCCAAGCCCTAATGAACGACCTGCGCATGCTTGATAGCTTCAACTGGGGCTACGACCCATTTCATTACACGGTTCCAGAGGGAAGTTACGCGACCGATCCTAATGGTTCTAAGCGTATTCTAGAGTTCCGTCAAATGGTGAAAGCAACGCACGACATGGATCTTAAGCTGATCATGGACGTGGTATACAACCACACCAATGCGTCTGGCGTGAACGATAAGTCTGTCCTAGATAAAATTGTCCCTGGGTACTACCACCGTCTTAACGTAAACACAGGTGGCGTCGAAAACTCAACCTGTTGTGACAACACCGCGACCGAAAACCTGATGATGGGTAAATTGATGGTCGACTCTCTTAAGGTATGGGCTGACGACTATAAAGTAGATGGTTTCCGTTTTGACTTAATGGGCCACCAACCAAAAGACGTAATGGTCGAAGCATTGGAAGAAGTGCGCAAAATCGACCCGAACACTCTGTTCTACGGTGAAGGTTGGGACTTTGGCGAAGTAGCAAACAACGCACGCTTCGACCAAGCTAACCAAATCAATATGGCAGGCACAGAAATCGGCACCTTCTCAGACCGTTTACGTGATGCAGTACGCGGCGGTAGCCCATTTGATGGCGGCGTCGATTCAGAAGGCAACCACTCACTTCGATTCAATCAAGGCTTTGGTAACGCCGCGATTGCCAATGAAGAAACCAAAGATGATCAAGACTCAGTAAACGGCCGTTTGCACAACCAAGATCTTGTCCGCTTAGGCATGGCAGGTAACCTAGCAGAATACGTATTGTTGGATTACAACGGTGATACCAAACTGGGTAAAAACGTTGACTACAACGGTGCGCCCGCGGGCTACACCAAGATGCCTTCAGAGAACATCTCTTACGTTTCTAAACACGATAACCAAACGCTTTGGGATAACAACGCTTATAAGATCGCCACTGGGACTAGCTCTGCAGAGCGCGCTCGTATGCAGTCTGTATCGCTATCTACCGTGATGTTAGGCCAAGGCATACCATTCATCCACATGGGTTCTGAACTACTACGATCTAAGTCGATGCAGCGCGACTCTTACGACTCTGGCGACTGGTACAACCGCGTAATGTTCGATGGTACGGGCAACAACTGGAATGTTGGCCTACCACGTGAAGATAAAGATGGTGCTAACTGGGATCTGATCAAAACTATCATTGCTGACAGTACGGCTAAACCAGACGCAGACGATATTGAGCTGACTAAACAGCAATTCCTCGAGTTATTAAAAATCCGTAGCTCAAGTGAACTGTTCCGCTTAGACACTGCAGAAGAAGTCATGAAGCGTGTCGACTTCCGTAATGTAGGTGAAGATCAAGTCGAAGGCCTGATTGTGATGTCTATCGATGATGGTATCTCAACAGGTAAAGACCTTGACCCGGCCAACGATGCAATTGTTGCTGTAGTGAACTCAACGGATAAATCTCAAGCGTTCAAAATCACAGGAGCAACTGGTTTTACACTTCACGATGTTCAACAAAACTCGGCTGACGACACGGTGAAAGGCGCAACCTTTGCTACTGAAACCTTCACAGTACCTGCATTAACCACAGCTGTATTTGTACAAGCTCAAGGCGATGCACAAGGTGTCGGTCTGCCAGTCGATAACTCAGATAAAGATGTATCTAGCATTCCTCCATACGGCCAAACGACCGTTTATGTTCGTGGTGATATGAATGATTGGGGCGCAACTGATGATTGGGCGATGAGCTTTGTTGCTAATGGTGTTTACTCTTTGACAGTGCAGGTGCCTATGCCTAAAGAAGGTAAGGATGGACACGGCTTTAAGTTTGCGGATGCTGACTGGGTATCTCCTAACTTTGGTTGTGATTCTGTTGAACTTGCAGATGGCTCTATCAACCTTGGTACTGATGGTAACTGCCAACTGAGCATAACTGAAGCTGGCAGCTACACATTCACTCTGAATGCGATTCATGAGTTAGATGACAATGTGGAGAAAGCCGTAGTTTCAGTAACCAAGAATTAAGCCTTAAACCTTAAACCTTAAACCTTATGATTCTAATAAACAGATAATAAAACCAGCGTAAGCTAGCCTTTGGGAGACGTCAGTCTCCCTTTTTTTGTGCTCACGAATCACCAACTAGGCCACTAAACAGAACTTCACCTTATCTTAGCCCTCATCGCATATACCAATTGTAAAAGGATGGACAAGCCATTTAACTGTTAGCTCCGAGCACAGTATGGAGAACCCGATCTAGAACTGCACGTCTAACCTGGGTACTTACTTTATTCGAAATTAGGGTGAGTAACTTGAGCTACAATTAGTAAAATTCACAATCATGAATCAAATAGAAAACAACACGACAGCGCTCTATATCGATAACTCTTAGAAATTAATAGCTAGTGAGTGCTTTATTTTGCACTTTAATTCGTAATGTTAAATCGTAATAATTAAGAAGGAATATACACTCATCAAGCAATGTCTTACTCGAAGTATTGTTTATTCGGACTAATTCATACTCAAATAATGTCCAGTTCCAACTATTAGCCTATAGAAACCTTGCCGTACCATTTGTAGAAGATAATAAAAAAGGACCCAATGAGGGTCCCTTTTGTTAAATATAATCAGTATTTACAATACGATTATTTTTTATTGACGGCTTTTACAAATACTTCTTGTGCGCCTTCAATACCGAGTGCTTTTGCTTCATCTAATAAGCTCAGAGCTTTCGGAATATTATCTTCACTTACTGCCGCTTGAATTGCATTATGGTAGTAAGTTTGTGTCTCTGGTTGAATCGTATCAAGCTTAACTGCCGCCGCTGGTTTGGCATTAAATTTACTTTTTGATGAACCAATTGAGAAGAAGCTCGCTTTATCAATTGTAACTTCTATCTTACCTACATTAGCATTTGGAACTGGAATATCTTCCATTTCAGGCAAATAATTACCACGAGCTTCTGCATCTAAACGAGCAGGGTGAATCACATCAGTAAAGCCATCTAGATCTTGCTGTTCAGTATAGATAACTAAATAAACCGATTCAGACGTCGTTGGCGGGTAAAAATCCTTCTCAGCAACCAAACGGTTCCCCAGGTGCAATCTTGGTTTCGCGTATTTGAAACTACCTTTACCATACCGCTCTAACTCACGACCGTTTTTGTCGTAAATTACCGCATTAGGAACGAACGCCGTCTCATCGATCATGCTTGTGATCTTAATAGAATACTCACCGCGATTTGCAGGAAGCTCAATCGCGACGACTGGGCTATTTATACCTTGGTAGTTTAATATTTGGCTATTTGGTGTTACATCAAAAATTGCCGAGCTTGGCAGCTTCATTGAAGCAAATTGAAGACCAGCAATGGAGTTAACTTGTTCAGCCTGTGCAATTTGCACTTGCTCGATTACTTGCGCAGATTGACAACCGGCCAACGCAACACAGCCACTCAACATCAGAGCTTTAAAATACATAACCCTTCCTTTTTGTTATTTTTTTAAGAAATTTATTAACTTTAATTACCACAAAGAGAACTATTCACCTAGGGAACGATCAACTTAATTGTACATTCCTTAAAAAAATAGCCGACGCAAGCCGGCTATGAATTAGGACAGTTTAGAATTTGTTACGCTAGGTGTTTACCACCAAGCTTCAGCTTGAATACCAACGACGAAGTCAGAGTCGCCTTTGTCACCAAATGTTGTTCCTTCATCATCAGTGATGTAAGAACCGTAAACACGGATTTCAGGACGAGCCCAGAAGCTATCACCCATAGCCCATGCTTGAGCTACTGTAAACTTACTGCCGCCTTGCTTAACTTTAGTTGCTCCAGGTACATCGACTTCACCCGCAGAAATACCACCTTCGAACACAGTTCTCATTGTGTCATCCCACTTATACATAGGACGTACAACAGCTGTGTACAAATCAGAGTCACCTTCACCAGAAACTAGATCCATACCGTGGTGGTAAGATAGCTGATGACCAAGCTCCCAATCTTCACCAAGGTTAATTACACCCCAGTTGATAACACGGAAAGCACTAGCATCGTTGTAAGTACTCGTACCACGATCATACCAAGCGCCAGAACCAAATTCTGCAACTTGTTTACCGTAACCACTAGTACCATATTGAAGAATCGTCTGGTTAAAACCATTGCTTAAACCTTGGTGCAATATACCAGTTACCATTAGACCATCATCAGCATCCTGAGTTTTATCATCTTTCTCAGTAGCAAAATTGTATGCTAATGCAACTTCCAGTGAAGTATCTTGAGCTAGTTTTATATTTGCTAAACGGACATCTGCAATATAACCTGTGCTATCTGCAGTCTCACCATCTTGAAGAACAGCCACAGATAGTTTCTGATCGCCTAATGAAATGTTTTCAATACCACCACCAGTACCTGATGTATTCAAAAAGTAGAAATCGGTAATATGAATATCTTTACGTTGGTAATATGTTTTACCGGCCCATAGTGTCGCATCACGGTCAAACGCTAATACACCCTTTGCTTTTACTGCAAACTGTGCCACGTTGAAATCTCCGTCTTCCCAGCCAGCTGCGCCATCATTGCCTTGAGCAATCATAGACTCAACACGCCAAGTTTGCTCACCTGATTCAAGCTCTTCAGAAAGGCCAAACTCATAGTAATTGTCGTTTTCGTTACCTAGACGACCAATACCATTCTTCATAAACGATACATCACCTTCGCCATTACCACTAATACCAATACCAGCACGCATGTAACCATTAAAATCTACAGCGAACGCAGAGCCAGCAGCTAATGTAGTTGCCACTGCAGCAGCAATCAAACTTACTTTTTTCATTCTTAACTCCATTAAGGACGATTTATTTTAGGTTTTTATATTTTTGCTCTCTTGCGACAACCAAAGGCAGTAATGGCGGACGTAAGATAGAGAGGTTTAGGGTTGCCCCTGATTCGTTTCAACGGAGTCAATATTAAGAGGGGATGACAAGTTTGACTTCCTCCGCCCCTAAGTTAATTAAGGGGGACTAGAGGGGAGTAGAAAACATACAGAACGGTGTTTTAAAGAGGTAGATCACTTAATCTAGGAGGAGTAGACAGCACACAGATCTAATTATTCGATATAAGTGCGATCTAGTTCAAATATATAATTTGAACTTCATCGGTAAATTATTTTTTTAACAATAATTATTCTGTGAAGTTGCTTGACCTTATTGTGACAAAGCTTTTTACTTATAGTTCACTGATGTCGATAAACGAACAAGAAATCAAGCAATGACTAGAACGCTCGATCGCCCTTATCCACTAGGCGCAACGCTAGGTAACACTGGCTGCAACTTCTCAATTTATTCTCCTGACTGTAAATCCCTTTCCCTCGCTCTCTTTGACGAGAACGATGAGTTCACCACTTATAAATTGGAAAATGAATACGCTGATATTCGATATGTGTTCATCGACGGAATAAAAGCAGGACAAAAATACGGCTTCATTGCTGAAACTGAAAATGGTCCAATCTTACTTTCAGATCCTTACGCTAAAGCAATCAACGAACCGCTCGATTACGCCACGCCATATACCAATGAAAAAAGCTTTTCGATGGCGAAATGTGTTGTTATTGATGACACTTTCGACTGGCAAGATGTAGACAAGCCGCGTATTAGCCGAGAAGAGACCGTTCTTTTTGAAACGCATGTAAAAGGCCTATCTAAGCTTCACCCTGAAGTCGCGACCCATACTAAAGGCCGTTACTTAGGGTTAGTTAGCCCTGAAATACTCGCGTTCTACAAACAGCAAAATATCAACTCTCTACAACTTTTACCTATTGCTGCATGCATGCATGAGCCTCACCTACTAGATATGGGGAAAGTGAACTATTGGGGTTACAACCCATACTTATTCATGGTGCCTGACCCACGCTACGCCGAAAAGGACGCCGTGAATGAGCTCAAAACTGCGATTCGCGAACTGCACCGTAATGGCATCGAGGTCATTCTAGATGTCGTGTACAACCACACAGCAGAAGGCGGTGAAGGTGGAACTACCTTCAACCTAAAAGCACTGGATAGTCGCTACTACATTAAACATGGTTGTCATTACGCGAACTTTACTGGTTGCGGTAATACAGTCGACCTAACCCACCAGCCAGCACTCAACTTAGTGATGGATACGCTTCGCTATTGGGTTAATGAATTTAAAGTTGATGGCTTCCGCTTTGATTTAGCAGCAACGCTAGGCCGTGAAGGCGATAATTACAATCCTGAGGCCGCTTTCTTCAAAGCCGTTGCTCAAGATCCGGTACTTAAAGAAACCAAGCTAATTGCAGAACCTTGGGACATCGGCCCGAATGGCTACCAAGTCGGTAATTTTCCGTTAGGTTGGAATGAGTGTAATGACAAGCTCAGGGACATTACACGCAGCTTCTGGCGCGGTGATCAAGGCTATCTGAAAGAGTTTGCAACTCGCTTGATGGGATCGCGCGACATATATAGTGCAGCGCACTGGCCGTACAAATTAACCGTCAACTACATCACTTATCACGATGGCTTCACCATGCAGGACCTTGTTTCTTACAAGCATAAGCACAACGAAGAGAATGGTGAGAACAACCGCGATGGACACGGCGACAATCGCTCTGAAAACTATGGCGTTGAAGGCGAAACCGAAAACCTCCTGGTCGTCGCAACACGTGAAAAACAGAAGCGTAACTTCATGGCAAGCCTGCTGTTCGCCTTTGGTATTCCGCATATTCTGACGGCTGATGTGTTATCTCATACTCAAAAGGGTAACAACAATGCTTACTGCCAAGACGGCGTAACCAGCTGGCTGAACTGGGAAGATTCAGAGCGTAAGACTTACTTCAAGACTTGGCTGTCTGAGATGATCTCCGCACGTCAGCAATACATGGTGCCTTTTATTAAGGCATTCAGTGGCGAAAAGCGTAACTCTAACCGCATCTTCTGGAGCCGTGTCGATGGCACTCTCATGGAACATGATGATTGGAACCGTTTAAGCTCGGTTGCGTTGCATTTAGGTATTGGTAAAGATGGTGACGAGTTGATTTATCTGATCAACCAAACCAACGCACCGGCGCGTTTTTCCTTACCTAGTGACCGTGAGCAAAACTGGGTGACTATCTGCGATACTAACCTACGAAATGTAAAACCAGGTCATGCTGAAGGTGAAATGCTGCTATCTCCAGCTTCAATGGCGATTCTGCACTATTCGCCAGACAAGACTGATTTAAGTTAAGTTGAGTTAAGTTAAGTTAAGTTAAGTTAAAAGCTAAGCTAGCTTAATAGATCACCAGAAACCATAAGAGCCAGTTATGTTTATGAACTGACCCCCAATAGTTGGACACCAATTATTGGGGGTCTTTTTATGTCCAAATATAGCCGAGAGCTAAAATGTATCATTGCTAAGCAATACTTAGATGGCACGTC